>DATGOB010000250.1:0-16355 GCA_036010205.1 Promicromonospora sp. | reverse complement strand
CACATCACAGACTGTGTGTTGCAGCATTTCACCCCGTGCTCAACGATGACACGGCGGCGTCGGTCGACGCTGTGTGGTGTCGCTCGGGGGGACGACGGCAATGACGCGGAACAGCACGGTCCGGCGCGTGATCGCACTCGGCGCGATGGCACTGGGGGCGGCGCTCGCCGTGCCCGCCGCGGCGTCGGGGAGCATCGGCCCGGCGGGCGCCGCCGCCGCTGGCACCGCGTCACCTGCCGTGGTCGAGGCGGCCGTCACCGGTCTCGACGAGCCGGCTGGCACGGCCGGGCACGCCACGAACCACGCCGTCGACCAGGTCGCAGGCTCGGCGACGGAGCTCGCCCGGGTGCCCGGCTACGCGGGCGTCGCCGTCGACTACCCCACCGCGACCGTGACGCTCTCGTGGAAGGGCACCGCCCCCACCGCGGCGCTGCGGCTCCAGGAGGCGGCCCCGCGCGGCGTGACCGTCGTCGTGCGGCGTGCGACGTTCAGCGACGCCGAGCTGCGCGCCGCGAGCACCCGCCTGCTCGACGGCGTGCGCGCGGAGCACGGGCCGGACGTCGTGCTTGCGGCCTACCCGGCGCCCGACCACTCCGGACTGGTCGCCGAGGTCGCCGCGGCGTCCGCCGTGGCCGCGCGGCACGACCTCGCGCGGTACCTCGAGCGCACGGCAGGCGTCCCGGTGCGGACCACGCCGGCCCGGGACGAGGTGGGGCCCGGGACCGGACCGGAGGCCGCCCCCGGCGTCGAGTCCACGGCGGGCGACCGCCGGGACGACCGTGCACCGTGGCACGGCGGCGGTGCGATCGCCACGGCCGACGGCAACGACTACTGCACGACGGGCTTCGCGATCGTGACCGCGACGGGCGACCACCGCCTCGTCACCGCGGCGCACTGCAACGCCCGCGTGGGCGACGTGGTGCGCGACGGCGCCGGTCAGCGCCTCGGCACGGTCGCCGCCCGGGCACCCCACCTGGACGCCCAGCTCATCGACCCGGTCGGCAGCCCGCAGACCGCCGCGTCCGTGTTCGGTGGCCCGTGGGACGCCGGCAGGGACAACCCGCGCTTCCGGTTCCCGGTCGTGGGTGTGCAGGCGCCCGCCGTCGGGCAGCACATCTGCAGCTCGGGCGCTGTCACCGGGGAGCACTGCGCGACGATCCGCGCCACGAACCTCGCGTGGACCTGCGGCGACGAGACGTGCCACGGGTTCAGGGCGAGCCGGGACGACGGCGGCGTCGTCGTCGGCGGGGGCGACAGCGGCGGGCCGATGTACGTCGTCATCGACGGCAAGGCCTACGCGCGCGGCATGATCGACGGCGGGTCGAACCGCCGCAGCTGCGGCAGCACGTCGCTGCCGACCCAGTGCTTCTCGTACGTGTACGGCATCCCGATGGTCGACATCCTCGAGCACTGGGACGCCCGCCTCGACATGTGAGGGGCGGCGTCCGCACCTCCGCTCGGCTCTCACCCCGACGTTTCTCGGCTTTGACTCGCTGCAAAGCCGAGAAACGTCGGGATGAGAGCCGAGCAGGGCTCGGCCCCGGTCAGGCCTTGGTGACCGTCACCGTCCGGGTCTCCCCCTCGGTGACCGTGACCGACGTCGCGAGCGTCTCGCGCGAGACCAGCTGCCGGTGCTCCTCGACCGCTGCGACCCACTCGGCCGGGACGGTCAGGTCGAGCGTGATGCGGTCGGCGACCTGGAGCCCCGCGGCCTTGCGCGCGTCCTGGACGTCGCGGACGACGTCGCGGGCGTAGCCCTCGGCGCGCAGCGCGTCGTCCAGCGCGAGGTCGAGCACCACGAACCCGCCGCCGGCCAGCACGGCCGCAGCGACCTCGCCCACGTCGGCGGCCGAGCCACCGACCACGGTCGTCAGCTCGTACTCGCCGTCCTGCAGCTCGACGTCGCCGTCGGCGGTCGCGACGACGACGGCGCCCGTGCCGGACACCGACCAGTCGCCGGCCTTCGCCGCCTTGATGACGGCCTGCACGCCTCGGCCCAGCCGCGGCCCGGCGGCCCGGGCGTTGACCGCGAGCCGCTCCGTCACGCCGTAGGACGCGGCGACCTCGGGCGAGAACTCCACGAGGCGCACCTCCTTGACGTTCAGCTCGGACTCGAGCAGGCCCGTGAACGGCGCGACACCCGCCGGGTCGGCGACCGCCACGACGAGCGAGCGCAGCGGCTGGCGCACGCGCAGCTTGTTCGCCTTGCGCAGGGCGAGCGTCTGCGACACCACGGCCCGGGCGGAGTCGACGGCGGCGACGAGGTCGTCGTCGGCGAGCAGGGCCGAGCCCTCGACCGTCGGGAAGTCGGCGAGGTGCACCGAGCGCCCGCCGGTCAGGCCGCGCCAGACCTCCTCGGTGAGCAGCGGCGCGAGCGGTGCCAT
The DNA here is from genome assembly GCA_036010205.1 of Promicromonospora sp. Taxonomy (GTDB): domain Bacteria; phylum Actinomycetota; class Actinomycetes; order Actinomycetales; family Cellulomonadaceae; genus Promicromonospora. The sequence continues at coordinate 13,971 of DATGOB010000250.1, read as the reverse complement.
CACGCGGGTGAGGGTCTCCAGGGCGGTGTGCAGGGTGTCGAACGCGTCGGCGTCCTCGGCCCAGAAGCGGTCGCGCTGGGTGCGCACGTACCAGTTGGTCAGTGCGTCGAGGTACTGCCGCACCGACTCGCACGCGCCGGCGATGTCGTAGCCGTCGAGCTGCTCGGTCACGTCGGTGACCAGGCCACGGGTGCGGGCCAGCAGGTAGCGGTCCATCACGGGCAGTCCGGCCGCACGCTCCGCCGTCAGCGGCTGCGCGGTGTAGCCCGCGCCGTCCGCTGCGGCGTTGGCGTACAGCGTGAAGAAGTAGTACGTGCTCCACAGCGGCATCAGCACCTGACGGACGGCGTCGCGGATGCCGTCCTCGGTGACGATGAGGTTGCCGCCGCGCAGGATCGGCGAGGCCATGAGGAACCAGCGCATGGCGTCGGACCCGTCGCGGTCGAAGACCTCGTTGACGTCCGGGTAGTTGCGCAGCGACTTCGACATCTTGCGGCCGTCGGAGCCCAGCACGATGCCGTGCGACAGCGCCGTCCGGAACGCCGGACGATCCAGCAGAGCCGTGGCCAGCACGTGCAGCGTGTAGAACCAGCCGCGCGTCTGCCCGATGTACTCGACGATGAAGTCGCCCGGGTAGTGGTGCTCGAACCAGTCGGCGTTCTCGAACGGGTAGTGCACCTGCGCGTACGGCATCGAGCCGGAGTCGAACCAGACGTCCAGCACGTCCTCGACACGGCGCATCGTCGACCGCCCGGTCGGGTCGTCCGGGTTGGGCCGGGTCAGCTCGTCGACGAACGGCCGGTGCAGGTCCGGGTTGCCGTCCTTGTCGCGCGGCAGGCGCCCGAAGTCGCGCTCCAGCTCCTCGAACGACCCGTACACGTCGATGCGCGGGTAGGCCGGGTCGTCACTCTTCCACACGGGCACGGGCGAGCCCCAGAACCGGTTGCGCGTGATCGACCAGTCGCGCGCGTTCTCGAGCCACTTGCCGAACTGGCCCTGCTTGATGTGGTCGGGCACCCAGGTGATCTGCTCGTTGAGCTCGACCATGCGGTCCTTGAACTTCGTCACCTCGACGAACCACGAGGACACGCCCATGTAGATGAGCGGCTGGCGGCAGCGCCAGCAGTGCGGGTAGGAGTGGGCGTACTGCTCGCGGCGCAGCAGCACCGTGCCCGGCGTCGTCCGCCCGGCCTCGTCGTCGGCCGCGCCGCGCGTGCGGGCCTTGAGGTGGTCGATGATCGACGCGTTCGCGTCGAAGACCTGCAGGCCCGCGTACTCCTCGACCGGGTGGGTGAACCGGCCGTCGGCGCCCACCGGGATGACGGGCGCGACGCCCTCGCGGTCGCTGACCTGCTTGTCCTCCTCACCGAACGCGCCGGCGTTGTGCACGAGGCCGGTGCCGTCGGTCGTGGTGACGAAGTCGGCCTCGACCACCCGGTGCGCGCCCTCATGGCCCGCGTAGTAGGAGAACGGCGGCTCGTAGGCGGCGCCCACGAGGTCGCTGCCCGTGAGGCGGCCGACGACGGCCGGCGCCTCGGCACCCTCGTCGGTGAGCTCGCGCGCGTAGGCGTCCAGCCGGGCCTCGGCGAGCACGTAGCGCTCCGGCGTGCCCGTGTACGACGACTCGACGACGACGTAGTCGACGTCCGGCCCGACCATGACGAGCAGGTTGGACGGCAGGGTCCACGGCGTCGTCGTCCAGATGAGCAGGTGGTCGCCCGTGCGCAGCACGTCGGCGCCGTCGGGCACGCGCGACACCCGGAAGCCGACCGTGACGGCCGGGTCCTGGCGCTGCTGGTACACGTCGTCGTCCATGCGCAGCTCGTGGTTGCTCAGCGGCGTCTGGTCGTTCCAGCAGTAGGGCAGCACGCGGAAGCCCTCGTAGATCAGGCCCTTGTCGAACAGCGACTTGAACGCCCAGAGGACGCTCTCCATGAACGTCGGGTTCAGGGTCTTGTAGTCGTTCTCGAAGTCCACCCAGCGCGCCTGGCGCGTCACGTACGTGCGCCACTCGTCGGTGTACTTGAGCACGCTGGAGCGGCAGGCCTCGTTGAACCGGTCGATGCCCAGCTCGACGATCTCGTCCTTGGTCTTGATGCCGAGCTGGCTCATCGCCTCGAGCTCGGCGGGCAGGCCGTGCGTGTCCCAGCCGAAGCGGCGCTCGACGCGCTGCCCCTTCATGGTCCGGTAGCGCGGCACCACGTCCTTGGCGTAGCCGGTCAGCAGGTGCCCGTAGTGCGGCAGACCGTTGGCGAACGGCGGGCCGTCGTAGAAGACGAACTCGTTGCTGCCGTTCTCCCCGGCCGGGCGGGCCTCGACGGACGCGCGGAACGTGTCGTCCTTGTCCCAGTAGGCGAGCACGTCGCGCTCGAGGTCGGGCAGGTTCGGCGAGGCGGGGACGGCGCCCTCCGTGTCGGCGGGGCGGTGCAGCGGATAGGCCATGACGGTGGCTCCTGGCGGGTTCAGCGGTTCGGCAGCAGGGAAGGTCGGTCGTGCTCTGCTGCGAGGACGCCGCACCCGGGTGCGCCGCGGTACCACCCCGCTTGACGCCCACCGGTGGTGGACGCCCGCTCGTTGACGGCTGTGACGGGCCTACCCGTCCGGTTCTACTGAGGCCGTCCCGCTGCTCGGAGTCGTGACGGCCCGTTCTTCCGGAGGCTCACCGGTGATGGCCGGGTCGATGCCTGTAGGGCAATCCTAGCGGGCGCGGGCAACCGGAAAGATCACGTGTGCAACCTCCCGGCACGCCTGCCGCGTCCTGGGAGTATGAGCGCACTCAGCGAAGCGACCGGTCCACCGGTCACCCCACGCGTCGGCACGCGGGCCACCGGGCCCTCGGCCGACGGCGCGGTCCCGTTCGCCGTCGTCCGCACCGGCGTCTCGGCCGAGGAGCAGTTCCGGCTCTTCGCCGTCGAGCACACCGCCGCCCTGCACCGCATCGCCTACCTGCTGTGCGGTGACGACCACCGGGCCCACGACCTCACCCAGATCGCGCTGGAGAAGACGTACCGGCGCTGGTCCCGCGTCAAGGACGGCAACCCGTTCGCCTACGCGCGCCGGGTGCTGGCGACCTCGCGCATCGACGGGTGGCGACGCACGCGCCGCGAGGTGCTGCGGTCGCCCGAGGACCTGGCCGTCACGCAGGAGGCCCGCGGAGCGGTGGGGGACGACGCCGCGACGGTGGTCGAGCGCGAACGTCTCGTGCGGGCGCTGCGCCGGCTCGGACCGGGTCAGCGCCGCGTCGTGGTGCTGCGGCACCTGCTCGACCGCTCGGAGGCCGAGGTCGCCGCCGAGCTGGGCACCAGCATCGGCAACGTGAAGTCCCAGGGCGCGCGGGGCCTCGCCCGCCTGCGCTCGCTGCTCTCGGAAGGACAGGACGCATGACCACAGGACACGCACCCCACGACGAGCGCTGGCTCGCGCACCTGCGCGAGGTGTCGGACGGCGTCGTGCCGCCGACGGCCGCCGACCCGGTCGCGCTCTCCCGCGTCGCCGTGCGGCGCACCCGACTGCGGCGCACGACTCTCGCCACGGGCGGGGGTCTTGCGACGGTCGCGGCCGTCGCCGCGACGGCGTTCGCGCTGAGCACCCCGGCCACGGGGACGCTGCTGCCCGGCGCGGCCCCGGTCGCCGCCTCGGCGCCCGCCGACGGCACCGACCCGGCGCGGGGCCTCGTCACCGAGCCCCCGGACGGCTGGCACGCCCACGACCTGGAGGGCCTGTCGTACGCGCTCCCGCCGGACATCGTCACGAGCGGGCCCGTGTCGGACGAGCCGGGCGTGACCTCGCAGATGTGGCACAGCCGCACCGACCCCGACGCCCCGCCGTTCCTGCACATGGCGTACCACGCCGACGGCGAGCTGCCCGGGATCGCCGAGCTGAACGGCGAGGAGTTCGACCTGCCCGGCGCGAAGCGCGCCACCGCCATCGACGCGTCGGCGCTCGTCATGGGGCTGCCACAGGGGACCGAGGTCCCGGACGCACCGAAGGGCGCGACGATCTTCGCCATCGAGCCCGACGACGGGCCCGGCGCCTGGTACGTGTCGATCAACACGGACGACGAGGACCTCGCCGACGAGATCCGGGAGACGTTCGTGCTGGAGTGACCTGGCCCCGTGCCCGGCGACCGCCCAGGTCGCCGGGCACGAGCGTGATCCACCTCACAGCACGGGCCGGAATGGTTTGTGCTGCATCAATGATTGACGTGGGAGTCCGTTTTTTCATCCGCGGACACACCTCGACTCCCATCCCAGGAGGACTCCCACCATGGCAACACTGCTGCACCTCGACGCGAGCATCCAGGGCGACAGCTCGGTCAGCAGGCAGCTGACGGCGCGGGCCGCCGCCGCCTGGCGCGCCGCCCACCCGGACGGGACGGTCGTCTACCGCGACCTGGCCACCGACCCGCTGCCGCACTTCGATGCCGCCGCCCACCTCAGCCGTGGAGTGCCGCAGGACGAGCACACGCCCGAGCAGGCCCGGTCCTGGGCACGCATGGAGGAGCTCACCCGCGAGGTCGCCGCTGCCGACACCGTGCTGCTCGGCCTGCCCATCTACAACTTCGGTGCACCGAGCACCGTCAAGGCCTGGCTCGACCACCTCGTCGCGCCCGGCCTCGGCTTCGACCCGGCGAACCGGCAGGGCCTGCTCGGCGGCTGCGAGTTCATCGTCCTGGTCTCGCGCGGTGGCGGGTACGCCGAGGGCACACCACGACACGGCTGGGACCACGCGTCGGCCTGGCTCCCGCACGGCCTGTCGCTCGTCGGCATCGAGCCCCGCCTCATCACCGCCGAGCTCACCCTCGCGCCCGTCGACCCGGGCATGGCGAAGCTCGTGCCGCTGGCCGAGGAGAGCCGCCGACAGGCTGAGGCCGAGATCGACGCCCTCTGGGCCCCCGCGCTCGCCGGAGCCTGAGCACGGCGCACGCTCACCACGTAAATCCCCACGTCACGCCCCCGCGCCGCCGTAGAGTGGTGGCGCGGGGGCGCGACGACGAGGGAGACACCATGGAGGAGCAGGTCGTGGAGCGGTCCACCCACCGGTCGGGTGCGCTCGTCGACTACCTGGCCCGGCACCTGCGCCGCCGGTCCGAGTCCGCCCTGGCTCCCCTCGGCCTGCGGACGCGCCACCTCGTCGCCCTCACCATCCTGCGCGAGCGGGGCGAGATCACGCAGCAGGAGCTCGCCCGGGAGCTCGTCCTCGACAGGACCAACGTCGTCGGCCTCCTCAACGAGCTGGAGAGCCGCGGCCTGGCCGAGCGACGCAGGTCGGCGCAGGACCGCCGCAGGCACGTCGTCTCCCTCACCGAGGACGGCGTCGCGCTGCTGTGCCGGGCGGAGACGGCGCTCGCGGCGGTGGAGGACGAGGTGTTCGCCGCGCTCGACCCCGCGCAGCGTGAGCAGCTGCACGAGCTCCTCACGGCGGCCACGACGGCCGCCTCGGCGCGGATCTGCTGACCGGCCCGGCTGCTCCCCCGGTGGGGTGCTGCCCCGGTGAGATCTGGTCCGGTGAGATCTGGTCCTCGTGTCGAGATCTGGCCGTGCACCACCAGATCTCGACACGAACACCAGATCTCAGCGATGCGGCGGCGCCCAGGCCGCGAGCGGCTCAGCCGACCGAGACACCGATCGTGTGCCAGCCGGTCGCCCCGTCGGGCGCGGGCGGGGCCTCCGCGTCGGTCTGCACCAGCCCGTCGGCGTCCGTGGCGCGCACCGACAGGGTGTGGTCGCCCGCGGGTAGGTCGATCGTGACGTGCCACTGGCGCCACGTGTCGGGGCCGACCGTGTCGGCGAGCTCGGCCTGGACCCACTCGCCGTCGTCCGCCCGGACCTCGACCGCCCCGATCCCCGTGTGCTGCGCCCAGGCGACGCCGGCGACCGTGACCGGTCCGGGCGCGGCGGAGCCGCGCGGCACGTCGATGCGTGACTGCACCTTCACCGGGCCCATCGGCGACCAGCCGCGCGGCGTCCAGTACCCCTGGTCCGCGGCGAAGGTCGTCACCTCGAGCGAGGTGACCCACTTGGTGGCCGAGACGTACCCGTACAAGCCCGGCACGACGAGGCGGGCAGGGAACCCGTGCTCCACCGGCAGCGGCTCCCCGTTCATGCCGACCGCGAGCAGGCTGCCCCGGTCGGGGTCGAGCAGCACCTCGAGCGGGGTGCCCGCCGTGAACCCGTCGTCGCTGCGCGAGAGCACCATGTCGGCCCCCGCCTGCGGCTTCGCCCGCTCGAGCAGTGCCCGGATCGGGTACCCGAGCCACAGCGCGTTGCCGATGAGGTCACCGCCAACGGTGTTGCTCACGCACGCGAGCGTCACGTGGTGCTCCTCGAGCGGCAGCGCGAGCAGCTCGTCCCAGGTGATCGTGAAGGGCTCGTCCACGAGGCCGCGCACCTCCAGCGACCAGTTCGACGGGTCGAGCTGCGGCACCCGCAGGGCGGTGTCGATGCGGTAGAAGTCCCGGTTCGGCGTGATGTACGGCGTCAGGTCCTGGAGACCGAGGTCGGCCCCGGCCGGCACGGGATCGGCGGCCACCTCCGGGGTGGGCAGGCGGAGCTTGTCGCGGACTGCCGTCACCGCCGCGGATCCCGCCGAGACGACGCGCGAACCGGCGAGCGCCAGGACGGCCAGCCCGGCCGTGAGGCCCGTCGCCACCAGGAACCTGCGGCGGTCCACGACCGTGCCCGACGTCGCCCGCAGGTCGGGCTCGGGCCGCAGACGCGCCACGGCGGCCCGCAGCGCGACGACGCCGCCCGCGATGCCGGCGAGGCTGGGCAGCGCCCACAGCGGCGTCGCGTCCGGGCGCAGGACCGCGACGATCGCACCGATCACGCCGACGCCCGCCAGGAGCTGCGAGCCGAGCGGCGCGCGGCGCAGCTCGGCCCAGCCCGCGAGCGCCGCACCCGCGGCCAGCACCACGCCCATGGTGCCGAGGAGCACGGCCTTGTCCGCGGTGCCGAACCACGAGACGGCGAGGTCCTTGAGCCAGCCCGGCACGGCGTCGACGACGGCGGCGCCGCCCGCGAACAGGGTGCTCGACCCTGGCGCGACGAGGGCCGCGACGAGCTCGGCCACGGCCAGGCCGAAGGCCCCGGCGACGACACCCGCGATCGCGGCGAGGGCGGTGTCGTTCGGCGTGCGGCCGGACTGCGCCGCCGCGGGCCTCTCGGAGAGCTGGGTCATGCCTCCAGCGTGACACGCGCGGCGGCGCTCAGGGAGTGCCTGGGCCGGACCGTCATGCTGCCGTAAGGCAGCGCCTCCTCAGGCCCCCGTGCCCCGCACGATCTTCGAGTTGTGCGCCTGGGCGCGCGGCCGGATCGTCACCAGGTCGATGTTGACGTGGTCCGGGCGGCTGAGGGTCCAGGCGATGGTGTCGGCGACGTCCTCGGCGACCAGGGGCGTGTAGCCCTCGTACACCGCGGCGGCGCGCTCGGCGTCGCCGTCGAACCGCACCAGCGAGAACTCCTCCGTCGCGACGGCGCCGGGCGCGATCTCGATGACGCGGACCGGCTCGCCCGCGATCTCCCAGCGCAGCGTCTGCGAGAGCATGTGCTCGGCGTGCTTGGCCCCGGTGTAGCCGGCTCCGCCCTCGTAGGCGCCCTGCGCCGCGGTCGAGGTGACGGTCACGACGTCCGCGACGCCCTTGGCCGCACCGGCGGCCCGCAGCAGGGGCAGCACGGCCTTGGTCACGCGGAGCGTGCCGAGCACGTTGGTCTCGTACATCCGCCGCCAGCCGTCGACGTCGGCGTCCTCGACGCGGTCGAGGCCGAGCGCGCCGCCCGCGTTGTTGACGACGGCGTCCAGCCCGCCCGTGGCGGCGAGGTGCTCGGCGAGGGCGGCGACGGCGGCGTCGTCGGTCAGGTCGGCGGGGTGAGGCTCGCAGCCGGTCTCGGCGGCGAGCGCCTCCAGGCGGTCGGCCCGGCGCGCGGCCGCCACCACGTCCCAGCCGTCGGCGCGCAGCCTGCGCACGGTGGCGGCGCCGATGCCCGACGACGCCCCGGTCACCAGGGCGCGGCGGGCGGGCGGTGTGGTCGAGGAGGGTGCGGTCGAGTCGCTCATGGCCGCACTGTAGTCCCGCGGGGCGCGGCCTTCAGGGGTCCGGTCAGCGGAGCAGCCCGGCGGCGTACCCGGCGAACATCGCGACGACGAGTCCCGCCACCACGAGGATCGCGACGAGCCAGGCACGGGGTACCCAGGCGGGCGGTCCGTGCTCCTCGTGCCCTTGCGGGCCGGCGGTCTGGGCGGACTCGGGCGGTGTCTCCCCCGGTTGCAGGTTGCCGCTGGTCGGCATCGTGCGGCCGTCCGGCTCGGGGTCGGGAGAAGGTGCGGGGTGGTCCGGGTCGTCCGTCATGGTGGGCTCCCGTCGTCGGTGACGACCACCGTAGGCACCGACGCTCCCCGGTCGCGCGCGGACGTCGCGTCCGGGTGCCGGACGGGGCCTCGATCCGGGCATCTGCGCAGGTGTATCGTGACGGAGGGTCGCGGGCCCCCTTCTGGTCCGCGGAACGTGGCTCGTCCTGTGGGCCGCTCTCCCACCCGGACGCGAGATGGCGCGTCGCTGCTCATCCCTCGGCGTGCACGCCGGGGGCTGCTCGCCGACCCCTGGAGTCCTTCGTGTCCCGCGTCCCCACGCACCCGCCCGCCCGTACGCGCCGCGCCCTGCCGCCCGCCGCGATCGCGGCAGCCCTCGTCGCCGCCCTCGCGGCCTGCTCTGCCCCCGCGTCCGGGGACCCGGCCGCGTCCGCCACGCCGTCCGACGGTTTTCCCCTCACCGTCGACAGCTGCGGGTTCGAGACCACCGTGGACGGACCCCCGGAGCGGGTGGTGACCATCAAGTCGTCCACCACGGAGATGCTGCTCGCGCTCGGCCTGGGCGACCGCATCGTCGGCTCGGCGTTCCTCGACGGCCCCGTGCCGGAGGACCTGCCGACCGTCCCGGCGGTCGAGGAGCCGTTCGCGGACGAGGCGCCCGGCTCGGAGGCGACGCTCGCGCTCGAGCCCGACCTGGTCTACGCGGGCTGGGAGTCCAACCTCACGGCCGAGACGGCGGGCGACCGGGCGACGCTCGCCTCGCTCGGCGTCGCGACCTACGTCTCCCCCGCGGCCTGCAAGGCCGAGGGATACATGCCCGACCCGCTCACGTTCGACACGGTGTTCGACGAGATCACCGAGGTCGGGTCGCTGTTCGGGGCGCAGGACGCGGCGGCGGCGCTGGTCGAGGAGCAGCAGGCGGCGCTCGACGCCGTCGAGCCGGACGACCGCGGGCTGACGGCGCTGTGGTGGTCCTCCGGCAACGACACGCCGTACGTGGGGGCAGGCATCGGCGCACCCCAGATGATCATGGAGGCGGCGGGCCTGACCAACGTCGCGGCCGACGTCCACGACACGTGGACCTCGCTCGGCTGGGAGAGCGTCGTCGAGGCGGACCCGGACGTGCTCGTGCTCGTCGACGCCGCATGGAACTCCGCCGACGCCAAGATCGAGACCCTCGAGTCCACCCCGGCGACGCGCGAGATGTCGGCCGTGCGGCACGGCCGCTACGTCGTGGTCCCGTTCCCCGCGACCGAGGCGGGCGTGCGCAACGTCGACGCCGTGGCCTCCGTCGTCGACCAGCTGGCGGGCCTGGACCTGTGAGCGCACGTACCGAGGCGGTCGCCGTCCGGGCCCGGGACCGCGCGACGGCGCGGCCCGCGGTCCGGCGCGGTGCGCGCCCGTGGCTCGCCCTCCCGGTCGCGGCCGCCGTGCTGGTGCTGAGCGTCGGCGTCGCGGTGACGATCGGCCCCGCCGACCTGGCGCTGACCGAGGTGGCCCGCTCTGTCACGACCCACCTGGGGCTCGGCGGGCTGGTCGGGGCCGAGCCGCTGAGCGCGCTGCGCGACGGCATGGTGTGGCAGCTGCGCATGCCGCGGATCCTCACGGCGGCCGCCGTCGGCGCGGGCCTCGCCCTCTGCGGCGCCGTCATGCAGTCGCTGACGCGCAACCCGCTCGCGGACCCCTACCTGCTGGGCCTGTCGTCCGGCGCGTCGCTCGGCGCCGTGCTCGTGCTGCTGGCCGGGGTGCCCCTCCTGCTGCCCGTCGCGGCGTTCGCGGGCGCCGTCGGGGCGCTGGCGCTGGCGCTCACGCTCGCCGGCGCGCTCGGCGTCGTCACGCCCACCCGCACCGTCCTGGCGGGGCTGGCGATCAGCCAGCTCTGCGCGGCGGCCGTGTCGTTCGTGATCTTCTGGTCCGCCACGGGCGACGCGTTCCGCGAGGTCCTGTCCTGGCTCATGGGCTCGGTGGCGTCGGCGACGTGGACGTCGGTCGCGGTCACCGCGGGGGCCGCCCTGCTGCTCGGCGTGCCGCTCGCCCTCAGCGGCTCGGTGCTCGACGCCTTCACGTTCGGCGACACCGCGGCGGGCGCCCTGGGCATGCCCGTGAACCGGACCCGCTGGGTGCTGCTCGTGGGGGTCGCGCTGCTGACCGGCGCGCTCGTGTCGCAGAGCGGGTCCATCGGCTTCGTCGGCCTGGTGCTGCCGCACGCGGTCCGTCTGGTCACGGGCGCGCGGCACCGGCTGCTGCTGCCGCTGTCGGCGCTGACGGGCGCGTCGTTCCTCGTCTGGGCCGACACCCTCGCGCGGACGGTGTTCGAGCCGCGCGAGCTGCCGGTCGGCATCGTGACGGCCGCCATCGGCGCCCCCGTCTTCGCGTTCCTCCTGTGGAAGGGCAACCGATGAGTGCGGGACCCACGACGGCGACGGCGGTCACGACCGGGCACGACGCCGGCCCGGTGACCACGCCGGGGCTGGCGGCGACCGGCGTCTCGTGGGGCATCGACGGGCGCGTGGTGCTCGACGGCGTCGGTCTGCTCGCGCCCGCGGGAGGCGTCACGGGACTGCTCGGGCCGAACGGCTCCGGCAAGTCGACCCTGCTGCGCGTGCTGGCCGGGGTGCAGCAGGCGGGCGGGGCCACCGGCGACGGCGCCCGCACGACGTTCGGCGGCACCGACCTCGCCGGGCTCCCCCGCAGGCAGCGCGCCCGGGTGCTGGCGCTCGTGGAGCAGGACGCGACCACGGACCTGCCGCTGACCGTCCTCGACGCCGTCCTGCTCGGGCGCATCCCGCACCGCGCCCTGCTCGCCGGCGACTCCGACGCGGACCGCGCCGTCGCGCGCACGGCCCTGCGCACCGCGGGGGCGGGCGGGCTCGCCGACCGCGAGGTCGGCACTCTCTCGGGCGGCGAGCGCCAGCGGGTGCACCTCGCCAGGGCGCTCGCCCAGGAGCCGCGCCTGCTGCTGCTCGACGAACCGACCAACCATCTCGACATCGCCGCCCAGCTCGGCGCGATGCGCGTGCTGCGGGACCTCGCGGCCGACGGCGTCACCGTCGTCACCGCCCTGCACGACCTCAACCTGGCCGCCGCGACCTGCGATCACGTCGTGCTGCTCGCCGACGGGCGCGTCGTCGCGGCGGGCCCCGTCGCCGAGGTGCTGGTGCCCGAGGTCCTCGAGCCGGTCTACGGCGTGCGGGTCGACGTGCTCACGCACCCCCGCACCGGCCGGCCCGTGCTGTCCTTCGACCTGACGGATCCGCGCTCCTGACCCATGATGGAGGCCATGGCCGCACCCGAGCTCGTCGTCCAGGCAGGCAAGATCCTCAACCCGTGGATGCTCCGTGTCGCGGGGCACCTGCCGCCGTGGGTGGCACTGCACCACGTCGGCCGCCGGTCGGGCACGGAGTACACGACGCCGCTGGTCGCGTTCGCGGCCCGGCCCGGCGAGCAGGTGGTGGCCGTGCTGCCGCTGCCGTGGGGCTCCGGGACCGACTGGGCGCGCAACACCATGAGCTCCGGCACGGTACGGGTGACGCGCGGCGGCAAGGAGTTCGAGGTGCGGGACGTGCGGCTGGTCCCCGCGCACGAGGCGGTGGGCTGGCTCGCGCCCGTGCCCGCGCGGCTCCTGTCGGCGATCGGCGTCGAGGAGTGCCTGGTCGGGACGCTGCACCGCGCCTGACCTGCCCGGACCGGGCGTAGCCCCGGGAACCCGCGCTGGAGTATGTTGCGCGCCGTGAACGTGCGCACAGCCTCGTTGCCCGACGCCGCCGCGGTCGCCCAGGTGCACCACGCCACCTGGGTGACGACGTACGGGGCGCTCCTCCCGCCCGAGTTCTGGGCGACCGCGACGCTCGAGCGCCGGGTCGCGACGTGGCAGCGGTGGCTCGCGAACGGCGCCGCCCCGCTCGTGGCGGAGGTCGACGGCGCGGTGGTCGGCATCGCGATGGCCGGCGAGTCCGTCGAGCAGGAGGACATCCTGCCCGTGCGCGACGCGCAGCTCTACCTGCTGTACGTCCTCGCGGAGCACCACGGCACCGGCGTGGGGCAGGCGCTGCTGGACGCCGTCCTGCCGCCCGGCACGCCCGCCCAGCTCTGGGTCGCCGAGGACAACCCGCGTGCCCGCCGCTTCTACGAGCGCAACGGCTTCCGCGTCGAGGGCGCCCGTGTGGTCGACACGACCATGGCGGACCTGGCCGAGATCCGCATGGTCAGGTAGTCGGGTTACCGTTCCGTCATGTCTGATTTCCACGTCCGCGCCTCGACCCCCGGCGACGCCGTCGGTATCGCCGCGGTGCACTGGACCACGCGCCGGGCGGCGTTCGGCGAGCTCCTGCCGCCCGAGCACTGGGAGACCGAGACGCTCGGCACCCGGACCGAGGGCTGGATGCGCATCCTGGCCGCGGGGAACAAGGCACTGGTCGCCGAGATGGGCGACAAGATCGTCGGCTTCGCGATGAAGAACCCCTCCGGGCCGCACCTGGGCCATCCGCCCGCACGCGCCGTGGAGCTGCACGAGCTCTACGTGGACCCCGCCTACCACGGGACCAACGTCGGCCACGCGCTGCTGGAGAACGTGCTGCCGCCCGGAACCGCCGCACAGCTGTGGACCTACGCGTCCAACCCGCGGGCCCGCAAGTTCTTCCAGCGTGCGGGCTTCCTGCCCGACGGCGTGACGGAGACCGACCCCGACACGGGGGTGCTCGAGGTCCGCCTGGTGCGCTGACCTGCACGGGCGAGTCGATCGGCCGCACCCGGCGTGCCAGGATCGTGCCATGAGCGAGGCGTACGAGATCGAGCTGCACACCGATCCGGCCGCGGTGCTCGCCGCCGCGGGCGACCTGCTGGCCGCCGACCCCCTCGTCCAGAGCGTCGTCGCCTCCGTGACGCACCAGGCCGCGCGCACCTTCACGCCCGGCGCGCCCCGGCCGCCCCACCCGATGTGGTGGGCCGTCGTGCGGGAGGCGGGTGGCGGCGTCGTCGGCGTGGCGATGCGGACCATGCCGCGCGTCCCGCACACCGTCTGGGTGCCCGCCCTGCCCGGCGACGCCGCGCGGCTGCTGGCCCGTGTCGCGCTGCGGCACACCGTCCAGGCGGGTGAACCGCCCCTCGTCTCCGCGAACGGACCGCGGTCCGCCGTCGCGGCGTTCACCGACGAGGTGGTGCGCGCCACCGGCGGGACCGTGCACGAGGGCAGGCCCGAGCGTCTCTGGGAGGCGCGCCGGGTCGTGCCGCCCGCCCCTGCTCCGCCCGGTCTGCCGCGGCGTGCTGTCGAGAGCGACCTGCCCCTGGTCGAGAAGTGGTTCGACGTCTTCCATGCGGACGCCGACGCGCAGGCCGGGCGCCCGCCCGCCGCCGAGCCGGTGCGCGTCCTGGGTGCCCGTCGCTCCGTCACGGACGGAGAGGTGTGGCTGTGGGAGGTCGGCGGCGAGGCGGTGCAGCTCACGGCAGCGCGACCCCCGGCGTTCGGCGTCGTCCGGATCGGACCGGTCTACACCCCGCCCGAGCACCGCGGGCACGGCTACGCCCGCGCCCTCGTGGCGCACCTGGCCCGCAGCGTGCTGGCCGACGGGAACCGCGTCTGCCTCTACACCGACCAGGACAACCCGGTGTCCCGGCGGACGTACGCGGCGATCGGGTTCGAACCGGTGCTGGACCAGGTCACGCTGG
>DATGOB010000249.1:0-9820 GCA_036010205.1 Promicromonospora sp. | reverse complement strand
ATCGCGTTCCCGACCTCCGACGAGCAGGCGCCGCGCACGGCGCTCAGCCCGGAGGAAGCCGCAGCCGTCGCCGCCCTGCCGCGGCACTCCGCTCTGCTCATCGTGCAGCGCGGCCCGGGGTTCGGCGCCCGCTTCCTCCTGGACACCGGTCGTGCGGTCGCCGGACGCAGCGAGCAGGCCGACATCTTCCTCGACGATGTCACCGTGTCCCGCAAGCACGCCGAGTTCGTGCGCGAGGGGGACTCGTTCGTCGTCCGCGACATCGGGTCCCTGAACGGCACCTACGTCAACCGGGGCCGTATCGACGCCGCCACGCTCGTCACGGGCGACGAGGTGCAGATCGGCAAGTTCCGGCTCACGTTCCACGCCAGCCCCCAGGCGCCGGCGCAGTGGGCCGCGGGGACGCCCGCCCCGTGACCGCGGGCGCCGCACGCGCCGGACGCGACCCCGAGGCGGGTCGCGCCGCCGCTGACGCCGTCGATCCGTGGCCCCGGGGCATCTCCCGGCAGCCCACGATGCGCATCAGCGACGTCCTGCGCGTCCTCGGTCAGGAGTTCCCCTCCGTCTCGCACTCCAAGCTGCGGTTCCTGGAGGAGCAGGGCCTCATCGAGCCGGTCCGCACGCCGTCGGGCTACCGGCAGTACAGCCAGGCCGACGTCGAGCGGCTCCGGTTCGTGCTGACCGAGCAGCGCGACAGCTACATGCCGCTGAAGGCCATCAAGGAGCGCCTGGCGGCGATGGACGCCGACCCGGACTCCGCCGAGCACCCCGCCCCGCGCCTGGCCGCGACCGGCACCGCACCCGCCCGGCGCCGCTGGACCGCCGCGTCGGTCGCGCAGGCCGCCGGCGTCAGCGAGGAGTTCGTGACCGACCTGGCCCAGGCCGGGCTGCTGCCGTCCTCCGGCGGCACGTTCGGGTCGGCGGCCGTCGACGTGGCGCGCATCGCCGGAGCCCTGGCGCAGTACGGCATCGAGCCGCGCCACCTGCGGTCCTTCCGCACGTCGGCGGACCGGCAGGTCGCGCTCGTCGACCAGGTCGTCGCGCCGCTGCGCAGCCAGCAGGCGCGCGCCGCCCGCGGCCGCGCCGCGAGCATGGCCGGCGAGATGGGCGAGCTGTTCACCCGGTTGCACGCCGCGTGGATCCGGCAGGGCGTCGACGACCTCGCCTGACCCCGCGCGCGGCGTGCGCGCCCGGGCGAAGAAGTTTGCCCGAACTTGCGCCGAGCGCGCGACGAGCACCGGCCCGACACCGTACGGTGAAACAGTGAGGCCTGACGACGTGCCGATGGTCCCCGTGGAGATCCTCGGTGTGCGACAGCAGCAGCGCGACCAGGAGATCGTCGTGCTGCTGCTCGACAGTGCCGCCGACCTCGCCGTCCCCATCGTCATCGGCGCCCGCGAGGCCAGCGCCATCGCCATGGCACAGGCAGGCCTGGCCACCCCGCGGCCCATGACCCACGACCTGCTGCGCGACGTGCTCGGCGCCGTCGGCGTCACCCTCGAACGCGTCGAGATCGTCGCCCTGGAGGGCGGCATCTACTTCGCCGAGCTCGTGCTGAGCAACGGCGTGCACCTCGACTCCCGCGCCTCCGACGCCATCGCACTGGCCGTGCGCACCAGCAGCCCCGTGCTGTGCTCCGCCGAGATCGTCGCCCTGGCCGGCGTCGAGATCGTCGACGTCGACCAGCAGGCCGAGGTCGAACGGTTCCGCGACTTCCTCGACCACGTCAGCCCCGAGGACTTCGGTCCCGGCAGCACGGGCGGAGGCAGCCCAGGAGGAGGCAGCCCAGGAGGCCCCGGGCCCGGCCCCGGCGGCGGACGTGACGACTGACACCCCGCCCCGTGCGACACGCCTCGGCGTTTCACGGCGCGCATCTTTGAAATCACCTCCGCCGCGCCATAGCGTGGTCACGACACCCCAGGAGGCACAGTGAACACCAGCGGTGAGAGAGCCACACGCGCTACGGTCCCGCACGGAGCGCAGGGTCTCCTCTTCGGTGAGGACCTGACGGAGCAGGACGCCACGACCGGCTACCGCGGCACCACGGCGTGCCACATCGCCGGCATCACCTACCGTCAGCTCGACTACTGGGCCCGTACCGGGCTCGTCGAGCCCAGCATCAAGCCCGCCACCGGCTCCGGCACCCACCGGCTCTACAGCTTCCGCGACATCCTCGTGCTCAAGGTCGTCAAGCGACTCCTGGACACCGGCGTCTCCCTGCAGCAGATCCGCACCGCCGTCACCGCCCTGCGTGAGCGCGGCGTCGAGGACCTCGCCCAGATCACCCTCATGTCGGACGGCGCGAGCGTGTACGAGTGCACCTCGCCCGACGAGGTCGTCGACCTCGTCGCCGGCGGCCAGGGCGTGTTCGGCATCGCCGTCGGTCGTGTCTGGCGCGAGATCGAGGGCACCCTGTCCCAGATGCCGACCGAGACCATCGACCAGCAGGACACCGGCGAGGTGCCCGCCGTCGAGGGCGACGAGCTCGCCCGCCGCCGCGCGGCCCGCTCCGCCGTCTGACCCCCGCGCGCAGGCGTAACCTGCACGTATGCAACTCACCTTCCACGGTCACGCCTGCGTCAGCCTCACCCTGCCCGACGGCGCACGCCTGACCCTCGACCCGGGAACCCTCAGCGACGCCACCGCCCTCACCGACGCGGCCGCCGTGCTGGTCACGCACGACCACATCGACCACCTGGACCCCGAGCCCGTCGCCGAGCACCTGCGCACGCACGCCGACGCCCGCCTGTGGGGACCGGCGAGCGTCGTCGAGGCGCTGACGGCCGCCGGCGCACCGGCCGACCGCGTCCGGGCCGTGTCGCCGGGCGACGAGCTCGAGGTGGGCGACGCCCGCGTGCGGGTCGGCGGCGGGACGCATGCCGAGATCCACCCCGACACGCCGCCCCTGCCGGTCAACGTGACCTACCTCCTCGAGGCGGACGGGCAGAGCCTGTACCACCCGGGAGACTCCTACGAGGCCCCCCAGGGCGTGCCCGGCGGGCGGCTGGACGTCCTGCTGCTGCCGGTCTCCGGCCCCTGGATGAAGCTGCGCGACGCGATCGACGCCGCCCGGTCCGTGCCCGCAGGTACCGTCGTGCCCATCCACGACGGGCTGCTGTCCGAGGTCGGCCACGGGCTGGTCGGCCGCTGGCTGGACACGGCACGCCTCGGCGGCGACTACACCTACGCGCGCCTGACCGCCGGCCAGTCGCTCACCGTCTGACCCCCTGCCCGGATCGGGGCATTTGATGGGTTTTTGCTCCGGGCGGGCCGAGCAGGTGAGGCTTGCGGCGTGGCTGACGAGGAGATCGAGCAGGCGACCAACCTCGCCGTGACGCTGGGCTGGGCGGCCCTGGCCGGCGCCGCCGCGTTCGTGGCGGTCGTCGTGCTGTCCAAGGTCGTGCGCAGCGCCGCGCGCCGCAACGCGACGCTGCGGGTCGCGGCGCTGCGGCTGCGCAAGCCGGCGCACGCGACGTTCGTGGTGCTGGCGATGTGGATCGCGGTGTGGTCCACCGCCAACCGGCACGACCCGTGGTTCCCCGTGCTCGAGCACGTCGTGGTCGTGTCCCTGATCCTCAGCTCGGCATGGATGGTCGGCACCGTCGCCGTCGTCGCCGAGGACCGCGCGCTGCGGCGGGTCGGGGACCGGCTCAACGGGCTGCACGCCCGCCGCATGCGCACCCAGATCGTGGTCGTCCGGCGACTGACCGTCGGCCTGGTCGCCGTCCTGGCGGGCGCCGCCGTCCT
The DNA here is from genome assembly GCA_036010205.1 of Promicromonospora sp. Taxonomy (GTDB): domain Bacteria; phylum Actinomycetota; class Actinomycetes; order Actinomycetales; family Cellulomonadaceae; genus Promicromonospora. The sequence goes on along the minus strand of DATGOB010000249.1, from coordinate 6,073 downwards.
GTTCACCTTCCCCGAGGCGCGAGCCGCGAGCGCCAGCCTGCTGGCGTCGGCGGGTGTGCTGTCGGTGGTGGCGGCGCTGGCGGCGCAGTCGTCGCTGGGGAACGTGTTCGCGGGGTTGCAGATCGCGTTCGGTGACGCGTTGCGGGTGGGTGACGTGGTGGTCGTCGAGGGGGAGTGGGGGCGGGTGGAGGACATCACGCTGGCGTACGTGGTGGTGGGGATCTGGGACGAACGCAAGCTGATCCTGCCGTGCACGTACTTCACGACGACGCCGTACGAGAACTGGACGCGCCGGTCGTCGGAGGTGCTGGGCACGGTGGAGGTCGACGTGGACTTCCGGGTGCCGGTGGAGGCGATGCGTGCGGAGCTGGAGCGACTGGTGCGGGGGTCCGGGCTGTGGGATGGGCGGTCGGTGGGGTTGCAGGTGACGGCGGCGGTGTCGGGGGTGGTGCGGGCGCGGGCGCTGGTCAGTGCCGGGGACTCCTCGGCGCTGTGGGACCTGCGGTGCCTGGTGCGTGAGGGGTTGGTGACGTGGTTGCAGCGGGAGGCGCCGGACGCGTTGCCGCGGACGCGGTGGGAGGGTGCGCCGGCAGGTCAGGTCACAGCAGGGGGCGCAGGGGGATGAGGAGGTACTCGCCGATCTTGGCGACCGTGCCGCGGGCCTCCCACTGGGCGAGGGTGAGCTCGGTGGCGTTGGTCAGGTCCATCGCGAAGATGTCCTCCATGCGGGCGGCGAGGCCGGGGTCGACGATCTCGAGGTTGACCTCGTAGTTGCCGGTGAGGCTGAGGCGGTCGATGTTGGCGGTGCCGATCGTGGTCCAGCGGCCGTCGATGGTGGCGGTCTTGGCGTGCACCATGGCGCCCTGGTACAGGAAGATGCGGACCCCGCCGCGCAGCAGGGACGCGTACTGGCCGCGGGCGAGCCAGTCGGCCACGACGTGGTTGGAGCGGTGCGGGACCAGGACGCGCACGTCGACGCCGCGGGCGGCGGCGGCCAGGAGGGCGGCGTGGATGTCGTGGTCAGGGATGAAGTACGCCTGGGTGATGTAGACGTGGTCGGTGGCGCGGTCGATAGCGTCGAGGTAGATGCCGCGGATGGGGAAGACGAGCTCGGAGGGCGCGTTGCGGGCGGCCTTGAGGTGCGGCATCCACGTGTGGGAGCCGATGTCGGTCAGCACGGGGTGGCGGGGTTTGCGGTGCCGGTTCCAGAAGTCGACGAACGCGTTGCGCAGCTCCCACACCGACGGGCCCTCCAGGCGCACGTGGGTGTCGCGCCACTGCGTGGCGTAGACCGAGCCGATGTTGTACCCGCCGACGAAGCCGATCTCGTCGTCGACCACGAGGATCTTGCGGTGGTCGCGGCCCGAGGTGCGGATGTTGAGGTAGGCCATGCCGCGGCGCAGCACGGGGAAGCGCAGCACGTGCACGCTGGGCGGGAACCGGAAGAACGAGTACGGCACGACGAGGTTGGCGAACCCGTCGACGATCACGTACACGTCCACGCCGCGGGCGGCGGCGTCGATCACGGCCTGCTTGAACCGCTGCCCGACCTCGTCGTCCTTCCAGATGTACGACTCGAGCATCACGGTGCGTCGGGCGCCTGCGATGGCGTCGAGCATCGCGTCGTACAGGTCGGCGCCGTAGGTGTAGACGGTGGTGGCCGTCTTGTCGATGTGCTCGGTGAGGGGCTTCTCGGTGGGGAACTTCGTGGTCAGGGGGTGCATGCGGCGACGCACCATGTCGGTGACGGTGAGCGCCACCGCGGCCGAGACCGGCACGGCTGCCGCGATCATCGCCGCGCGCGTGGCCAGCGACCGGACCCGGTGGACGAAGTCCGGGGGCAGGTCGAGGGTGAGGCGGGGCAGGTTGCGGCGGGGAGTGCGGGGGGTCGTGTGGGTGGCCACGGCCTCACGGTACCTGGTCCGGCGGCGGCGTTCCCGGGAACGAACCGTCAGTGGAACGTGGTCGCGTAGTAGGTCTGGCGGTCGACGGTCTCGACGGTGACGTCGCGGGTGCGTTCGAGGTGCCGTCGCAGGTTGTCGGCGAACCGCAGGGAGTCGTCGTTGAACCGTGACACGTCGTAGGCGCACACGACCCGGTGCTGGGCGAGGTGGTCCACGAGGGCGTCGATCATGTCCATGAAGGTGCGTGTCGAGCGGCGGCCGGGGTGCACGAGGGTGAAGCCGATGTACCACACGGCGCCGCGTGCCGCGTGCTCGGGGTAGCGGGCGGCGAAGAACTCGGGGCTGATCCACGGCACGGCGGTCAGGTCGGTGGCGAGGGTGGTCAGCCCGACGGCGGTGCCCTGCTCGTCACGGGCCAGGAGCTTGGTCACCCGCGGGTCGTGCAGCTCGGCGTCGAACTCGTCGCGGTAGAGCACGTGCCGGGCCGCCGCGCGCGCACGCAGCGGCTCGAACGCCTCCTGGTAGAGGTCCCAGAACGCGTCGGCGACGGGTCCGGTCACGACGGTCTCGAACGCGACGTCAGCGGTCACGCGCGGTCCCCTCTTCGTGCCAGCCCTCGTGCCAGTCCACCCGGCGGAACGTGGCCACCACCACCGCGCAGACCGGGAGCGTCCCGCACGTGATGCCGGTGATCCTGCGGCCTTCGGGGAGATAGCGGTGACCCCGGGTCGCGGACAGGTCCTCGATGCTGTGGGTCAGGTCGGCCGAGACCTGCTCGTGCGAGGGGCCCTCGTGCTCGACGAACAGGCCGGCGCCGCTGCCGTCCTCGTGCCGTGACCACGCCACCCCGGCCCACGCCTCGTGCCCCGGCAAGGAGGTGTGGGCGCGGGCGTAGACGCAGAACAGCACGTCGCCGTGCCCGCCGCGCAGCTGGTCGGCGCCGTCGACGACCTGCACGTCGCTGCCGGGCGGGACGACGGAGCTGAGGCGCACGAGGTTGAAGTCGCTGACGCCCGCGGCGGCCAGGGCGGCGTCGAACGCGGCCAGCGGGGTCCGTCCGGTCCCGGTGCCCGCGCTCACGCGGATGGTCATCGACGGTGTCGTCGTCAGTGGATGTGTCATCAGGGCCTCGTCTCCGACGTGCGGACCGGCGGGTGCTGGTCGGGCGGGGTGTCGCCGGGCCGGGCGTCGTCCCGGCCGACCGCGGCGTCGAGCAGGTCGAGCACGGTGTGCAGCACGGCGTCGGGCGCCGCGCGGCCCTTGGTCAGGAACACGGTGCTGCCCAGGCGCAGCCCGGCGCGCTCCTGCGCGCTGATCTCGGTGCCGGTGTAGACCACGAGCGGCACCCGGTGCAGGCGACCGTCCCGGCGCAGGTCGGCCACGAGGTCGCGGCCGTGGCCGTCGGGCAGCGTCAGGTCGAGGACCACCAGGTCCGGGTCGGCGCCCTGCGCCAGGGCGGCCCGTGCGTCGCCCACACCGCTCACGGCCGTCACGACCAGGCCCGCGTTGCGCAGCACGGTGGCAAGGACTGCGCGCAGGTCCCTGTGGTCCTCCACGACCAGGACGCGGCCGTGGTGCGGCTGCCGGCGGATCACCTCGCGGACCGTCTCCGCGATGCGGTCCGGGTCGACGGGCTTGACCAGCCAGTCGTCCGCGAGCGCCGCGGTGGCTCCGGCGTCGTGGGGGCTGGTGGCGGACAGGACGACCACGGGCACGTCCGTGGTGGCGGCCGAGCGGCGCAGGCGGTCGAGGACCTCGGTGCCGTGGGTGCCGGGCAGGGCGAGGTCCAGGACGACGGCGGCGGGCCGGTGCTGCCGGACGGCGGTCAGGGCTGCCTGCCCGTCGGTGAGGCCGAGGACCTGGTAGCCGTGTTCCTCCAGGGCGGTACGCAGGACGACGACGACCTGGTGGGCGGGCTGGTGGGTGGGCCGGGTGACGTCCTGCCCTGCCTGGTCCTGCCCTGCCTGGTCCTGTGCCGGGTGGGGTGCTGCGCGGTGCAGGGTGAAGCGGAAGCTGGCGCCGGCGCCGTCGCTGACGGCCCAGAGGTGCCCGCCGTGGCCCTCGACGATGCTGCGGGCGATCGTCAGGCCGAGGCCGGACCCGCCGCGTTCGCGGGTGTCGGAGGCGTCGACCTGCTCGAATCGGCCGAAGATGGTTTCGAGCTTGTCGGGCGGGATGCCGCGGCCCTGGTCGTCGACGCCAGCGCCTCCGCCGTGCTGCCGAAGTCCGTCGGCACCGCGAACCGGGGGACCGGGACACCCGCCTTCTCCAGCGCCAGCATCGTCAGCAGCTTGTCCGCGGCGAGCGCCGCAGGCCCCGGGTCCGCCGTCAGCACCACCCCCACGGCGTCAGGGAACGTCCACCGCCCGGCAGGCGGCGACTCACCGGCGAGCGCCTGCGCCAGGGTCGCGACCTGGGGCAGCTCGTCCTGCACCGTCGGGATCACCAGGTCGGGCGCGTACCGCACGACCAGGTCCCGCATCCCGGTGACGTAGTCCCACGCATCCGCACGCGGCGCCTGGTCCGTCACGGGGAACGCCCCGCCCGCCACCGGGACGACGTCGACCCCGACGCCCGCCACGGCCCGGCCGACGGCTGCGTCGACGGCGCTCGCGGCACGCGCGGACAGCTGGCTGCCCAGGGCCCGGCCCGCAGGCCCTCCGGCACCCGTCACCAGCACGGTCGTCGATCCTGTCATCGATCGGTCCCCCTCGGCCGGCTCCTCTGTCAGGTGTCCCGGGTCGTGCACCTCGAGTCTCGCAACCCGCAGGTGGGCCCGCACCCCGAGCCCGCCCGACGTCAGCCCGTCTGCTCCTCCAGGACGCCGCCGAGCGGGTGCGACCGGATCGCGGCGGCCAGCTCGCCGTCGATCCGGTCGAGGTACACGCCCGTCGTCGCGATCGACGCGTGCCCCAGCAGCTCGGCCACCACCTTCACGTCCCACCCGTCGGCCACCAGCAGCGTCGCCGTCGTGTGCCGCAGGGCGTGCGGCGTCGCCTCCCGCTGGTACGGCGCAGGCATGCGCGCGACCGCACGCGCCAGCAGCGCCCGGATGGCCTGCGTGTCGATCCGCCGCCCCCGCCACGACAGAAGCAGCGCCCGCTGCGCGTCCTCGTCCCGGGGCCGCTTCGCCGCCAGCGTCGGACGCAGCCCGGTCAGGTAGTCCTCCAGCGCCCGCGACAACGGCGGCGACAACGTCACCGTGCGCGTGGACCCACCCTTGCCACGGATCCGCCACCGCGCGTTGCCCGGCTCCCGTGTCAGGTCCGCGACGTCCGCGCGGGCCAGCTCCGACACCCGCGGCCCCAGCACCAGCAGCAGCGCCACCACCAACCGGTCACGCAGCGTCAGGTCCTGGTCCGTGCGCGACGACGCCGGGACCGGCGGCGTCGTCAGCAGGCTGCGCGCCGCACCCGCCGACAACGCCGTGCGCGCCGTACGCAACGTCCCCCGCACCTTCGCCGGGGGAGCCGCCCACTGCATCGGGTCCGCCTGCACCCAGCACTCCCGCACCGCATAGGCGAAGAACCGCGTCACCGACTGCCGGAACCGGTTGACCGTCGCCGTGCTGCGCCCCGGACCCGGCTTGCGCCCCGGGTCGGAGTACCGCGCATCCGGCGCCGCCTGGTACCGCACCAGCACCGTGTCCACGTCCGCACCCGTCACGTCGTCCAGCACCCGCTCACCACCCGCCAGGCGCCCGAACTCCCGCACGTCCCGCGAGTAGCTGCGCGCCGTGGCGGGGGACAGGACACCACGGATCGTCTCGACCTCGACCGCCGCGAGATACCGACGGACAGCTTCAGCGACAGAGATGCGCTCGAGGCGCGGAGGAGCGACCATGCCCGCCACCCTATGCACCACCACTGACACTCCCGATATGCCGGAATGGGCCCCTGACCTGCGACGAGGGTCATGCACTACGCCCCGCGACGTACCCGAGGAACCGCCCACCGGCGCATGCCCCACCCACACCCCCGCGCGCACAGTGGGACACACACCACCACCCACCGACGGAGACACCGTGACCACCCCACCCACCACCCCGCCCACGAACAGGCCGTTCCGGTTCGGCGTCGTCACCACCCACGCACCCACCGGCACCGCCCCCGACAACGCCGCCCTCGGCCAGGCCCTCGACCCCGCAGCCGTCCGCGTCAGCCGCCTCA
>DATGOB010000248.1:0-18686 GCA_036010205.1 Promicromonospora sp. | reverse complement strand
GCGGTGCACGAGCAGGGTGGAGATCTGCTTGCGGCGGCCCTCGACGCGCTCCGCCTCGAGGTGCACGCCGCCCACCTCGGCCGAGGAGCCGGCGAGCGGCACCTTGCCGAGGGCTTTGGCGAGCAGGCCGCCCGCCGTGTCGACGTCGTCGTCGTCGAGACGCAGGTCGAACAGGTCACCGAGCTCGTCGACCGGGAGGCGTGCGGGCACGCGGAACGCCCCGTCGCCGAGGTCCTCGATCTCCTGGACCTGCACCGTGTCGTGCTCGTCGGTGAGCTCGCCGACGACCTCCTCGAGGAGGTCCTCGATGGTGACGAGGCCCGCGACGCCGCCGTACTCGTCGACGACGAGCGCGATGTGGCTCGCGGTGGCCTGCATCTCGCGCAGCAGGTCGTCGATGGGCTTGGACTCCGGCACGAACACGGCGTCGCGGGCGACGTCGGCGGCCGGGCGACGCGACGGCTCGGGGGCCGCGCCGTCGACGGGCCAGTGCACCGCGGCGACGACGTCCTTGAGGTAGGCGACGCCCACGACGTCGTCCACGGACTCGCCGACCACCGGGACGCGTGAGAACCCGGACCGCAGGAGCAGGCGCAGCACGCGGTCGAGGGTGGTGTCGGCGGACACGGTGACCATGTCGGTGCGGGGCACCATGACCTCGCGCGTGATGGTGCCGCCCAGCTCGATCACCGAGCGCAGCAGCTCGCGGTCGGACTCCTCGAACGCGCTGTTCTCCCCGACCCGGTTCGCGATGTCGCGCAGCTCGGCCTCGGTGGGCGGTTCCGGGTCGTGCCGCGGGACCGACAGCCGGGTCAGCCACGCCACCGCACGCGACACGCCCGTGAGGGGGCCGACGAGGGCGACGAGCACGGCGACGGGCCGTCGGAAGCCGAGGGCGCGCGGCGAGACGCGCACGAACACGACGCCGACGACGACACCGACCACGAGCGCGACGAGCATGACGAGGAACTCGTCCGGCACCTCGCGACCCGGGATCGCCTGCTGCACGAGCAGCGTGCCCGCCGCGATCGCGACGACCTCCGACATGACGCGCACGAGCGCGAAGGAGGCGACGATCGCCGTCGGGTCCACGACCATGGCCTGGGCCCGGCGGATGCGCGCGGCGCGCTCGGGGTCGGGCGAGGTGCCGAGCTCGGCCTCGGCCAGCGCCTCGGTGAGCGAGGCGCGGGTGACGCGCAGCAGCGCGGCCTCGCCCGCCGAGAGCATGCCGGCCAGGAAGAGGCCGACGATCACGACGACCGTGAGCACCAGGACGATCACGCCGGTCACCGGGTGGCGAGGAACGTCAGGAGAAGCTTGCGCTGCAGCGTGAACATCTCCTTCTCCTCCTCCGGCTCGGCGTGGTCGTAGCCGAGCAGGTGGAGGATGCCGTGCGTCGTGAGGAGCAGCAGCTCCTCGGTCGTGGAGTGGCCCGCGGCCTTGGCCTGCGTGACGGCGACCTCGGGGCACAGCACGATGTCACCGAGGGTGCCGGGCGGGGTCACCTCGCCGTCGCGACCGGGCCGCAGCTCGTCCATCGGGAAGGACAGCACGTCGGTGGGTCCCGGCTCGTCCATCCACTGGACGTGCAGGTCCGACATGACGGTGGTGTCGACGAAGATGATCGACAGCTCCGACTGCGGGTGCACCCGCAGCGCGTCGAGCACGAAGCGGCCGAGGGCGGCGAACTCCGCCTCGTCGACCTCGAACCCGGACTCGTTGTTGACCTCGATGCTCACCGGCGCTGCCTCTTGTTGCTCCCCGGACGGTGGTCCTGCGGCTGGCGGCCGGGCCGCTGCCCGTTCGCCACGACGTCCCACCGGGCGTACGCGTCGATGATGTCGCTGACCAGGCGGTGGCGCACCACGTCGGACGACGTGAGGCGGCAGAACTCGACGTCGTCCACGCCGAGCAGGATGTCCTCGACCGAGCGCAGGCCCGACTGCGTACCACCCGGCAGGTCGACCTGCGTCGCGTCGCCGGTGATGACCATCTTCGAGCCGAAGCCCAGGCGCGTGAGGAACATCTTCATCTGCTCCGTCGACGTGTTCTGCGCCTCGTCGAGCACGATGAACGAGTCGTTGAGCGAGCGTCCGCGCATGTAGGCGAGCGGGGCGACCTCGATGGTGCCCGCCTCGATGAGCTTGGGCACCTGCTCGGGGTCGACCATGTCGTGCAGGGCGTCGTACAACGGGCGCAGGTACGGGTCGATCTTCTCCGACAGCGAGCCGGGCAGGAACCCGAGCCGCTCCCCCGCCTCGACGGCGGGCCGCGTGAGGATGATCCGGTTGATCTGCTTGGCCTGCAGCGCCTGGACGGCCTTGGCCATGGCGAGGTAGGTCTTGCCCGTGCCCGCCGGGCCGATGCCGAACGTGATCGTGTTGCTGTCGATCGCGTCGACGTAGGCCTTCTGGCCGACCGTCTTGGGCCGGATGGTCCGCCCGCGGCTGGACAGGATGTTGAACGTGAGGACCTCGGCGGGCCGCGACGACGCCGACGCGTCGCTGAGCATCGCCACCGAGCGCTTCACGACCTCGGGGGTGAGCTGCGTGCCCGCCTCCGCCACCTCGATGAGCTCGTCGAGCAGTTGCGTGACCAGGGCGACGTCGCCCGCAGGTCCGTTCACCGCTATCTCGTTGCCACGGGCGTGGACGTCGACGCCGGGAAACCCCTCTTCGACGGCCCGCAGCACCGAGTCACGGCTCCCGAGGAGCGCGACCGTCGGGAGGTGGGCCGGGACGACGATCTTGTGCTCGATCCGGGTCTGTGACTGTGTGCTGGGCGAAGTTGTCATGAGCCGGCCCGCGGGCCGATCCGCTCCTTCATGCGGTAGGGATGACTACCCGTCCATCCTATCGACCCCCCGGGGCTGCGCCACGGACTTTCCACAGGCCTCGTCGCACCGGTCCTGTCACACCGGTCCTGTCGCACCGGCTCTCAGTCGAAGCCGGGCAGCTGCCCGCCCGCCAGGAGGTGGGCGTGCACGTGGAAGACCGACTGGCCCGCCTTCGGCCCCGTGTTGAACACCAGGCGGTACTGCCCGTCGGCGAGGTCGCTCGCGACACCGTCGGCCAGCGCGACGACGTCCGCCAGCACCTCCGGCGCCGACGCGGCGAGGGCCGACACGTCCGGGTAGTGCTCGCGCGGCACCACGAGCACGTGGACGGGCGCCTTGGGCGCGATGTCCCGGAAGGCGACGGCGGTGCCCGACGACGCCACGACGTCTGCCGGGAGGTCTCCCGCCACGATCTTGCAGAAGAGGCAGTCAGGGCTGTCGGAACTCGTCATGGCGGCAGGCTACCGGCGGTACGGCGGGCACGCGCGCAGGTCGGCCGCCACCCTGGTGAGCGCTCCCGCGGCCGGGGTTTTCCATACCGTTATCGAGCCAGAAATGCCCGGGTGAGGGCTATGTGGGAGAGTTTGCCGCGTTCGATGGCAATTGGCGCGGTCCACCCCTTTTCTGCGGGGTCGGCGCGCCGGGTCGCGACGTCGTCCGCACACCACACACCGCAGCACACAGCCGCAGCACTCACCTGGAGGTCCGCGTGGGTTGGTTCATCACCCAATCGCTCGCATTCATCATCATCGCAGCCCTGATCGGCCTCGGCGCAGGCCTCTGGATCGGCTGGATCGTCTGGGGCGGCCGCGCCAAGGGCCGGCACGCCGCCGAGAAGACCGAGGCGGCACGCGCCGCCGAGGCAACGGGTGCCGCGGCCGCCGCGGACCGGACGGACGACGATGAGGCGGAGAGCGAGGACGCGCCGGAGGCCGTGCCTGCGGTGCCTGCGGCGGCGGAGGCGACGTCCGGGACGGCGGAGAGCCCGTCCGACGAGACCGCGGCCGACGAGGCCGAGCCCCGTGCCACCGACGAGGCGGACACGACCGAGACCGACACGACCGGCACCGACACGACCGGCACCGACGCCGGGACCGAGGCCGAGATCGCCGCCGCCGGGTCCGACGTCGTCGCCGAGGCGGAGGCCGTGGCCCGCGCGGCCGCGGAGGCGAGCGCCGAGCCGGCCCCCGCCGACGACCTGCAGCGCATCGAGGGCGTCGGCCCGAAGATCGCCGCCGCGCTCGCCTCCGCCGGCTACACCACGTACGCCGCGATCGCCGCGGCGAGCGAGGACGAGCTGCGGGCGGCGGTCGCGGGGCAGGGCATCCGGTTCGCGCCGTCGGCGAGCACGTGGGCCGACCAGGCCTCGTACCTGGTCGACGGCGACACCGAGGGACTCGACGAGTACCAGGACTACCTGGTCGCCGGGCAGGAGCGGCGCGCGAAGTTCCACCCCGGGGTCGACTACACCGACGTCGACGAGATCGACGGCGCCGCCGCCAAGGCCGCCGCGCTCGCCGCGGACGAGGCCAAAGCCGCGCAGGCCGAGCCCGAGCCCGAGCCGGAGCCGCAGCCGCAGGACCTGCAGCGCATCGAGGGCATCGGCCCGAAGATCGAGGCGGTCCTGCAGGCCGCGGGGGTGACGACGTACGCGCGGCTCGCCGCGGCGTCCGAGGAGGAGCTGCGCACGCTGCTCGCCGGCGGCGGCATCACGTTCGCCCCCGCGGCCGCCACGTGGGCCGACCAGGCGCAGTACCTCGTGGACGGCGACGAGGCGGGTCTCGAGGAGTACCAGGACTACCTCGTCGCCGGGCAGGAGCGGCGCGCGAAGTTCCACCCCGAGGTCGACTACACCGACGTCGACGAGATCGACGGCGCCGCCGCCAAGGCCGCCGCGCTCGCCGCGGACGAGGCCAAGGTCGAGGCCGCAGAGGCGGCCGACGGGCCCGCCGACGAGCCCGCCGAGGGTGACGCCGACCCGAAGCAGCCCGGGGTCACGGCATGAGGAACGTGCTGGCCCCGCTCCTTGCCCTCGTCCTGGGGCTCGGGGCGCTCTCCGGTGTGCAGGACACGGCGTTCCGTGAGCACGTGGAGGAGACCCTGACCGACAGCTCGCAGCGGGCCCTCGCCGCTGCCGGGCTCGCGGGGGTCGCCGTCGAGCTCACCGGGCGCGACGCCGCGGTCACGGCGTCGTCCGACGCGGACGCGCTCGCGGCCGCCCGGGTCGTCGGTGACGTCACGGGCGTGCGCACGGCGGAGGCGTTCGGCCCGGCCGGCGCTGTCGCACCGGACGCCGAGACGGCCGAGCCCGGCACGCCGGAGGCCGCGCCGGACGACGCAGAGGCCTCCCCCGAGCCGGACGCCGAGCCCGACGCCTCCCCCGGGCCGACGGCGACGCCGGAGGCCGACGAGCCGGCACGCGCGCCCACCCGCCGGGAGCGCAAGGCGGCGCAGGAGGACCTCGTCGAGATCCCGACCATCACGTTCGTCACGGACAGCGCCCGCCTGACGAAGGACGGCCGCCGTGTGGTCCGGGAGGCGGCACGGGTGCTCGGCAAGCACCCCGAGGTGGAGGTCCGCATCGAGGGGCACACCGACTCGATCGGGTCGACGAAGCACAACCAGCGGCTCAGCGAGCGCCGGGCGCAGACGGTGCTCGACCGGCTCGTCGAGCTGGGCGTGGACGAGGACCGGCTCTCGGCGCGGGGCTTCGGCGAGTCGGACCCGCTGGTCGTGCCGGAGACCGCCGATGACCTCGAGAAGAACCGCCGCGTGGAGTTCGTGGTCACGCAGTGACGTGACCGTCCCGCCGAGATCTGGTGGTGCCGGTGAGATCGTGCCGTGCACCACCAGATCTCACCGGGGACACCAGATCTCGGCGGCGCACGTCAGGCCCAGCGGCCCAGGCGTTCGCTGAGGAGGGCGATCGCCACCGGGCCGGCGGTCGACGTGCGCAGCACGTGCGGGCCCAGGCGCGCGGTGACGGCGCCGGCCTCGGTGAGCTGGGCGACCTCGCCGTCGGAGATCCCGCCCTCGGGGCCGACCACGACGAGCAGCTCGCCGGCGTCGGGCAGCGGCAGGGTGGCGAGCGGGGTCGTCGCCTCCTCGTGCAGGACCGCGACCGCGCCGCCCGCCTCGACCGCCTCGCGGACCCGCGCGGCGAGCTGCCTGGTGCTCACAGCCGTGCCGACCGTGGGGATGCGCGCCCGGCGGGCCTGCTTGGTCGCCGCCCGCACGGTGCTGACCCAGCGCGCACGGGACTTGGCGGCGCGGTCGCCGCGCCACACCACGACGGACCGCTCGGCCTGCCACGGCACGACGGCGTCGGCCCCGGTCTCGGTGGCCGCCTCGATCGCCATCTCGTCGCGGTCGCCCTTGGCCAGGGCCTGCACCAGCGTGACGACGACGGCGGGGTCCGGCTCGACGTCGACGCCCTCGACGCGCAGGTGCACGGACGGTCCGTCGACGGCCTCGACGACGGTGCGCAGGCGCACGCCCGCGCCGTCGACCACGTCGATCCGCTCGCCGGGCCCGCGGCGCTGGACGACGCCGGCGTGCCGGCCCTCCGCGCCGTCGAGCACGTACACGGAGCCGGGGGCGTACTGGGCGAGCGGGTGCGCGGCGGAGGCGTCCGCGAGGAAGACCGGTGCGCTCATGTGCCCGTGGTCAGCGTCCGCTGAGCTTGTCGCGCAGGCGCGAGAACACACCGCCGTGCACCGACGCGAGCCGCGACTCGGGCCGCTCCTCGCCGCGCAGCGTCGCGAGCTGCTGCAGCAGCGCGGTCTGCTCCTCGTCGAGGCCGGTCGGGACCTGGACCTCGATGTGCACGTTGAGGTCGCCGCGCCCCGTGTTGTGCAGGTGCCCCACGCCGAGGCCCTTGAGGGTGACGACCTGGCCGGGCTGGGTGCCGGGGCGCAGGTCGATCTCCTGGAGGCCGTCGAGGGTGTCGAGCTCGAGCACGGTGCCGAGGGCCGCCGCCGTCATCGGCACCTGGAGCGTGCAGTGCAGCTCGTCGCCACGGCGCACGAAGGTGTCGTGGGCGCGCTCGCGGATCTCGACGTACAGGTCGCCGGCGGGGCCGCCGCCGGGGCCGACCTCGCCCTGCGAGGACAGCTTGATGCGGGTGCCGGTGTCCACGCCCGCCGGGACGTTGACGGCGATGGTGCGGCGCGAGCGCACACGGCCCTCGCCGGCGCAGTCGGTGCAGGGCTCGGGGATCACGGTGCCGAAGCCGCCGCAGGCCGAGCAGGGCTGGTTGGTCATGACCTGGCCGAGGAACGAGCGGGCCACGCGCTGCACGGAGCCACGGCCGTGGCAGACGTCGCACGTGCGGGCGGAGGTGCCGGGCCGCGCACCGTCGCCGCCGCAGGTGTTGCAGACCACCGCGGTGTCGACCTGGATCTCGCGCTTGGCGCCGAACACGGCCTCGGCGAGGTCGATGTCGAGCCGCACGAGCGCGTCGTTGCCGCGGCGGGCGCGCGGCACGGGGCCGGACGGCTGCCCGCCGCCGAAGAACGTCTCGAAGATGTCCTGGAACCCGAAGCCGGCCCCGAAGCCGCCGCCGGCGCCGCCGCCCGGCGACGTGGGGTCCACGCCCATGTCGTACTGCTGGCGCTTGTCCGGGTTGGACAGCACCTCGTAGGCGCGCGCGACGTCCTTGAACCGCTCCTCGCCCGACGCACCTGCCACGTCCGGGTGCAGCTCGCGGGCCAGCTTGCGGTATGCCTTCTTGATCTGCTCGGGCGAGGCGTCGCGCGGGACACCGAGGATCTCGTAGTAGTCGGTCACAGGTCTCTCTTCGTGGGAGTGGGGATGTCAGCCGGGCAGCACGCGCGACAGGTAGCGCGCGACCGCGCGCACCGCGGCGATGGTGCCCGGGTAGTCCATGCGGGTGGGGCCGATCGAGCTGAGGATCGCGACGTTGTCACCGTCGGAGGAGCCGTAGCCCGCCGTGACGACGGAGGTCTCGGACAGGCCGGCGACCCGGTTCTCGTGGCCGATGCTCACCGCGACCCCCGCCTCGTCGGTCATCTCGGTGAGGAGGCCGAGCAGGACCACCTGCTCCTCCAGCGCCTCGAGCACGGGGCGCAGCCCCTGCTCGAAACCCATGCCGGAGCGCGCGAGGTTGGCCTGGCCGGTGAGCAGGATGCGCTCCTCGCTCTCCTCGCTCAGCGCCGCCGTGACCACCTCGGCCACCGCGGTGACGAGCGCCCTGTGCTCCTCGGGCACGGCGTCGGCGAGGCTGGAGAACGCGCTGCCGAGCTCGGTGAGCCTGCGGCCGGCCGCCGCGGCGTTGAACCGGGCACGCAGCTCGCCGAGCGTCCAGTCGTCGAGGGTGCCCGGCACGTCGAGGAAGCGCTGCTCGACCCGCCCCGTGTCGGTGATGACGACGACGAGGACGCGGTTGTCGCCGGTCGGGACGAGCTCCAGGTGCCGCAGCCCCGAACGGCGCAGCGACGGGTACTGGACGACCGCGACGTGGCCCGTGAGCTGCGCGATGAGGCGCCCGGCGCGTGCCACGACGTCGTCGAGGTCGACGGCCTCGGAGAGGAACGTCTCGATGGCCCGCTTCTGCGGCACCGTCAGGGGCCGGACCTCGGCGAGCTGGTCCACGAACAGGCGGTAGCCCTTGTCCGTGGGGACGCGGCCTGCCGAGGTGTGCGGCTGGGCGATGAGCCCCGCCTCCTCCAGCGCCGCCATGTCGTTGCGCACCGTCGCGGGCGAGACGCCCAGCTTGTGGCGCTCGGTGAGGATGCGCGACCCCACGGGCTCCCGCGTGCGGACATAGTCCTCCACGATCGCTCGCAAGACGTCGAGCCTGCGTCTCTCGCTCACCGCGTTCACCTCCGTCCAGGAGAACGTCCGGGGCACGCGCCCGTGTTCCGCCCGCTCTCCAGCACTCTCACCGACCGAGTGCCAATCCTACGCGTCACCCGCCGTCGGCCAGTACTCAGGCCCTCGATCGACGGCCCCTGGTCGTGTCGGTAGGCACAGCCCGCGGGAGGGCGTAGGGCGATGCCTCAGGCGCGCGGGTCTCCGCCGCGAACCCTGCGGCGAAAGATGCGGAACCTGCCCGATCCGCCGGACCCGCCTCAGCGACGAACCTGGAGTCACTGCCGGGGGCGTCCCGGCCGTGACCAGGAGGTACACCATGTTCGGCTTCATGTCCGGCTCCCCCGACCTCGCCGACTACCGCCGCCACGAGCGTGAGGTCGAGCTCCGCGCCGAGCAGGCCCGCGTCACCCGCGAGCGCCGCGCCGCCGCTCGCGAGCAGGCCCGGCAGCGGGCCGCCGAGCAGCGTGCGGCCCGTGCGGCGTCCGCCGCCCGCCCGGCCCGCACCCGCACCGCCTGACCGCGGCGGCGGGACCACGATGGGCGACGGCGCACCTGCGGCGGCCACCGGGCCGGCCAGCGGACCGGCCAGCGGACCGGCCAGCGGACGATGTGCACATGCCGGTCCCTCGTGCACGCCTGGTCGGCCGAGCGCAGGAGCTCGCCACGCTGGCCGACGCCCTCGACGACGTCCGCGGCGGCGCAGGCCGCGCCGTCGTGGTCACGGGCGAGGCGGGCATCGGCAAGACCCGCCTCCTCGACGAGCTCACCGGCCGCGCCGACGACGCGACCGTGCTGACCGGCCGGTGCGCCGACTCCGGCTCCGGGCCCGTCCCCTACGCCGCGCTCGCCGGCCTGCTGCACGGTGTCGTGCGGTCCGCCGGGCAGGACGCCGCCGTCGCCGCGGCCGGACCCGCCGCCTCCGCCCTGTCGGCGGTCGCACCCCACGTCTTCGCCCCGGGCGACGCCGGTGCCGACCGCGTGCCCGAGGTGCTCACCGACCTGCTCGCGACGCTCGCCACCCGCGGCCCGCTCGTCGTCGTGCTCGAGGACCTGCACTGGTCGGACGACCTCACCCGCGCCACCGCCGTCCGCCTGGCCCGCACCGCGCCACCCGGCCTCCTCCTGCTGCTCACCTACCGCAGCGACGACGTCGGCCGCGCCCACCCGCTGCGCGCCGTCATGGCGGAGCTCGCCCGCGCCCGGCTCACCACCCGCCTCGACCTGACCCGCCTCGGCGCCGAGCAGGTGCGCGAGATGGCGCAGGACCTGCTCGACGGACCCGACGGCACGGGCCTCGACCACGCCCTGCTGACCGACCTCGCCGACCGCAGCGAAGGCGTGCCGTTCTACGTCGAGGAGCTCGTCGGCTTCCTCGGCACCGACCTGCCCGAGAGCCTGCGCGACATCCTGCTGCTGCGGTACCGGGTCCTCGGCCGCGCCGCGCAGGCCCTGTGCCGCCTCGTCTCCGCGGGCGGGCCCGCCGTGCCGCACGACCTGCTCGACGCCGTCCTGCGGGGGCAGCGCACGGCCGCCGCGCTCGACGACCCCGACGACGCCGCCCGCGAGGCCGTCGACGCCCAGGTGCTCGTCGCCTCCGGCACGGGGTACGCCTTCCGGCACGCCCTCGTCCAGGAGGCCGTGTACGCCGAGCTCCTGCCCGGCGAACGCCGCCGCCTGCACACCGCGTACGCCGAGGCGCTCGAGCGGACCACGCCCGTGCAGACGGCACCGGGCGCGGTCGCCGCCCTGACGCGCGTCGCCGACCACTGGTGGCGCGCCGGCGTCCCCGACAAGGCGCTCGCCGCCGCCGTCGCCGGGCACCGCGCGGCCGCCGACGGCGCCGCCTCCGCCTCAGCCGTCGCCCTCGGCGAGCGCGCCCTCGAGCTCTGGGAGCAGGTGCCCGACCCCGAGGCCGTCGCAGGCCTGCCCCACCACGAGCTGCTCCGCACCGTCGCCGAGTCGCTGCGCGGCGCCACCCGCACGGGCCGCGCCCTGGCCGTCGCGCACGAGGCCGTCGCCGAGTGGCCCGCCGACGACCAGGTCGGGCTCGCCCGCGTCCTCGCCGACACCGCCCTCATCGCCGGCCACGCCGGGTCCGACGAGGGCCCGCGCTCGTCAAGCGTGCCCTGGCCCTCGTCGAGCCCGGCCGCGACGACGCCGTACGCGCCCAGCTCCTCGTCCTGCGCGCACGCCGCGCCATGCTCGAGGGCCGGTCCCAGGAGGGCCGGGCGGTCGCTACCGCCGCCTACGAGACCGCGTCCGCCGTCGGCAACGACGAGCTGCGCTCCGTCGCCCTCAACCTGCGCGGCGTCAGCCGCATCCAGCTCGGCGACCCCGACGGGCTCGCGGAGATCGAGCGCGGCCGCGAGCTCGCCGGGGACTCCTGGCAGGGCCTGAGCCGCTACTACATCAACGGGTCCGACGCCCGCATCGTCCTCGGTGACTGGGCCGGCGCCGTCCGCATCGCCCAGGAGGGTGTCGCCGCCGCCCGGCGGCACGGCGCCTCCGAGGGGTCACGCCTCATGATCGAGGGCAACGTCGTCGAGGCCCGGATCGAGCTCGGCGAGTGGGACCAGGCCGCCGCCTGGTACGACAGGGCCCTGCCCCTCGTGCACGACAGCGTCTACCTCGTCTACCTCACCGAGCGCAGGACCTGGCTCGCGCTGTGGCAGGGCGACGTCGAGCACGCGCAGGCCGAGGCCCGGCGCCGCGCCGCTGCCTGGGACCGGTACGGCAGGCTCGAGACCCAGATCCGTGCGCGCGTCGGCGTCACCCGCGCAAGCCTCGCCCTGCTGCGCGACGAGCCCGACGCCGCCCTGCGGCACGTGGCCGACGTGCTCGACCCCGCGGGACACCACGTCCCCGCCTACGACCTGCCCCGCCTCGCCGTCGCCGCCCGGGCGCTGGCCGCCCTGCGCGCCCGCGGCACCACGGTCGACGACGCGCCCTACCGGGCGGCGCTCGCGGCGTGCGCCCGCTGGCCCACCTACCCGGTGTGGTCGTCGGTGTTCGAGGCGGAGCTCGGCACCGGCCCCTGGACCGCGGCGGCCGACCTGCCCGGCCCGGCGTACCTGCGCCCGTACGCACTGCTGCGGGAGGGCGAGCGGCTCGTCGAGGCCGGTGACCGGACGGCCGCCCGGCAGGCCCTCGAGGCGGCCGCACGCGAGGCGGGGACGATCGGCGCACGGCTCGTCGTCCGGCAGGCGGAGGCGCTCGCCGCGCGGGCGGGCCTGGCGGCGCGACCGGAGCCGACGGCGCAGGACGGCCTCGACGTTCTCACGGCCCGCGAGCGCCAGGTGCTGGACCTCGTGGCCGAGGGACTGACCAACGGGCAGATCGCCGAGCGGCTGTTCGTCTCGGCCAAGACGGCCTCGGTGCACGTGTCGGCGATCCTCCGCAAGCTGGGCGTGGCGACCCGGACGGAGGCGGCCCTGCGATCTACCCTCCAGAGGTGAACGACGATCGCTACGGGTCCGACGTCCTCTCCCCCGAGTTCCCGGGGGCGCACCGGGGGCGGCGCCCCACGTCCCAGCCGGTGGCCGCGGAGCCCGGCCTCGTGGTCGAGGAGGTGCAGACCGGCTGGGTCGGCGCCGTGGTCCGGGTCGAGAAGTCGGGTGGGATGCACGTCGTCGTGCTCGAGGACCGCCGTGGCCGCACGCGCACCTTCCCGCTCGGGCCGGGGTTCTGGGTCGAGGGCAAGCCGGTCGTGCTCACCGCGCCGGTGACGCCGACCGCACCGGCGAGGCCCGCGCGCACGGCGTCCGGGTCGGTCGCGGTGCACGGCGCGCGGGCACGCGTCGCCCGCGGCAGCCGCATCTGGGTCGAGGGCAGGCACGACGCCGAGCTGGTCGAGAAGGTGTGGGGCGACGACCTGCGGGTCGAGGGTGTCGTCGTCGAGATGCTCGACGGCGTGGACCACCTCGCCGAGCGCCTCGCCGAGTTCGGGCCGGACGCCGACCGCCGCGTCGGCGTGCTCGTCGACCACCTCGTGCCGGGCTCCAAGGAGCAGCGGATCGCCGACGAGGCGCTGCGCGGCGTGCCGCAGGGCACCGTGCTCGTGCTGGGCCACCCGTACGTCGACGTGTGGCAGGCGGTGCGCGCGGAGCGGCTCGGCCTCGAACGCTGGCCCGAGATCGACCGCGGCACCGAGTGGAAGCTCGGCATCCTGCGGTCCCTGGGCTGGCCTGCGCAGACGCAGGCGGACGTCGCCCGCGGGTGGCAGCGCATCCTCCGGTCGGTGCGCGACTACCGGGACCTGGACCCGGCCCTGCTCGGCCGGGTGGAGGAACTCATCGATTTCGTGACCGTCTCGTGAGGTAGACCCTCTACGGTGGGGCACATGTCAGAGAACCCGCAGCAGCCGCCGGCCCCTCAGCCGCAGCCCCAGCCGCAGCCGCAGCCCGGCCCCTACACCGCCCACCCGCAGGCCGGCGTGCCGTACCAGCCGCAGCCGCTGAACCCGTCGGACGAGCGACTGTGGGGCGTGCTTTCCCAGGTCGGCCCGTTCGTCGCCGGGTTCATCGCCCCGCTGGTGATCTGGCTCGTGTTCCGCGAGCGCAGCCGGTTCGTGGACCAGGAGGCGAAGGAGTCGCTGAACTTCCAGATCACGGTGGCCGTCGCGCACGTGGCCGCCTTCCTGATCACCACGATCACCTTCGGCATCGGCGGCATCGTGTACCTCGTGTTCGTCGCGGTGATCGTGTTCCAGATCCTCGCGGCGGTCGCCAACAACCGCGGCGAGCCCTACCGCTACCCGGTCAACATCCGCTTCATCAGGTAACCACCCCACCCACCCCGCCGAGGTAGACACCTGGCGAGGTAGACACCTGGCGAGGTAGTCACCCAGCGAGGTAGTCGGTCGCTCGACGCTGACACGACGACGCACCCGCCACCGGCTCGGCCGGTGACGGGTGCGTCGTCGTTCGTGCGGCGGCGCCGCGGAGCCTCAGACGGCGGCGACGGGCCCGCCCGAGATGCGCCGGTAGGCGTAGGCCACCGCGATGGTGCACAGCGGGGAGGCCACCAGCAGCCCGACCAGGCAGGCGATCGTGCCGAGGATCGTGATGCCGAGCACCGCGAGCTCGAGCAGGAACACCGACCCGAAGTTCTGCCCCACCTGGCGGAACGACGTGGTCAGGGCCGCCCAGGCGTTGAGGTTGCGGTCGACCACGTTGTGGTACGTGAAGACCGAGAAGATGGCGACGACGAGGACGCCGACGAGGCAGGCGAGCAGTCCGACGAAGCTGGCCGCGAGCAGCAGGAGCGCCGCCACGACGACCATCCCGAAGTTGTTGACCTTGAAGAGGGCACCCCAGGTGGCCTTCTCGCCGCCGACCTCGCGCAGCGCCGCGTTGATGCCGAGCGCCGAGAGCACGGACGTGACGAGAGATCCGACGAGCTGCAGCGTCGAGCTGCCCGCGGACACGCCTGCCACCGCATCAGCGCTGACGTCGCCCCGCATCGCTGCCTCGTTGAGCTCCTGGATGTCTCCGAAGGACGGTCCGTTGAAGATGCCGCTCACGACCGCGATCAGCAGCGAGAACAGCACCCAGAAGAGCCAGTTGCCGGTGAACCGCCGCCAGCCGAAGCCGAGCGCCTCGCCCACCTGGAACGAGCCGGACGGCTGCGTGCCGTACTGCTCACCCGGTCCGCCGTAGGCCGGGGGCTGCCCGGCCCCGCCGTAAGCCGGCGGCTCCGACGCCCCGCCGTACGCCGGCGGCTGGGACCCGCTCGGCGGCGGGGTCGTGTCGCCGGGCGGAGGGGTGGGACCCCCGGCGGGCGGGGTCGGGCCACCGGCGCCCGGCTCGTACGGGTTCTGGGGGGTGTTCTCGGTCATGCGCGCTCCTTACGGGGTTCTGGGCAGTCTGACCTCCACCTTCACCCTTTCTCCGCATCGCCGCACGTCGCATTACCGAGTCGTTATGTCCGTGGCCGGGTACACCGGCTGGTCCGTCCAGCGCCGGACGAGGTACGCCCCCAGGAGAAGCATCACGGGCACCACGACGATCAGCCCGAGCCCGCACGTGAGGATCGACGCGACGATCAGTCCGGCAGCGATCGCGTAGACGCCCAGGGCCACGGGCAGGTGACCGACCACGAGGCCGATGCCGCGCCCGAAGGCGGTCCCGAGGCCGACGCCGTCGAGCAGGAGGTACGGCACCGGCAGCAGGAGCAGGAGGAAGACGACCTGCACGGCCCAGCCCACCAGGGGGACCGTGGTGCCGACGAAGCCCAGCGCCCCGACGACGAGGGCGTAGCAGAGCAGGCCGCCGGCCCCGCGCAGCACGAAGAAGTCGCGCACGGGGACCTTGCGTCGGTGGGTCGCGGCCACCGCGCCGGCGTAGAGGAGGGCCTGGAGGAGGAATCCGATGGCCGTGCCGGTGGCGGCGAGCGCCTTGGCGTCGACGGACTGCCCCGCGGCCTGGGCGGCGGCGACCGCCGCCGGGTCGCCCGCGTTGCGGAACATGTCGAGCGTGGACGGGCTGAACGCGAGCCCCACGGCCACCTGGGCGACACCGGCGAGCAGTGTCAGCACGACCCAGCGACCCCAGCTGCGGCCGAACGCGGCCCACGCCCAGCGCCAGGCGGCGCCCACGGTCGCGGGTTGGTCGGGCACCGCGGCGGGCTCCGCACCGGGGGCGGCGCCCGGGCCTCCCGGGTACGAGGGCACGCCGCCGGACGGCGGCGGGCCCACGGGCGGCTGCCAGGGCTCGTAGTCGGGCCGGCCGTAGGGGTTCGCCGGGCGACCGTACGGGTCACGGGCCCCGGACGGGTCGAACGGCCCGGGCTCCTGCGACGACGGCGCAGACGGCGACGGTTGCTGCCGGGCCCGCTGTCCGTACGGGTCCTGCGGGTACCAGCCGCCAGAGGTGTCACTCATCACGTGCCCCTTGCCGGGCGGCACGGAGCCGCCCCTCACCGTATGGATTCGCACAACGTAGCGACCGGCGAGCCGCGCGGGCAAACACCCGGCCGTCGGCGCGTGGGACCGCTCCCGCGGGCACGTCCGAGACGGACGGCGGCCCGTCCTCAGCTGGTGAGGTCCCGCACCACCGCGTCGGCCAGGAGGCGGCCGCGCCGGGTGAGCCGGGCCCGCGCCGGGGCACCGCCCGCGCCCACGGCCGCGGCGCCGTCGAGCAGCCCGCGCGCCACGAGCCCTGCCACCGCCGTCCGGCCCGACGGCGTCAGCACGCCGAGGTCGAGGCCGTCACGCAGCCGCACGCCGAGCATGACCCGTTCGAGGTGCGCCTCCTCGGGGGTGAGCAGCTCGCGGCCGGCGCCGGGGCTGCGCCCGGCCTCGAGCCGCGTGGCGTACGCGCGGGGGTGCTTGACGTTCCACCAGCGCACGCCTGCGGCGTCGGCGTCGGGGGTCCCTGCCGCCACGTAGCTGTGCGCGCCCGGGCCGACGCCCCACCAGTCGTCGCCGCGCCAGTAGCCGATGTTGTGCCGGCACTCGTGGCCGGGACGGGACCAGTTCGACACCTCGTACCAGCGCAGTCCCGCCGCGGTGAGCAGGTCGTCGACGAGCTCGTACTTCGCGGCCTGGTCGTCCTCGTCGGGCAGCGTGAGCTCGCCGCGACGCACCTGGGCGGCCATCTTCGTGCCCTGCTCCACGACGAGCGCGTACGCGCTCACGTGGTCGACGCCGGTGGCCAGCGCCGCCTCGACGCTCGCCCGCCAGTCGGCGAGGGACTCGCCCGGCGTGCCGTAGATGAGGTCGAGCGAGACGTCCAGCCCGGCGTCCCGCGCCCAGCGCACGACGTCGGGGATGCGCGCCGGGTCGTGCGTGCGCTCCAGCGTCGCCAGCACGTGCGGCACCGCCGACTGCATGCCGAACGAGACGCGCGTGAACCCGGCGTCGGCCAGCACCCGGAGCGACCCGGGTGTCACCGAGTCCGGGTTGGCCTCCGTGGTCACCTCGGCGTCGTCGGCCAGACCCCACGCGTCCCTGATGCCGTCCAGCACCCGGGCGAGGTCGTGCGCGGGCAGCATCGTGGGCGTGCCGCCCCCGAAGAAGACCGTGGAGACGGCAGCCGGTGCGCGGCCGGCATCGGCGAGGACGCGCTGCGCGAGCCCGACCTCGCGCAGCGCCGTCCCGGCGTACGCGGCCTGGTTGGCACCGCCACCGAGCTCGGCCGCCGTGTAGGTGTTGAAGTCGCAGTACCCGCACCGCACGCTGCAGAACGGCACGTGCACGTACACGCCGAACGGCCTGCCCGGTCCCGGGGACGACGGGCGCACCCAGCCGGGCAGCGCGCCGTCGTCGGGGACGGGGACGCCAGGGGGAAGAGCAGGCACCTACTTCTTCTTGTCCTTGGGGGCCGAGTCCGAGGAGAGCGCCGCGATGAAGGCGTCCTTCGGGACCTCGACGGACCCGATGTTCTTCATGCGCTTCTTGCCCTCCTTCTGCTTCTCGAGCAGCTTGCGCTTGCGGCTGATGTCACCGCCGTAGCACTTGGCGAGCACGTCCTTGCGCATGGCGCGGATGGTCTCGCGGGCGATGACGCGCGCACCGATCGCGGCCTGGATCGGCACCTCGAACTGCTGCCTGGGGATGATCTCCTTGAGCTTGCCCGTCATGAGCACGCCGTAGTCGTACGCCTTCTCGCGGTGCACGATCGCGCTGAACGCGTCCACCTGCTCGCCCTGCAGCAGGATGTCGACCTTGACCAGGTCGGCCGTCTGGTCGCCGCTCGGCTCGTAGTCGAGCGAGGCGTAGCCGCGGGTGCGCGACTTGAGCTGGTCGAAGAAGTCGAACACGATCTCGGCCAGCGGCAGCGTGTAGCGCAGCTCGACGCGGTCCTCGGACAGGTAGTCCATCCCGAGCTGTACGCCGCGGCGCTCGTTGCACAGTCCCATGACGGTGCCGACGAACTCGCTCGGCGTCAGGATGGTCGCCTTGACGACCGGCTCCCTGACCTCCTTGATCTTGCCGCCGGGGAACTCGCTCGGGTTGGTGACCTTGACCTCCGTGCCGTCCTCGAGCGTCACGTCGTAGATGACGTTCGGGGCGGTCGAGATGAGGTCGAGGTTGAACTCGCGCTCGAGCCGCTCGCGCACGATCTCCAGGTGCAGCAGCCCGAGGAAGCCCACGCGGAAACCGAACCCGAGCGCCACCGACGTCTCCGGCTCGTAGTTGAGCGCCGCGTCGTTGAGCTTGAGCTTGTCCAGCGCGTCGCGCAGGTCGGGGTAGTCCGAGCCGTCCACCGGGTAGAGGCCCGAGAACACCATGGGCTTGGGGTCGCTGTAGCCGCCGAGCGCCTCCGCGGCGGGCTTGGCCTGGTTGGTGACCGTGTCGCCGACCTTGGACTGCCGCACGTCCTTGACGCCCGTGATGAGGTAGCCCACCTCGCCCACGCCGAGGCCCTTCGTCGGGTTCGGCTCCGGCGAGATGACGCCGATCTCCAGCAGCTCGTGGCTCGCCCGGGTCGACATCATCGTGATGCGCTCGCGCGGGTTGAGGTCGCCGTCGACGACGCGGACGTAGGTGACCACGCCGCGGTAGGTGTCGTACACGGAGTCGAAGATCATGGCACGCGCCGGGGCGTCGGCGTCGCCGACGGGCGCCGGCACGGCCTCGACGATGCGGTCCAGCAGCGCCTCGACGCCCTCGCCGGTCTTGCCGCTGACCTTGAGCACGTCGTCGGGGTCGCCGCCCACGAGGTTGGCGAGCTCCTCCGCGTACTTCTCCGGCTGCGCGGCCGGCAGGTCGATCTTGTTGAGGACCGGGATGATCTCCAGGTCGTTCTCCATGGCCAGGTACAGGTTGGCCAGCGTCTGGGCCTCGATGCCCTGCGCGGCGTCGACCAGCAGCACGGCGCCCTCGCACGCGGCGAGCGACCGGGACACCTCGTACGTGAAGTCGACGTGGCCGGGCGTGTCGATCATGTTGAGGGCGTGCGGCGTGCCGTCCACCTCCCAGGGCATGCGCACCGCCTGGGACTTGATGGTGATGCCGCGCTCGCGCTCGATGTCCATGCGGTCCAGGTACTGCGCGCGCATGGCGCGCGGCTCG
>DATGOB010000247.1:0-48895 GCA_036010205.1 Promicromonospora sp. | reverse complement strand
TTCATCTCGATCATCGTCCCGCTGATCGTGTTCTTCGCGCTGCAGCGCTTCTTCGTGCGCGGCCTGCTGGCAGGAGCGACGAAGGGCTGAGCCCGTCCGCCAGGAATGCCGCGAGCGCGCAACACAGGCGCGCCGCGGCATTCCTGCGCTCTACCCTGAACATGTGGACTACGCCGAGCACATCGTCGACCTTGTCGGCAACACGCCTCTCGTCAAGCTGCAGCGCGTCACCGAGGGTGTGGACTGCACCGTGCTCGTCAAACTCGAGTACCTCAACCCAGGCGGCTCGGCGAAGGATCGCATCGCGAGCCGGATCATCGATGCGGCCGAGGCGTCCGGGGAACTGAAGCCCGGGGGCACGATCGTCGAGCCGACCAGCGGGAACACCGGCGTGGGTCTCGCGCTGGTGGCCCAGCAGCGCGGGTATCGCTGCGTGTTCGTGCTGCCGGACAAGGTGGGCGAGGACAAGCGCAACGTGCTCACCGCGTACGGCGCCGAGGTCGTCGTCACGCCGACGGCGGTGGCACCCGACAGCCCCGAGTCCTACTACTCGGTGAGCGACCGCCTCGTCCGGGAGATCCCCGGCGCCTTCAAGCCCGACCAGTACTCCAACCCCAACGGGCCGCGCTCGCACTACGAGACCACCGGCCCCGAGATCTGGCGCGACACCAAGGGACGCGTGACCCATTTCGTCGCCGGTGTCGGCACGGGCGGGACCATCACGGGCACCGGCCGCTACCTCCGGGAGGTCTCGGGCGACCGGGTGCGGATCATCGGCGCCGACCCCGAGGGCTCGGTGTACTGGGGCGGCACGGGCCGCCCCTACCTCGTCGAGGGCGTGGGCGAGGACTTCTGGCCCACCGCCTACGACCCGACCGTGCCGCACGAGATCATCGCCGTCAGCGACGCCGACTCGTTCGCGATGACCCGCCGCCTCGCCCGCGAGGAGGGCATCCTCGTGGGCGGCTCGAGCGGCATGGCCGTCGTCGCAGCCCTGGAGGCGGCGCGCGACCTCACCGCCGACGACGTGGTCGTCGTCCTCCTGCCCGACGGGGGCCGCGGCTACCTGGGCAAGATCTTCAACGACACCTGGATGCGGTCCTACGGGTTCTCCCCCGCGATCGAGGACCACACCGTCGCCGACGTGCTGGCCGCCAAGGCCGACCGCACGCCGCCCGTGCTCTACGTGCACCCGACGGACACGGTGCGCGAGGCGATCGACCGGATGACACGCAGCGGCGTGTCCCAGCTCCTCGTGCTCACGGCCGAGCCGCCCGTCGTGCTCGGCGAGGTCGCGGGCGCCGTGCACGAGAAGGACCTGCTCGACCGCGTGTTCGCCGGCACGGCGAACCTCTCCGACGAGGTCGGCGGCCTCGTCGGACGCCCCCTGCCGCTCATCGGCGTCAACGAGCCGGTCGGCGCGCTGCGCGCCGCCCTGGCCGACGAGACCGCGCTGCTGGTCACCGACGGCGGCAAGGCTCTCGGCGTCGTCTCGCGCGCCGACCTGCTCGACTACCTCGCGGTCTGACGGCCGCCGGCTCCTGAAAGAGATCACCGACATGACCACCCAGCACGACCGGTTCGACACCCTCGCGATCCACGCGGGCCAGCACCCCGACCCGACGACGGGCGACGCCATCCCTGCCATCCACGTGACCTCCACCTACGCGCAGGACGGCATCGGCGGGCTGCGCGGCGGATACGAGTACTCGCGCGGCGGCAACCCCACCCGCACCGCTCTCGAGGAGCAGCTCGCCGCGATCGAGGGCGGCGCCGCAGGCATCTCCTTCGCGTCGGGCCTCGCCGCGGAGGACGCGCTGCTGCGCGCCGTCGTCTCCCCCGGCGACCACGTGCTCGTGCCGAACGACGTCTACGGCGGCACGCACCGCCTCGTGCGCACGGTCCACGGCAAGGCGGGCGTCGCGCACAGCACCGTCGACACGGCTGACCTCGACGCCGTGCGGGCGGCCGTGCGGCCCGAGTCCAAGGTGCTCTGGGTCGAGACGCCGTCGAACCCGCTCATGAAGATCAGCGACATCCCCGCGCTCGCGCAGCTCGCGCACGAGCACGGCCTGCTGCTGGTCGTGGACAACACCTTCGCGTCGCCCGCGCTGCAGCGCCCGCTCGACCTCGGGGCCGACGTCGTGGTCCACTCCACGACCAAGTACCTCGGCGGGCACTCCGACGTCGTCGGCGGCGCGGTCGTCGTCGGGCACGGCGCGGACGCGGCGCGCGGCGCCGGGCCGCGCGGCGCGGAGCTCGCCGAGCAGGTGCGGTACGTGCAGTTCGCCGCGGGCGCCGTCTCGAGCCCGTTCGACGCGTTCCTCACCACGCGCGGCATCAAGACGCTGGCCGTGCGCATGCAGCGGCACTCGGAGAACGCACAGGTGCTCGCCGAGCGGCTGGCGCACCACCCCGCCGTCGCGCGCGTGCTCTACCCGGGACTGCCCGACCACCCCGGGCACAAGGTCGCGGCGCACCAGATGTCACGGTTCGGCGGCATGATCTCGCTCGACCTGGCCGGCGGCGAGGCCGCGGCGCGCGCCTTCGCCGAGTCGACACGCGTCTTCCTGCTCGCCGAGTCGCTCGGCGGCGTCGAGTCGCTGGTCAACTACCCCAGCGCGATGACCCACGCGTCGGTGCGCGGCACCGAGGCCGAGGTGCCGCCGTCGATCGTGCGGCTGTCCGTCGGCCTGGAGGACGTGACCGACCTCCTGGAGGACGTCGAGCAGGCGCTCGAGCGGGCGTGACCGGGCCCGGGCGCGGGCACCCGCGGTTAAGGTGTGGGGCGTGAGCGAACAGGCACCCGTCAGCGCCGCCATGCACCGGGCCAAGGCCGACGCCCGTGCCTCCCACGTCACGGTGGGACTCGTCCGGCACCTGCCGGGCGACCGCGAGGAGATCGACTGCTCGTGCGGCATGACGCTGACCAACGGGCCGCAGTGGTCGCTGGACGAGCACATCCGCCTGCACCGCGCCGAGGCGCGCTACCTCGCGCTGAGCGCGGTCGCGCCGGCGGGCATGCCGCGCCTCATCGCCGTCGACCCGGAACGCCTGCCACGCTGAGGCGCGGGCACACGTGAGCAGGCGCCCGTGCCTCGTCGCACGGGACGCGCGCGCCCGCTCAGGGACGCGCCGTGCCCACCCGTCGGGTCAGAGCTCTTCCGGGTCGTCCCAGGAGACCCCGCTGGAGGCTCCCGAGATGGGGTCGAGCTCGCAGCCGGCGAGGTTGCGGGGCGCCTTGGAGACGTCACCGCCCCCGAGCAGGCCGCGGCGGGACGCCGCGCGGCGGACGGCCGGCGGCGCGATGTGGGCGTAGGAGGCGTTGGACTCGTCGACCAGGTCGGTCGGACCGTGCTCGGCGGGTTCGGTGGACTGGGGTTCCCCCGTGATCATGCCCACATGATCGCAGGAACGACCGCGCGCTCGCATCCGGATCGGCGGGTGACTCGCAGGTCCCCACAGATCACCGCGAAGCCTCCACGGGGGCACCACGCCCATCACGCACGTCGCCCCGCACGGGAGGCGCGGGGGTGTGATGATCGTTCGATGCAGACCTGGCCTGGGCACCCCTATCCCCTCGGTGCGACGTTCGACGGGACCGGCACCAACTTCGCGCTCTACTCCTCCGTCGCCGAGCGGGTCGAGCTCTGCCTGCTGGCCGAGGACGACTCCGAGACCCGCGTCGAGGTCACCGAGACCGACGCGCACGTGTGGCACGTGTACCTGCCCGGCATCGGCCCGGGGACCCGGTACGGGTACCGCGTGCACGGCCCGTACGACCCGGCGTCGGGCCACCGGTGCAACCCGGCCAAGCTCCTGCTGGACCCCTACGCGAAGGCCGTCGACGGCGACCTGGACGGCGACCCGTCGCTGTTCTCCTACCCGTTCGACGACACCGAGCAGGCCGTCACGGGCACGACACCTGCCGACGGCGACTCGCGCGGCCACACGATGGTCTCCGTGGTGGTCAACCCGTACTTCGACTGGGGCCACGACCGCCCGCCGGCCACGCCGTACCACGAGTCGGTGATCTACGAGGCGCACGTCAAGGGCCTCACCATGCGCCACCCGGACGTGCCGGAGGAGCTGCGCGGCACGTACGCGGGCCTCGCCCACCCCGCGGTGATCGACCACCTGACCGGCCTGGGTGTCACGGCGATCGAGCTCATGCCGGTGCACCAGTTCGTCACCGACCCCTCGCTGGCCGCCAAGGGCCTGAGCAACTACTGGGGCTACAACACGATCGGCTTCTTCGCGCCGCACAACGGGTACGCGGGCTACGGTCGCCGCGGCGAGCAGGTCATGGAGTTCAAGTCCATGGTCAAGGCGATGCACGAGGCCGGCATCGAGGTGCTGCTCGACGTCGTCTACAACCACACCGCCGAGGGCAACCAGCTCGGCCCGACGCTGAGCTTCCGCGGCATCGACAACGCCGCCTACTACCGCCTCGTGGACGGCGACGAGGCGCACTACTTCGACACCACAGGGACGGGCAACTCGCTGCTCATGCGCTCGCCCGCCGTGCTGCAGCTCATCATGGACTCGCTGCGGTACTGGGTGGAGGAGATGCACGTCGACGGCTTCCGCTTCGACCTCGCCGCGACGCTCGCCCGCCAGTTCCACGAGGTGGACCGGCTGAGCGCGTTCTTCGACATCGTGCACCAGGACCCGGTCATCTCCCAGGTCAAGCTCATCGCGGAGCCGTGGGACCTGGGCGACGGCGGCTACCAGGTGGGCGGTTTCCCGCCGCTGTGGACCGAGTGGAACGGCCGCTACCGCGACACCGTGCGCGACTTCTGGCGCGGCGAGCCCGCGACGCTCCCGGAGTTCGCCTCCCGCCTGACCGGCTCGAGCGACCTCTACGAGCACACGGGCCGGTTCCCCAGCGCGTCCATCAACTTCGTCACGGCGCACGACGGGTTCACGCTCGCCGACCTGACGGCCTACAACGAGAAGCACAACGAGGCCAACGGCGAGGACAACAACGACGGCGAGAGCTTCAACCGGTCCTGGAACTGCGGCGTCGAGGGGCCGACGGACGACCCCGAGGTGCGCGAGCTGCGCGCCCGCCAGCGTCGCAACCTGTTCGTCACGCTCCTGCTCAGCCAGGGCGTGCCGATGATCGCGCACGGCGACGAGCTGGGCCGCACGCAGGAGGGCAACAACAACGTCTACTGCCAGGACAACGAGCTGTCCTGGGTGGACTGGGACCTCGACGAGGAGCGCGCCGCCCTCCTGGAGTTCGCCCGGCAGGCCGTGCGCCTGCGCCGCGAGCACCCCGTGCTGCACCGGCGTCGCTTCTTCGAGGGGCGCGCGCCCGGGGACGACTCCGACCGGCCCGCCGACATCGAGTGGCTCGATCTCACGGGCGCGCGCATGGACGACACGGACTGGAACCAGTCCTATGCCCGCACCGTCGCCGTCTACCTGGGCGGGGACGAGATCACCGAGAAGGACAGGCGGGGCGAGCCGGTCGTCGACGACTCCTTCCTGCTGCTGCTCAACGCCCACTCCGAGAAGCTGGACTTCACGTTGCCGTCGGCCGCGTACGGGGCCGAGTGGACGGTCGTGCTCGACACCGACGGCAACGCCGAGCCCGGCACGGTGCTGCAGGCAGGCGCCGGGCTGCCGGTGACCGCCCACAGCGTGGTGGTGCTGACCCGCCCATCCGGGTCGGCGGGCTAGGCTGTCCGCCGTGACCGGACCGAGGAGTGGAACCGGAGGAACCACACCACCGCCCCGACCTGGGCCTGACATGCCTGTTCCCGGGCCCAGACCGGTGGTGTGGGCCCCGCGCGCCCGCGTCATCGAGGTGCTCGTCCCGTACGACGCGTACGAGGAGCCGGAGCACATGCCGCTGCGCCTCGTGGGCGCGGGCCAGCCCGGCTACTGGGGCGCCGACACCGTGCTCGGCCACGGGACCGACTACGGCTACTCGGTGGACGGCGGGCCGCTGCTGCCCGACCCGCGCAGCGTCTGGCTCCCGCAGGGCATCCACGGTCCGACGCGCGTGTTCGACCCCGCCTTCGAGTGGACCGACGGCACGTGGTCGCCGCCCGACCTGTCGACGAGCGTGCTCATGCACGTCGACGTCGAGACGTTCACCCCCGAGGGCACGCTCGACGCGGCCGCGCGCCTGCTCCCGGCCGTCGCGGAGCTCGGCGTCCACGGCGTCGAGCTCGCGCCCGTCGCGGCGTTCGACCCGGCGGTCGGTCCGTCGCGCGGCGTGCGGCTCTACTCGGTGCACGAGCCGTACGGGGGGCCGCGCGCGCTCCAGCGGTTCGTCGACGCGGCGCACGCCGCCGGGCTCGCCGTCGTGCTCGACATCCCCTACCGGTGGGCGGTGGCCGACGAGCTCGGCCTCGAGGCGTACGGCCCGTACCTCCAGGGCGGCGGGCGTCCGCGCCCGCCGCGGCCCGACGTCGGCGACGCGGGCGAGCACGCGCTCCAGGCGATGCGCCCCCGCACGGGTCAGGTGCCGCTCGACCGTCCCCGCACCGGCCCCATCCAGATGCGCACGGGCCAGGTCCCGAGCATCGGCACGCGCGCGGGCAAGGTGCCGTCCGCGCCGACCGTGCGCACCGACTACGTCGGCGACCGCATCAACCTCGACGGCAGCGGCAGCCGCGGGCCGCGCGACTTCCTCGTGGACGACGCGCGGCACTGGCTGCGCGAGTACCACGTCGACGGCCTGGTGCTCGACGTCGACGCGCTCGTGGACCGCTCCCCCACCCCGTTCCTCGGCGAGCTCGCCGACCACGTGGTGGCCCTCGGCGAGCAGCTCGACCGGCGGTTCAGCCTGCTCGTCGACGGCCCGGGCCGCAGCGACCGCCTCACGTCGATCCTGCTGCGCATCCTCTCCGGGCCGGGCAAGTCCGAGGACATCCAGGCGCTGCAGATGCTCGCCGACCTCGTGCACCCCTCGGTGCGGCGCGCGAGCAGGCAGAGCGGCGGCGGCCGGCGCCGCATGCGCTCGGGCGCGGCCGTCGTGGAGGACATCACGCGCCTGCCCGCCACGCAGCTCACCGTCCCCTGGGCGGGCGAGGAGAGCCCCGCGACGGCGCTCCTGGCCGTGGACGACGTCGACATCCGGGCGAGCGTGCTGGCGACCGTGGTGCTCGCGGGCAACCCGCTCGTGCTCGACACCGTGCACACCCCGGTCGCGCCCCGCAACGAGAGCGAGCAGCGTCTGGCCCGCTGGGCACGCGAGCTCATCGCGATCCGGCACAGTGTCACCGAGGAGCTCGACCTGCCGCTGGAGATCCGCTCGACGGCCGACCGGTCGGTGATCGTGGTGCTGCGCGGCACGCTGGCGTTCGTGCTCAACACCGGGCACGGCCTGGCGGCCCTGCGACTCGGCAGCCTGCTGCGCCCTGCGGACGGCGCGGTCCGTGCCCCGCTGCCCGGCTCGTTCCGCCTCGCGGCGGCGTGGGAGCCGGGGGCGACCCGTCTGGTGGGCGACACCCTCACGGTGCCGCCGCGCATGACGGCGGTCCTCCGCGCCGAGAACCCGACGCCTCCGACCGCCCGACGCCGCTGACCCCACCGCTGAGTGCGGGATCTTCGCCCTCCTGGCACACAGAAAAGGGCGAAGATCCCGCACTCAGCGTCAGGGGCGGGGGGTCAGGAGGGCGCGGCCCTCCTCGGCGAGCGCGCCCAGGCGGGACAGCGCCCGGAAGTACTTCTTGCGGTACCCGCCCGCGAGCATCTCCGGGGTGAACAGGCCGCGGGTGTCCCCCTCGCCACCCAGGAGCACCGGCACGTCACGGTCGTAGAGGCGGTCGACGAGCACCACGAGGCGCAGCGCGACGGCCTGGGCCTCGACCGGGCGCACCCCGGTGAGGGCGACGAGGGTGACGCCGTCGAGCAGCGCGCCGTAGCGGCTGGGGTGCACGGTCGCGAGGTGGTCGAGCAGGTCGTCGAACGCGTCGAGCGTGGCGCCGGGGTGCGCGGACGCCGCGGCCACGACGTCGGCCTCGGACAGCGGCTCGGAGTCGGTGACGACGTCGCGGTGCCGGTAGTCCTCGCCGTCCACGCGCAGGGTCTCGAAGCGGTCGGAGAGCGCCTTGATCTCGCGCTGGAAGTCCTGGGCGGCGAACCGGCCCTCGCCGAGCGCGTCGGGCAGCGTGTTCGACGTCGCGGCGAGCGCGACGCCGCGGTCGGCGAGCTCGCGCATGAGACGGGACATCAGCGTGGTGTCGCCCGCGTCGTCGAGCTCGAACTCGTCGATGCAGACGAGCTTCTTGGCGCCCAGGGCCTCGACCGTCTGGTGGAAGCCGAGGGCCCCCACGAGGTTGGTGTACTCGACGAAGGTGCCGTACGCGACGGCGTCGGCCCCGAGCTCCTCGGCGACGGCGTGGGCGAGCGAGGTGAGCAGGTGGGTCTTGCCGACGCCGAAGCCGCCGTCGAGGTAGACCGCCGGTGCCGTCCTCCGGCGGCTGAACAGGCCGCGCCTCGGCGCGGCGACCTGCTGGGCGATCTCCTGCAGCCGGTCCAGCGCGCGGGCCTGGCTCGGGTGCGCGGGGTTGGCGCGGTAGGTCGCGAAGCGGGCCTGCGCGAAGTGCCGCGGGGGCACGAGGTCGGTGACGAGCCGGTCGACGGGGACCTGGGGCCGGACCGCGCTGAGGGCGGTCGTCGTGGTCGGGGTGTCGGTGGTGGAGGGGGCTGTCACGAGGCAGAAGATTACCGGCGGCGCGCCGCCGGGGACCCCTCAGGAGAGCAACGTCACACGTGCACGACGGCGGGCGCCGTCGGCTGGTCGAGCACCGCTCCCAGGGCGCTGACCACCTGTGCCGGGGTCCTGGTCTGCGCGGGGTCGGCGTTGCGGTCGTCCCCGTCGACGGCGTGGTCGACGACGACCTCGTGGAACCGGACGGACGCCGCGTCCTGGCGGGTGGCCTCGAGCCGCAGCACCTGGACGAGCATGGCGAGCCCCGCCCCCGTGACGCAGACCGCGCCGGAGCCGGCCATGGGCTCGCGCGAGGCGGCGCCGTTGAGCACGACGTACGGGTCCCCGGGAGCCAGCAGCGGCACGAGCGCGCGGGCGGCGTCGAGGTGCGCGGTGAGGTGGGAGGCCAGCGTGGCCGTCCACTCGTCGGGGTCGGAGTCGAGCAGCGGTGCGCCGAGCTGCCACCCGCCGATCGATGCGACGACCGCGCCGGGCAGCGGGACGCCCGCGCTCGCGCAGGCGTCCCGCACGGCCTGCCGCAGCGTGTCCGGTCCCGTGTAGCGCACGGGCACGACGCCGTCCTGCACCGCGGCGTGCGCGGGCAGCCCGTGGCGGGAGGCGGCGAGCACGCCGCGTCCGCCGGCAGCCAGGCCGCGCACGACCCGGCTGCCGACGAACCCGCTCGCCCCGACGACGAGGACGGGACGGTCGTCTGTCATGGCCTCAGGCTAGGTCAGCCGGCGACCGGCTGCTGCACGGCTCGGGGGTCCGGACCGAAGCGGTTGGGGCCGGGCTCGCCCGGCAGCGCGAGCAGCACGAGGACGATGATCGACCCCACGAACGGCACGAGGATCAGCAGGTAGAACCACCCCGACTTCCCCGTGTCGTGCAGGCGGCGCACCGCCGCGGCGATGACCGGCACGAGCGTGCCGAACATGATGATCGCCACGAGCGCGGAGCCGATCGACCCCAGCACGCCGGGCTCCTGCGTGACGGGGTCCATCGTCGCGAGGGCCGGGACGAGGAGCGCCACGAAGATGACGGCGTTCACGATGGCCAGGCCGAGGACGAAGTACCAGTACTCGGACGCGCGGGCGCGCCCGCTGAAGGTGCCGTACTTGCGCAGGCAGGTGGTGACGGCCTCGATCAGGGACATCCGGCGCCCTCTCAGACGGCCGCGGGCTGCTGGGCAGCCTTCGGGTCGGGGCCGTACTGGTTCGGGCCGGGCGTGCCCGCCGTGGCCAGCCAGACGATGAGGATGATCGCGCCGACGAAGGGGACCAGGGCGAGGAAGACCCAGAAGCCCGAGCGGTCGGTGTCGTGCAGGCGGCGGACCATCACGCCGAGGCTCGGCAGGAGCAGGGCCAGCGCGAAGATCGAGGTGACGGCGTAGCCGACCATCAGCGAGCCGGGCATGGTGGGCAGGGGCGTGGACGGGTCGCCGGCCACCGACCACTCCATGGTGGCGGTGATGTAGGCCGTGTAGCCGGGCACGACGAGGACCGCGTTGAGGACCGTCGAGACGATCGTGTACGCGAGGGCGTACCACCAGTGCTCGGAGCGGCGCGCGCGCCCGGAGAAGACCGCGTACTTCGACAGGACGGTCCGGATGGACTCGATGAACGACATCAGGGTGGAGCCTCTCTCACGTCTTAGGCCGGAAATATCCGGCAAGTGAGCACACAGTGTCCCGATGCTTCACCGGCCGCACAAGCACAAAGCCGGGCAGAACTCCCCATGGATGAAAAACCGGACGCCCGGACCGTCGAGCGGTCCGGGCGTCCGGCGGGAGCTGAACGGGCTCAGTGCCCCGTCGACGTCGGCTCCGGGTAGTACTGCGCGTACTTGCGGCGGTAGTTCTGCGTGATCGCCTCGACGATGAGCCGGCGCTTCAGGCCGGAGTCACGGTCGTACTTCAGCGGGTTGACCACGCCGCCGCTCGCCTTGAGCGCCTTGAGCCGGGCCTTGAGCTCCGGGTCGAGCACGTACTTCGACAGCAGACCGAACGGCACCACCGTGTACAGCACCTCGCGCACGGCGTGCACGGGGCGGATCGGGCGGCGCAGCACCCAGTCCTCCACGAGCACGCGGGCCACGTTCGCCCCGCCCGCCGTCACGTAGTAGTTGTTGCGCCCGATGCGCGGGTTCACCTCGAAGTACACGTGCTCGCCCGTGCGGGGGTCGAGCTTGTAGTCGAAGTTCGCGAAGCCCACGTAGCCCGTCTCGTCGAGGAACCGGGTCGCCGCGTCCATGGCGTCGTCGTACGGCTCCACCAGGATCGCGGCCGGGATGCCGAGCGTGCCCGGCGTGTGCTCCTCCAGGAGCACGCGGCCCGTGGCCAGCAGCGTCACGGCGCCCGACGTGTCGCGGTACGCGGTGAGCGACCGCATCTGCGTCTCGTCGCCCGGGATGAACTCCTGCACCAGGAACGTGCCGGGGAACCCCGCGTCCACGAGATGTCCGAGCAGCTCGTCCAGCTCGGCGCGCGTGTCGATGTGGTGGATCTTCGCCTTGCCGGGGAAGTCCACGTAGTACCACTCGGCGCTGTTGGACGGCTTGCCGACCACGGGGAACTGGAGGTCGACCTCCAGCCCGGCGATCGCGGGGCGCCCGCCGTCGGCCACCAGCTTGGCGACGTCGACCGCCACCGTGCGCGGCGTCGGGATGCCGAGCCGGTCACAGACCTCCGCGAACCCCTCCTTGCTGCTCACCTGCTCCAGCACCGGGAGCGACGGGTACGGCGTCACGTAGCCCGCCGCCTCCAGCCGCTCCCGGTTCAGGATCACGGTGCGCACGTGCCAGTCGGCGTTCGTCAGCAGGACCAGCACCTTGTCGCGGTGCTGCTGGGCGATGCCCTCGAGGGTGGACAGGAACACGTCCACCTCGTCGATACCGGGCACCACCACGTTCTCGGCGATCGCCGAGTCCTGCATCGCACGCGTCGCCACCTTGGACAGCACGATCGCTCGCGTGCCGTACTCCTCGTGGAACGCGCGCACCAGCGCGTACATGCCGACGTCGCCGCCGACCCCTACCACCAGCATCTCCCGGGCGTCGCCGCCCGGCCCCTGCTCCGCGGGGAGACCGCTCACGCCTCGGCCTCCGTGCGGTCGCCGGACCACTCGGTGTGGAACGTGCCCTCGCGGTCGACCCGCTTGTAGGTGTGCGCACCGAAGAAGTCACGCTGCGCCTGCACCAGGGCAGCGGGCAGCCGCTCGGCGCGGACACCGTCGTAGTACGCGAGCGAGGACGAGAACGCCGGCGTGGGCACGCCGTTCTGCGCCGCACCGGCCACCACGCGGCGCCACGCGGGCAGACCGCTCGCGACGGCGTCGGTGAAGTACTCGTCAGCGAGCAGCAGCGGCAGGTCCGCCGCACGCTCGTAGGCCTCGGTGATCCGGTTGAGGAAGCGGGCGCGGATGATGCAGCCACCGCGCCAGATGCGGGCCATCGCACCCCGGTCGATGTCCCAGCCGTACTCGGTCGCCGCCGCGGCGATCTGGTCGAAGCCCTGCGAGTAGGCGACGACCTTCGAGGCGTACAGGGCCTGGCGCACGTCCTCGATGAACGCGTCCCGGTCCTTGACCTCCCACTGCGCGGCGTGGGCGGGCAGGACGGCGCGCGCGGCCTCGCGCTGCGGCACCGAGCCGGACAGCGCGCGGGCGAACGTCGCCTCGGCGATCCCCGTGATCGGCACGCCGAGGTCCAGGCCGTTCTGCACCGTCCAGCGGCCGGTGCCCTTCTGCTCCGCCTGGTCGAGGATGATGTCGACGAAGGCCTTGCCGGTGTCCGCGTCGGTGTGCTTGAGGACGTCCGCCGTGATCTCGATGAGGAACGACTCGAGGTCACCCGTGTTCCACTGCGCGAAGATCTCGCCGATCTCCGCCGCCGAGGCACCCAGCCCCTGGCGCAGCAGGTCGTACGCCTCGGCGATGAGCTGCATGTCGGCGTACTCGATGCCGTTGTGCACCATCTTCACGAAGTGCCCGGCGCCGTCGGAGCCCACGTAGGTGGCGCACGGCACGCCGTCCACCTTCGCGGAGATGTCCTCGAGGATCGGGCCCAGGGACTCGTACGCCTCGCGCGTACCGCCCGGCATGATGGACGGCCCGTTCAGCGCGCCCTCCTCGCCGCCGGACACACCCGTGC
Source organism: Promicromonospora sp. (assembly GCA_036010205.1). Lineage (GTDB taxonomy): Bacteria > Actinomycetota > Actinomycetes > Actinomycetales > Cellulomonadaceae > Promicromonospora. Next base: position 36,075 of record DATGOB010000247.1, on the reverse strand, counting down.
CCACGAAGTGCAGGCCGTGCTCCTTGAGCGCCGCCTCGCGCCGGATGGTGTCCGGGAAGTGCGCGTTACCCGCGTCGACGACGATGTCGCCCTCCTCGAGCAGCGGCACCAGCTCGTCGATGACCGCGTCCGTCGGGCCGCCGGCCTTGACCATGATGACGACCTTGCGCGGCCGCTCGAGCGAGGCGACGAAGTCCGCCATCGACTCGCTGGGCACGAAGGTGCCCTCGTCGCCGTGCTCCTCGACGAGAGACTGCGTGCGGGCGTACGAGCGGTTGTGGACGGCCACGGTGTACCCGTGCCGTGCGAAGTTCCGCGCGAGGTTGCGACCCATCACCGCCAGCCCGGTGACGCCGATCTGTGCTGTGCCTGACACGTTCTTGCTCCTTCTGCAGTGGGAACCGGGCCGGCCCACGCACGGCGCGCCGTGACCCGCAGCCAGCCTAGTCGCGCCCGCGAACAGGCGGCGACGCAGGTCACGATCCGGCCACCTCCGCGCGCCTGCCCCGCCCGCCCGCCCAGCGGACGTACGGTGAGAGGGTGACCAGCGGCCCGCCCACCGGCGTCCCCGTCGAGTTCGCAGCGGCGCTCGCCGACCTGCGGCACCAGGCTCTGCGCACCACCGTGCGCCTCACCGAGATCCCCGCGCCCCGCCGGGTCGCGCCGTTCAGCGCGGCGCTCGCGGGCGACGTGCTGCCAGGTCCGGGCGGCGGGCCGGGTGGCGCGCCAGGTGGGGCGTCGGGCGGGGCACCCGGAGCGGCGGGGCTCGTCGACGAGCACGACCACGCGGAGGAGCCGCTCGCGACCGGCCGGTTCGTCGTGCTGCACGACCCCGCGGGCCAGGAGGCCTGGCACGGCACGTTCCGCGTCGTGACACTCGTGCGGGCGACGCTCGAGCCCGAGATGGCCGCCGACCCCCTGCTGGCCGACGTCGCCTGGTCCTGGGTCGGCGAGTGCCTTCGGTCCGTGGGCCTCGAGCCCGGCGCCGGGACCGTCGCTGAGGGCGGGACCGTCACGCGCGTGCTGTCCCAGAGCTACGGCGCGCTGGAGGGCACGCCCGACGCCGTCGACCTGGAGGTCCGCGCGTCGTGGACGCCGCTCGACACCCACCTCGGCACGCACCTGCGCGCCTGGGCCGCCCTGCTCGGCATGGCGGCGGGCGTCCCCCCGCTGCCCGACGGCGTCGCTGCTCTCACCAGGCGTTTTTCCGACCGGTCGAGGCAACGCCATACGGTAGGCCCATGACGACGACGGAGCGAGGAGTCCCCACGGAGACATCGACGCCCGTGCCGCCACCCGTCACACCGCTCACCGAGCCCGCCGACGGCCTGCCCGACGTCGTGGCCACCCCGAGCGCGTTCGCCCGCGTCGTCGAGGCGTTCGGCAACGGTTCGGGGCCGGTCGCCGGCGACGCCGAGCGGGCCTCCGGGTACCGGTACGGCCAGGCGACGTACCTGGTGCAGCTGCGCCGGGCCGGGGCGGGCACCGCGCTCATCGACCCCGTCGCCGTGCCCGACCTGTCGCCCCTGGGCGAGGCGGTCGGCGACGCCGAGTTCGTGCTGCACGCCGCGTCGCAGGACCTGCCGGGCTTCGCCGCCCACGGCCTGCGCCCGGCGAAGATCTTCGACACCGAGCTCGCCGCGCGCCTGCTCGGCATGGAACGTGTGGGGCTGGCCGCCGTCGTCGCCGAGGTGCTCGGTCTGGGGCTCGCCAAGGAGCACTCGGCCGTCGACTGGTCGACGCGCCCCCTGCCCGAGGACTGGCTGCGGTACGCCGCGCTCGACGTCGAGGTCCTCGTCGAGCTGCGCGACCGGCTCGCCGAACGGCTGGAGGCCGCGGGCAAGGCGGAGTGGGCGGCTCAAGAGTTCGAGGCGGTGCGCACCGCTCCCCCGCCGCCGCCGCGCGTCGACCCGTGGCGCCGCACCTCCGGCATGCACGTGCTGCGCAACCCGCGCCAGGTCGCCGCGGTGCGAGCGCTGTGGCTCGCCCGGGACGCGAGCGCCCGAGCCCGCGACGTGTCGCCGGGCCGCGTGCTGCCCGACCGCGCGATCGTCGCGGCGGCCAAGGCCATGCCGCGCACGGCAGGGCAGCTCGTCACGCTCCAGGAGTTCGGCGGCAAGGGCACCAAGCGGCGCGCCGCCTACTGGCAGCGCGCCATCGACGAGGCGCGCGCGCTGCCGGAGTCGGAGCTGCCGCCGGTGCGCGGACCGCGGTCCGACGGCCCGCCCCCGCCCCGCACGTGGGGCGACAGGGACGCGGAGGCCGCGCGGCGGCTCGCGCTGTCCCGCGAGCTCGTCACGGCGCTGTCGGAGGAGCTCAGCGTGCCCGTGGAGAACCTGCTGCAGCCCGATGCGCTGCGTCGCCTGTGCTGGACCCCGCCGTCGCCGGCGTCGGCCGACGGGATCGCGGAGTTCCTGCGCGGCCGCGGCGCGCGCGAGTGGCAGATCGGGCTGCTCGCGGAGAAGCTCGCGGGGGCGTTCGCCGACGCCGCGGCGGGTCGGACGCCGTCGGCGGCAGCGGGCGGGTCACCTGCCGAGTCACCTGCCGACCCGGTGTGAACCCTGTGCCCGCACCCCAGTAGAGTCGTCCCCATGCCAGCCCTGTCGGAGCCCATCACGCTCGCCGTCGATCTCGTCACCGACCCTTCGACCTGGGACCGCGAGGTCCTGGCCCTGGGTGGGCACCCCCTCCAGCTGTGGGGCTGGGGCGAGGTCAAGGCGGCGGGCGCCTGGAAGGCCCACCGTCTGCGCGTGACCGAGGACGGCCAGACCGTCGGGCTCGCCCAGCTCCTGGTGCGGCCGCTGCCCGCGCAGTTCCGCGCACTGTCCTACGTGCCGCGCGGTCCGGTGGTCGCGCACCACGACGGCGAGACGGCGCAGGCCGTGTTCGGCGTGGGCGACACCGCGACCCGCAACGCGGTGACCAACACCGTGGTGCAGTGGGCGCGCGAGAACGTGGGCGGCGTCGGCATCACGATCGAGCCCGACTGGCCCGCCGACACGCAGCTCGACCTGGCCGGGCGCCGCGTGGCGGCGAACCACGTGCTCATCCCGAGCACGCTCGTGCTGGACCTCACGAAGTCGCCCGACGAGCTCCTCGCGGACATGCGCAAGTCGACCCGCTACGAGATCCGCAAGGGTGCGCGGTCCGGGCTCGACATCCGCCGCGTGACCGAGGAGGCGGAGGTGCTGCGCGTGCTCGACGTCTACAAGGAGACCGCCGAGCGGGCCGGGTTCGCGATCCACCACGACAAGTACTACCTCGACATCCACCGCGAGCTCGGCGACCGGTCGGTGCTCGTGGCGACCTACCTCGACGACGCGCCGGTGACGTTCGCGTGGTGCGTGAACTCCGCCTCGACGTCGTTCCTGCTGTACGGCGGCGGCACCGACGCGGGCCGCAAGGCCACGGCGACGGCGCCGACCTACTGGCGCACGATCGAGATCGCGCAGGAGCAGGGCCTCGTCCGCTACGACATGAACGGCCTGCTCAACGACGGGATCAGCGAGTTCAAGAAGAGCTTCGCCAAGCACACCGACGAGCTGGTCGGCTCGATCGACGTCGCGTTCTCGCGCTGGTACACGACGTGGAACAGCGCGCTCCCGACGGCGAAGAAGGTCGTGCGCAAGCTCCGCCGCGGCTGACGGCCGCCGGGCCCGGTCGCGGGCCCGCACCTGATCGTTTCCGAGACCGACGTCGCTCGGCTTTGAGAGGCCTCAAAGCCGAGCGACGTCGGTCTCGAAGCCGTTTCCGGGGCCGGCCGGCCCGTCGAGACTCGGTTTCACAACGGATCAGACCTGGTCTCATCCGGTGCGTGCTTTTTACCGGTACTCGCGGTAGCGTGTATCTCGAACCAGCGGCGTCGCTCACCGGACGCCGCCGTCCCGAAAACCCCAGGAGTCCTGCTGATGACCGCAGCCCCGGAAACATCGCGCCGCGCCGTGCGCGACGTCGTCTTCGTCGACGGCGCCCGCACGCCGTTCGGCAAGGCCAAGCCCGACGGCATGTACGCGCAGACGCGCGCGGACGACCTCATCGTCAAGGTGGTGCGCGAGCTGCTGCGCCGCCACCCCGAGCTCCCCCCGGAGCGCGTCGACGAGGTCGCGATCGCCGCCACGACCCAGCAGGGTGACCAGGGCCTGACGCTCGGCCGCACCGTCGGCATCCTCGCCGGCCTGCCGCAGTCGGTGCCCGGCTACGCGATCGACCGCATGTGCGCGGGCGCCATGACGGCCGCCACCACCACGGCTGCGGGCATCGCGATGGGCGCGGCCGACGTCGTCATCGCCGGCGGTGTCGAGCACATGGGCAGGCACCCGATGGGGTTCGACGCCGACGTCAACCCCCGGTTCGTCGCCGAGAAGCTCGTGGACCAGCAGGCCCTCAACATGGGCGTCACGGCGGAGAACCTGCACGACAAGTTCCCGCAGCTCACCAAGGAGCGCGCCGACCGGTTCGCCGTCGAGTCGCAGGCGAAGTACGCCAAGGCTCTCGCCAACGGCGACATCGACCCCGACCTGGTGCCCGTCGCCGTCCGCTCGTCCGAGCTCGGCTGGGGCCTGGCCACGGCCGACGAGCTGCCCCGCCCCGAGACCACGTTCGAGTCCATCCAGGGCCTGCGCACGCCGTTCCGCCCGGGCGGCCGTGTGACGCCCGCGACATCGTCCCCGCTCACCGACGGCGCCACCGCCGCCATCCTCGCCTCGGCCGACGCCGCCGCCGAGCTGGGGCTGCCCGCAAGGATGCGCCTCGTGTCCTACGGGTACGCCGGTGTGCCGCCGGAGATCATGGGCTACGGCCCCGTGCCGTCCACCGAGAAGGCGCTCAAGGCGGCGGGCCTGACGATCGACGACATCGGCCTGTTCGAGCTGAACGAGGCCTTCGCGGTGCAGGTGCTGTCGTTCCTCGACCACTACGGCATCGCCGACGACGACCCGCGCGTCAACCCCTACGGCGGCGCCATCGCCATGGGCCACCCGCTGGCGAGCTCCGGCGTGCGGCTCATGACGCAGCTGGCGCGCCAGTTCGAGCAGCACCCCGAGGTCCGCTACGGGCTCACCGCCATGTGCGTGGGCCTGGGCCAGGGCGGCAGCGTCATCTGGGAGAACCCGCACCACGCCGACTACAGCGGCCGCACGGACGAGGAGAACTGACCCGTGACCGAGACCTCCACCTTCACCGAGCGCGTCACGCACTCGCTGGTCCGTGACGTCCAGCTGCCCGGCGGCGCCGGGGTGCTGGCCCTGATCACGCTCGACAACGGCCTGGACCACACCAAGCCGAACACGCTCGGCCCGCAGGGCATCGCCGAGCTGCGCGCGGCGCTGGAGGGCGTCCGCGAGCGCGCGCGGGCCGGGGAGATCGCCGCCGTCGGAGTGACGGGCAAGCCGTACTTCGTCGCGGCGGGCGCCGACCTCAAGGGCATCACGTCCGTCGGTGGCCACGACGAGGCGCTCGAGCTGGGCCGCATGGGCCACGCCGCCTACCGGATCCTCGGCGACCTGCGCGCCGAGACCGGCGTGCCGACCTTCGCGTTCGTCAACGGGCTCGCGCTCGGCGGCGGCCTCGAGGTCGCCCTCAACTGCGACTACCGGACCGTCGCCTCCGACGCCGCGGCGCTCGGGCTCCCCGAGACCGGCATCGGCCTCGTGCCGGGCTGGGGCGGCGCCTACCTCGTGCCGCGCCTCGTGGGCGTGGAGAAGGCCGTCGACGTCATCCTCACGCGGCCGGCGGCGAACAAGCCGTTCAAGCCGGCCGAGGCGCTGGAGATCGGTCTCGTCGACGAGCTGTTCGAGGCCGCCGACTTCCTGGAGCAGTCGATCGCGTGGGCCGCGAAGGTCGTCACCGGCGAGATCGAGGTGCCGCGCCGCGAGCTCGACCCGCAGCCCGTGTGGGACGCCGTGATCGGCGCCGCGAAGGCCCGGCTCGACGCCGTGGTCGGCACGTCCCGGCCCGCTCCGGCGCGTGCGCTGGAGCTGATCGCGGGGGCGCGGGACGCCACGCGGGACGAGGCGTTCGCGGCAGAGGACCAGGCGCTGGCCGACCTGGTCATGACCGACGAGATGCGCGCGAGCATCTACGCGTTCAACCTCGTGGGCGCGGGCAAGAAGCCCGCGGGCGCACCGGACCCGAAGCTCGCTCGGCCCGTCACCCGCGTCGGCGTGGTCGGCGCGGGCCTCATGGCCGCCCAGATGGCGTTCCTGTTCGCCCAGCGGCTCGGTGTCCCCGTCGTCATGCGCGACCTCGACCAGGAGCGTGTCGACAAGGGCCTCGGGTTCGTCCGCGACACCGCGGAGAAGCTCGCCGCGCGCGGCCGGCTGGCCCCGGAGGCGGCCGCCCGCATCGTCGCCTCGGTCTCCGGCACGACGGACATCACCGAGTTCGCGGGCTGCGACTTCGTCATCGAGGCCGTCACCGAGGTGATGGGGCTCAAGAAGAAGGTGTTCGCCGAGCTCGAGGGCATCATCGCCCCCGAGACGATCCTCGCGACCAACACCTCCGCGCTGTCGGTGACCGAGATGGCGGCGGACCTCGCGCACCCCGAGCGCGTGGTCGGCATCCACTTCTTCAACCCCGTGGCCCAGATGCCGCTCGTCGAGGTGATCACGGCGGAGAAGACCTCGGACGAGGCCCGCGCCACCGCGTTCGCGATCACGAAGAAGCTCCGCAAGACGGCGATCGGCTCGGCGGACCGCCCCGGCTTCATCGTCAACCGCCTGCTGCTGCTCGTCATGGGCCAGGTGCTGCACGCGATCGAGAACGGTACGCCCGTCGAGGTCGCCGACCGCGCGCTCGCGCCGCTCGGCTTCCCGATGCCGACGTTCGAGCTCATGGACCTCGTCGGCCCCGCCGTCGCGCAGCACGTGCTCACCTCGCTGCGCGAGGACCTGGGCGACCGGATCCCGGCGTCGGCGGGCCTGGCGAAGATCGTCGAGGAGGGCACCCGTGTGGTGCTCGACGCACCCGCCAAGGGCCTGCCCAAGCCCGTGAATCCGGCCATCCAGGAGTACTTCGGCGCGCCGCGCCCCGGTGAGCCGGGCGTGCTCGACGCGGACGGCGTGCTCGACGCGGTGCTCGCGGCCCTGACCACCGAGATCGGTCTGATGCTGGACGAGGGCGTCGTGCCCGGCCCCGAGCAGATCGACCTCGCGATGATCCTCGGCGCCGGCTGGGGCTTCCACACCGGCGGCATCACGCCGTACCTCGACCGCACCGGGTACAGCGAGAAGGTCCTCGGCCGCCGGTTCCTGCCGGACGGCGTGGCGAACGTGCCGACGGGGGCCTGACCGGCCCACGCACGGGTGATCCCACGGGACCCTCCGACGCCGCACCCGCGGTGTCGGAGGGTCCCGCTACGCTCGCGGCGTGATCCAGGACCCGACCGGTGCGCGGCCGCACTACCTCGTCGTCGGTGACGGGCCGCTCGCCTACCGCCTGACCCGCGCCCTGAGCACCCGCTTCCGCGGGACCGTGACCGTGCTGCTGCCTGACGCCACGACCCGGTACGCCCACCAGATGGCGGACCTGCCCGCGGTCGAGGTCCGGGCCGCGGAGCGGGTCGACGAGGTGGCGCTCGCCGCGGCAGGCGCGGGCCGTGCGGCGTCCGCGGCCCTCGTCGAGCAGGACGACGGCGGCAACGTCGCGCTCGCGCTGCTGCTGCGCGAGAAGTGGCCCGAGCTGCACGTCGTGGTGCGCATCTTCGACGAGTCGCTGGGCAGGCACCTGCAGCGCGACCGCTGCACCGTGCTGTCGTCGTCGGCGTTCGCCGCCCCCGAGATCGTGGCGGCCGCGCTGCGCCGGCAGATCCGCCTGCCCGTCGACCACCGCCGCCTCGTCACCGTCTCGGACGGCGAACAGCCCCTGCCCGTGCGCATGGTCCTGTTCGGCACGGACGCCGACGGCGAGGTGGTCGCACTGCCGTCGGACGCCGAGGTGCCCGGCCTCGCACCGCAGGTGTACCTGGCCGACGCGGGCCCGGACGACGTGCTGCCCGAGGTCACGGCCGACCTCGAGCCCGACGACGACGAGGTCGACCCGACCCGCCACCGCAGGCTGCGCGAGTACCTGCGCTCGCTGGCGCTCACCTCGGGCCGCAACCTCGTGCTCGCGGCGGCCGTGCTGCTGCTGGTCGTGCTGGTCGGCGCGGCGACGATCCGGTTCGCCACCGGTACCTCGTGGGCGGACGCGCTCTACGAGGCCGTGCTGCCGTCCCTGGCAGGCAGCGACCCCGACCACGACGCCGGCCCCGTCGTCAAGGCGACGCAGGTGGCCCTCACGGTCGTCAGCGTCGCGGTGATCCCCTGGGTGACCGGCGTGGTGGTCGACGGCGTGGTGCGCACCCAGCGCCTCCTCGCCACGGGGGCGCCGCTGCACCCGATGTCCGGCCACGTGGTGGTCGTCGGCATGGGCGACCTGGGCACCCGCATCGTGCGCTCGCTGGACCGGCGGCGCGTCCCCGTGGTCGCGGTCGACCTCGACGAGTCGGCGCGTGGCATCGCCGTCGCACGGGCGCGGGACGTGCCCGTCGTCATCGGTGACGCCCGCCGGGCCACGACCCTGCGGAGCGCGTACGTGGAGTCGGCGCAGGCCGTCGTCGTGGTGACGAGCGGCGGCGCGACGACCATCGGTGTCGGGTTCGCCGCCCGCTCCATCCCCCGCGCGCCCGACGCCCCGCCGCTGCGCACGGTGCTGCGCGTCTACGACCGCGACCTGTCGCGCCGCATCCGCCGGGAGGTGCCCGACTCCGTGGGGCTCAGCTCGTCGTTCCTCGCGGCGCCCTGGTTCGCGGCCGCGATGATCGGGCAGGAGGTCAAGGCCACGATCCCCTACCGCGACCGTGTGCTCGTGCTCGCCGAGATCGAGGTGGGCCGGGGCAGCGCGTTGGCGGGCAAGCACTCGACCGAGCTCGACGTGCCGGAGCAGGCCGGACCGGACGGTGCCCCGGACGGGCCGGCCCGGGGCGCGCAGTGCCGCCTGCTCGCCGTGCGCACCGTCTCGTTCGAGGGCGGGGGCGGCGGCCACGTCATCGCGCCCGCCGCCGGCCGGTACCTGCAGCCGGGCGACACGGTCTACGTCGTCGCGACGACGGCGGGCCTGCAGCACGTCCGCGAGCAGGCGCGGCCGGTCCGGCCCACCGGACCGACCGGCCTGAACGATCGGACTGGAACCGGCCCGTTCGCCGGGCCACCCGCGCCCTAGGTTCGGGGCATGCAGAACGGACAGCCCCGGCACGGTCTCAGCGTCCCGCAGGGCGCCGCGCTCACGCTCGGTGCCATGCTCGGCACCGGCGTCATCTCGCTCCCCGCCCTCGCCGCCGACGCGGCGGGGCCCGCGTCGCTCGTCGCGTGGGCCGCGCTCGTGCTCCTCTCCGTGCCGCTCGCCACCACGTTCGCGGCGCTCGGCGCCCGCCACCCGGACGGCGGGGGCGTGGCGACCTACGCCCGGCTCGCGTTCGGCGAGCGGGCCGCGACGATGGTCGGCTGGGCGTTCTACGCGACCATCCCGGTGGGCGCACCGGCCGCGGCGGGGTTCGCCGGCGCCTACGTCGCCGACGCGACCGGTGGCGGCGCCGGAGCCGCGTCGGCCACGACGGTCGCGATCATCGCCGTGTGCGCGGTGATGAACTGGTTCGACCTGCGCGTGTCGGGCACCGCGCAGCTCGTCATCGCGGGGTCGGTCGCGCTGCTGCTCGGGGTGGCCGTCGTCGTCGCGCTGCCGCACGCCGACCCGGCCCACCTCACGCCGTTCGTGCCGCACGGCTGGGGCGCCGTCGGGTCGGCGGCCGCGCTGCTGGTCTGGGCGTTCGCGGGGTGGGAGATCCTGGGGTCGCTCGCGGCCGAGTACCGGCGCCCGTCCCGGGACATCCCGCGCGCGACGGCGATCGCGGTGGCCGTCGTCGGCACGCTGTACCTGGGCGTCGCGTTCGCGACGGTCGCGGTGCTCGGGCCCGCGCCCGGTCCCGCGCCGCTGTCGGACCTGCTCGTGCTCGGGTTCGGCGAGCACGCCCGGCCCGTCACGACGGTCGTCGCGGTGCTGCTGACGACCGGCGCCATCAACGTGTACTTCGCGGGCGGCAGCCGGATGGGGGCGGCCCTGGCCCGGGACGGCGCGCTCCCCCATATCCTCGCGGCCGCGCCCGGCAGGACGCCGCGCCGCTCCCTCGCGCTCATCACGGTCGTCGCCCTCGGCACGACGGCGGTGCTCGCCGCGCTGCACCGGTCCACCGACGCGATCCTGCTCATGGCGACCGCGACGTTCTCCCTGCTCTACGTGGTGGGCGCCGCGGCGGCACTCCGGCTCCTGCCCCGCTTCGGGGCCGCCTGGTGGTGCGCGGGCGTCTCGCTGGTCGCCGCGCTCGGCCTGCTCGGCATGACCGGGCCGCACATGACCGGGCCCGTCGTCGCCGCTCTCGGCGGCCTGGCCTGGGCGACGTGGCGGCGGCGCCGCGTGCGGCTCACCGGCGGGCGTCCGGGGTCAGCAGGCTCTCCAGCACCCGGACCCCTGGCCGGATCGCGGTCGTGACCGCCCCGCCGATGCCCAGCACGATCCCGTCCCGGTGCGGCCCGGTCGCGAACGAGGCGAGCGACTCCAGCGCGACCGACCGCCGCAGCGCCCGGGCGACGAGGGCCCGCGAGTCGAGCGGCGCCCCGGGGCGCAGGTAGGCCGCCACGTGGAGGCCCGCCGCCGACGGCACGGGCTCGACCGGGAGGTCCGTCAGCGCGTCGAGCAGGATCTCGTGCCGCTCCGCGTACCGCGCACCGGCCCGGCGGACGTGCCGGGCGAGCAGGCCGTCGTCGATGAGGCGGGCCAGGGCGCCCTGGACGTGCACCGCCCCATGGCCGTCGGTGAGCTGGCGGGCGGCGAGCAGGGCGTCGCGCAGGGAGTGCGGCGCGACGAGATACCCGGCCCGCAGGCCGGGCAGCAGCGACTTGGAGAAGGTGCCGACGTACAGCACGCGACCGTCGCGGTCGAGCGCCTGGAGCGGCTCCAGCGGGCGGCGGACGCGGCGGAACTCGCTGTCGTAGTCGTCCTCGACCACGGCGGTGCCGTACCGGCCCGCGTGGGCGAGCAGGGCGCGCCGTCGGGCCAGGGACAGCGGCATGCCGAGGGGGAACTGGTGCGACGGGGTGGTGTAGACCAGGCGGGCGTCGGGCGGGATCTCGTCCACCACCAGCCCCTGGTCGTCGACCGGCACGGGCACGACGCGCGCGCCGTGCAGCGCGAACAGCTCGCGCGCCTCCGGGTAGCCGGGGTCCTCGACGGCGACGACGTCGCCGGGCTCGAGCAGCACGCGCGCCACGAGGTCCAGCGCCTGCTGCGCGCCGGTGGTGGCGATGACGTCGTCGGGCCCTGCGTGCACGCCGCGCGCCCCGGCGACGTAGCGCGCGACCGCCGCACGGAAGCGCGGCAGGCCGGCGGGACCGCCGTACGACCCGGCGGACGGGCCGCCGGCGCGCGACTCGGCGGCCAGCAGGCGGCGCCACGTGTCGTACGGGAAGAGGCTTGCGTCGGGGATGCCGACGCGGAAGTCGTGAGCGGGTGCCGGCCGGTCCCCGCTGGCCGGGCGCGGCGTCCACCGCCAGGCCGTGCGCGGCCGGAGCGCACCGGGCCCGGGCCGGCGCCGGGCGGGTGCGTCGCTCGCCGCTGCCGTCGCGTACGTGCCGGAACCCGGCCGGGCCTCCAGGAACCCCTCGGCGACGAGCCGCTCGTACGCGGTGGCCACGCTCGCGCGGGACACCCCGAGGTCCCGGGCGAGGTCGCGCGTCGAGGGCAGCCGCTCCCCCGCCGGGACGCGCCCGGCGGTCAGGGCCTCGCGCAGGGCGCGGAAGACGGCGTCGGTACGGCCGGTGCGGTGGCTGAGGTCCACGGCGAGGTCCATCTGCCGATCATCGCGCACCCGGTTGACGAGCACGGTTGAATGGCGCCCGACATGACCACCTACCTCACGTCCGACCTGCACCTCGGACACCGCAACATCATCCGTTACTGCGACCGTCCGTTCCCCGGCGTCGGCGCGATGAACGCACGCCTGGCCGAGCTCTGGAACGAGACGGTGTCGCCGCAGGACACCGTGTGGGTGCTCGGCGACGTCGCGCTCGGCAACCTCGACGAGTCGCTCGCCTGGGTCGCACGGCTCGCGGGCCGCAAGGTCCTCGTGCCCGGCAACCACGATCGGTGCTGGACGGGCGACCGCGCGCTGCGCGCGGGCGCTCCCGCGGACCTCGAGCGGCGCCTGGCCGCGGCGCGCGACCGCTACCTGGCGGCGGGCTTCGCCGAGATCCGCGACAGCCCGGTCGAGACGGTCGTCGGCGGCCGGCCGGTCGTGCTGTCCCACTTCCCCTACGAGGGCGACTCGCACGGCGAGGACCGGCACGTCGAGCACCGGCCCGTGGACCGCGGCGGCTGGGTCGTGCACGGCCACGTGCACACGTCGTGGCGGCAGCGGGGACGGCAGGTCAACGTCGGCGTCGACGCGTGGGGCGGGCGGCCCGTCGCCGCGGAGACCGTCGCCGCGCTCGTCGAGGAGGGGCCTCGCGAGCTGGCACCGCTGCCGTGGTCGTGAGGCGGCGCCGGGGGACCTCCTGACACGACAAGAGCGCACGCCCCGGTGGTGACGAACGTGCGCTCAGGCGTCAGGGTGCGTGGCGCCGCGGGTACGCGAGGCCCACGCACTGCGTCAGCGGAAACGCCAGGGCGTCGACCGCTGCGCGGGGTTCAGGCGGATACGAGGGACTCCGCGTCGCGGTGCTCGCGGTCGGACTTGTAGGACGCGATCTGCGCGGCGTCGAACCGCAGGTCGGAACCGACCAGGTGGTAGTCGATCTCGCCGGCCTCGAGGAGGTCGATCACGTGGAGCTTCGACACGCCCAGCAGCCGTGCGGCCTCGAGCGTGGTCAGTTCCTGGCTTCTGCTTGCTTCGGGTTCCAATGTGATTTCGTTCACAGGCCAAGTCTTGCGCCTTCGACGGGCCGGAGTCCAGTCGAATCGGTGCGAGTTTCGATATCCGGTGATGATTCTTTTCTACGCTTTGTCACCCGCTCGGATAATTCATCTCACGGGGCGGCGGCGGCGCTGCACCGTGTGGCGCGGACCCCACCCGGATGTGGGACGATGGCCGCGTCCGCGCCGACACCGCGCGGTCCCTGTGTCAGCTTTTCCTGCCGACAGGCCGATCGAAACGATCTGCCGCGCACGAGGGGGATGGATGGGCGCCCTGCCCGCTGTGCTCGACGAGGTTCCCGCGGACAGCACCACGCCCGACCGGCTCCAAACAATTCTCGAAATCAACAGAAGCGCCTACGACCACCTCGCGCCGACATACCGGGCGAGCGCGCTCGAACGCCAAGTAAATGCCAAGGAATGGCTTATCCGGCGCATCCCTCCGGCGACGGGGACGCGCCCGCGGACCGCCCTGGACATCGGCTGCGCCGACGGCACGCACGCTCGCGTGCTCAGCACCCTCGGGTTCACCGTCACGGGCGTCGACTTCTCCCCCGCGATGATCGCGGCAGCCCGCGAGCTCAACGCCGACCCGACCCTCGTCGCGCCGCCGCGCCTGCTGCACGGCGAGTTCCTCTCCGGCGACTACACCGACGAGCGCGGCACACCGGTGCGGCTCGACGACGAGCTCTTCGACGTCGTCCTGGCGACCGCGTTCGTGCACCTGTTCCCGCCCGAGAGCGACGAGGAGGCGATGTCGCGGGTGCTGGCGCACGTCGCGCCCGGCGGGACGGCGCTGGTGACGACGACCGTCGCCGCCGACGGGCGCAGGGGCCTCGAGGACAAGGCCGCTGCCGACGGGGTCACGGCCCTGCGCTGGCGCAACCACTACGCGCTCGAGATGTTCCTGGGGATCGTCCGGCTGAGCGTCCTCGACGCATGGGGCACGCGGGCCTCGGTGCGGCCGTGGATCCTCCCCGACCGTGTCGACCCCGCGAAGCGCTGGGTCGACGTCGTGATCCAGCGCCCGGACTGAGCGTCCCCGCCGGTCACGCCCGCCGGTCCGCCCCCTGGAGACCCCGGTACACCGCCGTCCGCAGCTCGACGGCGTACGGCCGCAGCGCCGGCATGCCCAGCCGCTCCGCGACGGCGATCTCGGCCTCCACGTCGTACGGCACCCGCACCACCTGCAGCCCGAACGGACCGGGATCGGGGTCGTCGAGCACGCCCTCGAGGACCACGTAGCTGGGGACCGGCTCGTCCAGCGGGTTCCCGACGCTCCCCACGTTGAACAGGGTCCTGCCGCGGTCGACCTTGACGAAGACGTCATGGATGTCGCCGTACCCGACGATCGACGGCACCGGCCCGTCCCCCGTCATCGCCGTGTTGGCGAACATGCCCGCGAACTCCTCCGGACCGTGCTGGGCGTGGACGCGGACGTGCGGACTGACCGCCGAGGCGTGGAACAGCCGGATGCGGCGCCCGCTGACGAGCAGGTCGTGACTCAGCGGGAGCGCGGCGAGCCACGCGCGCTGGTCCTCGCGCAGCTCGTCGCGCCACCACGTCATCTCCGCGGCCGACTCGTCCGCCCAGACGGGCAGGTGGTCGTCCCAGTTACCGCGCAGGTTGACCTCGCACGCCGCCGCGCACCGGTCGACCACCTCGCTGCCACGCGGCCCCTTGCCCACCAGGTCCCCCAGGTTCACGATCCGGTCGATCCCCCGGGAACCGATGTCATCGAGCACCGCGTCGAGCGCGGTGAGGTTGCCGTGCGCATCACTGATCAGGGCAATCTTCTCCAACGGCACACCGTGGATCGTCCCACATCCCGGCCCGGCTTCACCCGCCGCGCTCCGCGAGACCCGCCTCCTCGCCGAGCGCGCGGGCCTCCTCGCCCCGGCCGAGGGGCCGCGCCCGGCGCTCGGCCGGCACGGGGTGCCCCACCGCGAGCGCGAGCGAGTGCAGCACGTGGTGCAGGATCGGCGGGTTGAGCTCGTCGCCGTCGTCGTACTGCGCCAGCCCGATGCCGAGGCGCTCGATGGACTTGCGGTAGAGGTGGAACTCCACGTAGCCGGATGCCTCAGGCGTGCCGGGGTCCCGGATCGATCCGCTGTACTGCACCGTCGTCCGGTACGTGTGGACGGTCAGCCGCCCGCTGCCCAGCGCGTCGATCTCCTCGGCGAGGGCGAGCAGCTTCTCGTGCGCACGCTGCACCTGCCCGATGAACGAGCCGTCCCGGTCGTAGTACCCGTCGATGGTGGCCGCGATCGCGGGGTGCTCGACGAGCCATTCCGGGTCGACCTTCACGACGTCGACGTCCACCCCGCGCTGCGCCATCGCGCGGATGAGGTCGGGGTCGCGCGCGACGCTCGTCATGCCGAACCCGAACACGACGACCTGCTGCCGCGCCGACTTCCAGATGTCGAGCGACGCGTTGCGGTGCTCACGGTCGGCGCTGACCCACTCGATCCCGCGGTACTTGCGCAGCTCGTCCAGCAGGCGCACGCGCTCGAGCTCGGCCTCCCGCTCCAGGCGCTGCCGGGCGGCGTAGGTCTGCTCGACGAGGTAGAGGACGGCGATGACGACGGTCGCGACCGCCGTGCACCAGACCACGGGCACGGTGACGCGACGCGGCACGAGGTCCGGGACGAAGGTGAGCGCGAGGTTCGACATGGCGCCCAGCGCGACGACCAGGAGACTGCCTCTCGCCCATCCCTGCACGTGGACCACCCCCAGGACTTGCACGCAACGACCTGGTATCAGCACTTCGATGCTATTGCAACGATGAGGTAAAGTCCAGATATTTTAGACCTGTCGGACCTTGACGGCACGCCGCCAGCACGTCCTCCGCCTCGGCACGAGCGGCCTGGGCCTGCTCGAAGCGCTCCTGGTCGTGCAGCACGAGCGCGAGCGTGTGCAGCGCCTCGGCGAGCAGCCGCCGGTGCGCGTCGTCGTCATCCTCCTCGTCGCCCGCCGCGCCGTCCTCGCGCGACAGGAGCTCGCGCAGCACCTCGACGGCCTCCTGGGCGGGCGCGACCGCCTCCTCGCCGAGCCGGAGGCTCGCGAAGCCGGCGCTCACCGTGGTGAGCGAGCGCGCCAGGCGAGGCAGGTACGTCGCGGGGTCGGCGACCGCCAGCTCGCGCCAGGTCCGCGTCGCCTCGCGCTCGGCGTCGAGCGCGGCCAGCGGGCGGTCCAGCCGGGCGTACGCCGTCCCGACGGCGGACAGCGCGCCCGCGAGCGCCGCCGCGTACCTCCCGGGTTCGTCGGCCACGAGGCGACGCTGCACCTCGACCGCCTCCCGCAGGAGCGTGACCCCCTCCGGGCCTCGCCCCTGCCCCGTCCGTGCGACGCCGAGCGCCTGGAGCATGCGTGCGAGGTCGGGCAGGTAGCGGCCAGGGTTCTCCTCGGCGACGATCCGCAGCACCTCGACGGCCTCCTCGACGTGCGCGGCGGCTGCGCGCGCGTCGCCGCGCGCGGCGTGCACGCGCCCGGCGACCTCCAGCGCGTCGGCGAGCTCGCCGAGGAAGGCGTCCGGCTCGGCCCCGGCCAGGCGGCGGCGCAGCGCCAGCGACTCGGTGGCGGGTTCCGCGGCCTCTGCCGCCCTGCCGCGGACCAGCAGGTGGCGCGCGATGCCCGCGAGCGAGCGGGCCAGGCCCGCGGGGCAGGTGCCGGGCGTGCGCGCCTCGATGCGACGCCACAGCTCGGCCGCCTCGCGGTCGGCAGCGAGCGCTGCGGCGGTGTCGCCACGTGCGACGTGCACGGTGGCCAGCTCGGCGAGCGCGTGGGCGAGGTCGGGCAGGAGGTCGGGCACGAGGCCGGGCACCTCGCCGGCCGGGCCGCCCGGTCGCGCGGCGTCGCGCCGCAGCAGCGCGACGGCCTCCTGCGCGTGGGCGAGGCCGTCCGCGGCCCGGCCCTGGTCGGCGCAGGCGACGCCGAGCGCAGACAGGGCGGCCGCGAGCGCGGGCCGGTGCTGCGCGGCGGTGCACCGCTCCCCCGCGGCGAGCCGTCGCAGCACGTCGACGGCGCGGCGCTGCTGCCGCTCGGCGTCGGCCGGGCGCCCGATCTCGCGGAGCGCGACCCCTGCCTCGTACGCGGCGGCGGCGAGCCGTGCGGCGGCAACGGGGTCCGTCACCGGGCCGGACACCGGGTCCGTCGCCGGGCCGGACGCAGGGCCGGACGCAGGGCCGGATACCGGGCCGTCCGAGGAGCTCGACGACGGCCGCGGGACGGTGGCCAGCGTGCGCACCGCCAGCTCCGCCCGCAGCTCGCCGAGGGCGAGGGACGGTGCGGGCAGCGCGCCGAGCACCGTGCGCAGCGTGTCGTGGTCGTCCGGGAGCGCCGCGACGGCCGCGCCGAGCCGCTCGAGCGCGGGGCCGTGGTCGTCGCGGCCGTCCAGGATCTCGCCGGAGAGGCGGTCCGCGACGATGCCCGTGAGCCGCAGCGCCGCGCGTCGCAGGGGTGCCGTCCCCGCGCCGTCGAGGCACGCGGCGACCAGGCCGGGGGTGTCGGTGAGCTCGGCGAGCAGGTGCGGGTCGGCGAGCCGGGCGGGCAGCGACCGGGCGGGGTCGAGCGCGAGCAGCCAGCGGCCGACGTCGGCGGCGCGGTCCGGGTGCACTCCGGGCACGACGCCGCCGACCCGTCGGACGAGCTCCTCCGCCGCCTCGGGCGTGCGGACGCCCGTGAGCGTCGCCGCGGCCACGAGGGCGTCCATGGCCTCGGGCGGGAACCCGTCCCCGCCGAGCACGCCCGCCGACTCGGCCGAGCGGAACCAGCTCCAGCGCTCGTGCTCGAGCAGCTCGTCCATCGCGTCGGCCACGTCGACGGGCGCCGCGCCCTCGAGCCGGTCCCTGCGGGCGCGCAGCACGGCGCACAGGGCAGCGGCCTGCAGGTCGAGCATCCGTGCGCCACCACCGGGCACCGAGGCGACGGCGACCTCGGGCACGGGCAGGCCGAGCGCCCTCGCGTACGGTTCGGCGAACGCGGCGACGAGGCGCGCGTCGACCTGCCGCGGCAGCACGGCAGCGGTCAGGGGTGGCGCCGAGCGGGCCGGTTCGAGCAGCGTCCGCACGGCGGGGTCGGCCGCCGCGAGGCGCTCGAACCAGACGCCTGCACCCTGGGCGACGAGCAGGACGCGCAGGGTGCCGTTGCGCCCGCGCGCGGCGGTGCGCAGCAGGTCCGCGAGGGCGGCTCCGCGGGTCGCGGCGTCGTCGACGACCAGCAGGGCCGGCGCCCCGTCGGGCACGGCGGCCAGCGCGGCGCGCTCCGCGCCGTCGGGCACGTCGAGGCAGGTCCAGCCGGCGCGTGCCATCCGGTGCGCGACCTCGCGCGCGAAGCGGGACGCGCCCACGCCGCGCGGCCCGGCGACCAGGCGGACGCCGACCGGCCGGCCGTCGTCGCACCATGCGAGGCAGGACGCGAGCTCGGCCGTGCGGCCCACGAACGGGACGGTGCGCCGCGCGGGGGTCAGGAGTCGGGCAGGCGAGGCGGGGCGCCAGGCCGTTCGCCGGGCCGCCCGCGCTCCGACCTGCGACGACGTATGCACGGACGCCGCACCGGGGCGGGTCGACGACGGGGCCACGGGGTCAGTGAACCGCACCGCGGCAGAAATCGGTTATCACACCCGTCGTGGGCCACAGCCGTCATACCGTGCGACTCAGCCGACGCTGCTCCTCCGCCAGGATGGTGCGCGACAGCGACGCCTCGGACGGCGCGGCCACGTCGACGGCGGACGACGACGCATCGGTGATCTCGGAGTGCCGCGCGAACTCCTCGAACAGCGCGGCCTTGGAGCCGAGGATCTCCATGAGCCGCTGGTCCACGGAGTCCTCGACGAGGAGCCGGTGCACCTGCACCGTGCGGGTCTGGCCCATGCGGTGCGCGCGCGCGACGGCCTGCGCCTCGATCGTGGGCTTGACCTGCGGCTCGCAGAAGATCACGACGCTCGCCGCCTGCACGTTGAGGCCGACGCCGCCGGCGGTGATCTGGCTGACGAGCACCGACGGGCCGCCCGGCGCGGACAGCGCGTCGACCATGGCCTGGCGCTCCGGGACCGGCACCGACCCGGTGAGCGGCCCGACGGCGAGGTCGCCCAGCACCTCCATGACGCGGTCCAGCACGGAGAGGAAGTAGGAGAACACGATGACGCGCCTGCCGCCGTCGACCGCCTCGGTGACGAGCTCGCGCAGGCGCACGAGCTTCGCGGAGTCCTCGGGGTCGGACACGGCGAACGCGGCCTGGCGCATCGCCATGAAGCTGCCGTCGAGCACCGCGGCGCGGTAGGCGGCGCCGTCCACCGGACCGAACTGCTCCCACTCCTCGACCTGCACCATCTCGGGCAGCTCGGTGAGCACGTCCTCCTGGTTGCGCCGCAGGTAGGCCGGGGCGACGATGCGGCGGAACGCGGCGGCGCCGGACAGGTCGGCGCGCGGGTCCAGCCGGTCGGCGAGGTCGGGCTGCAGGTAGCCGACCATGTTCGTGAACTCGGCGACCCTGTTCTCCATCGGGGTCCCCGAGAGGAACAGCACGCGCTCGGACCGGTCGGCCCAGCGCCGCACCTCACGCCCGCGGAGCGTCTCGGGGTTCTTCACGTAGTGCGCCTCGTCGACGACGAGCAGCGCGGGGCGCAGGTCAGCGGGCAGGTCCAGCCGGCCGAGCACCTCGAACGTCGTGACGGCGACACCGCCGCCGGCCAGCCAGGCCTGAGCCGCCTGCTCCCTGCCGGGGCCGTGCAGCACGACGGCCGTGAGGTCGGAGTGCCGCTCGACCTCGCGCTTCCAGCCCGTCACGACGCTCGCCGGGCACACCACCAGCACGTGCGTGCCGCCCGTGGCGACGAGGTGCGCCGCGACGGCGATCGACTGCACCGTCTTGCCGAGGCCCATCTCGTCGCCGAGGATCGTGCGGCGCTGGACCAGCGCGTACCGCGCGCCGAACGCCTGGTAGCCGCGCAGGCTCGCGCGCAGCAGCGTGCGGTCCAGCGGCTGCGCCTCGACCCGCCGCACGACGTCGGCCGGAAGGCCGCCCGCCGCCGCCTCGTGGTCCGCGCCGAGGTCGACGACCTGAGACAGCAGCCCGTAGTACTCGGCCGAGCGCGCCTCGAAGTCGGCCCACACCGCTGCGGCGTCGAGCGGCTGCCCGACGGCGGCTCGCACCGCCAGGGCGTCCTCCCGCAGCCGGGCGTCCCCGAGCTGGTCTGCGAGCGTCGCGACGGCAGCGTCCGCGGCGGCCCGGCCCTCGGCGCCGGCGAGCAGCCGGCGCCAGAGGCCCGTGGCCGGGCGGGCGGGCTCGAGGCAGGCGGGCACGACGTCGGCGACACGGCGGGCCTCGTCGAGGTGGCGGTGGCGGGCGTCGGTGGCCAGGCCGAGGGCGTGCAGCGCCTGGACGAGCACGGTGGCGTAGGGATCGCCCGGGTCGACGTCGATGCGGAAGCGGAGGTCGGCGTCCACCTCGTCGGCGAGCTCGCGGGCGGCGGCGGTGGCCAGCCGCGCGGTCGTCGCGCCGATGCCTGCCTCGACGAGGCGGTCCGGCCCCGTGACGAGCACGTCCGTGACGTGGGTGAAGCCCGCCTTCTCGAGCACGGCGACGCGCAGCTTCCTGCGGCGCTCCTCGAGCGCGGTGACCGGCACGGCACGCAGGTCGGCGTGCACGCGCACCTCGCGGGTCGCGGCGTAGGCGTCGCGGACGCGCTCGCGCAGGGGGTGCTCCGCCGTCGTGAGCAGCCGGGCGTCGTCGAGCAGGTCCCCGGCCCGCTGCAGGACGCGGCGGGCGGCGCGGGGCGACCAGCTGCGGGCCGACGTCCGAGGCGGGGCGGCGGGTACCGCCGCCGGCGGGCTGGGGAGGGTGCTCTGCTCGGTCATGGCACTGCGAGCGTACCCGGATGGTCTGACATGCCCGGTTTGTTCCCGGTCTAGGGTGAGGGGCATGACCCATCGGAGCAGGTTCGGCGGCACTCCCGTCACGACGGTCGAGGAGCTGCGCGAGATCATCCCCCCGCCCCTCGGTGCCGCCGCCGGCAAGGTGCGCACCGCCCTGCACGACCTCGACCGGCAGTGGCTCGAGGCCTCGCCCCTGTGCCTCGTCGCGACGGCGGACGCGGCGGGCACCGTCGACGTCTCGCCCAAGGGCGACCCCGCGGGTTCGCTCGTGCGCGTCCTCGACGAGCGCACGATCGCGATCCCCGAGCGCCCCGGCAACCGCCGCGCCGACGGGTACCTCAACGTGCTGTCCAACCCGCACGTCGGGCTGATCTTCCTCCTCCCCGGCCGCGGCGACACGCTGCGCGTCAACGGCCGGGCCCGGCTGGTCCGCGACGCGCCGTACCTCGCGGACCTCCAGGTGCGCCGCAACGTGCCCGTGCTCGCGCTGGAGGTCGACGTCGAGGAGGTCTTCCACCACTGCTCGAAGGCGTTCCTGCGCTCGCGCGCGTGGGACCCCGAGACCTGGGAGCCGGAGGCGGTGCCCCGCCGCGCGGTGATCGCGCACACGCTCGAGCGGCAGGACCAGACGCTCGAGGAGGTCGAGGCGCACTACGGGCCGCGGTACGCGGAGACCATCTACGGCTGAGCGCTACGGCTGGGGCGCCTCCTCCAGCATCGTCCGCACCGCCTCGACGCCGTCGAGAGCGACGTCGAGGCGGTGGGCGGCCGGTCGGTCGGCCCACGCCGCGCGCGTCATCCGGTACCGGTTCTCCAGCACCCGCTCGCCCTGCCGTTCCTGCGGCACGACGCCGTTGGGGGCGTACCCGAGCGAGCGCGTCACGCCGTTCGACTCCGGGTTGTCCTCGAACGCCTCGGTCGTCGCGGCCTCCGCCCCGAGCCCGTCGAAGGCCAGGTGGAGGGCCATCAGGCGCATGCGCTTGCCGATGCCCTGACCGTGGTGCGCCAGGCCGAGCCAGGACCCGGTGCCGACCGACCGGGTCACCAGGAAGCTCTTCGCGGTGAGGCTCTGCACCCCGAGGGGCTGCCCCGACCGGAAGACCGCCAGCTCCAGGGTCCACTCCGCGGGCGCCACCCGGGCGCGCACCCCCCAGTGGTACTGGAGCAGGCGCCGGCGGACGACCGCCGGCTCGCCGTCGGTCCACGGCACGAGGAAGGGTCGCCGCTCGGGCGGGTGGACACCCGCGGCCGCGACGTCGGCCAGCACGACGAGCTCGTCGTCGTCGGGCAGCCGCAGCTCCAGGTCACCACACGCGACGCGGAGGCCGAAGGGCGGGAAGATCTCGGTGAGGGCAGCACGGTCCATGCCGGGACGCTCCCAGACCGACCGGCCTGGGACAACCTCATTTCGTCTCCGGCTCTCCGCCCCAGGTAGTTCCCGAGGCGGACGTCCCGCGGCTAGGCCAGCGTCGCCTCCGCCGCGCGGCGGGCGACGGCGGCGAGGTCGCCGTCCGCCTCCGCCGCCCAGGCGCGCTGGCGAGCCGCTCCGCCCCCCGAGGCCCACAGCTCACCCAGGAGCTCGGTGACGGTGTCGAGGTCGCCCTGGTCGCTCAGCGCCTCCCGCACGTGCGCCACCAGCGCGCCGATCACGTCGTGCGCCGCGGCCGGCCGCCAGGTGCGCGGGTCGACGAGGTCGCCCTTGAGGCCCGACCGGCCGGCCCGCCACTGCGCGGTGCGCAGGATCTCGACGGGCACGTCCGGCGCCGGGGTGTCCCGGGCCCGGGCGGCGGTCTCGACCAGAGCCCGCGCGAGCGCGGCCAGCAGGGTCGCGGTGTTCGCCGAGAGGCAGACGTCCGCCACGCGGATCTCCACCGTCGGGTACTTCGCCGAGAGCCGGGCGTCGAAGTAGACCATCCCCTCGTCGAGGATGGTGCCGGTCGCGACCAGGCTCTTCACCGCGTCGTGGTACGCCTCCGGGCTGCCGAACAGGCGCGTCGGGCCCGCCGTGTGCCACCGGGACCACACCTGCGACCGGAAGCTCGCGTACCCCGAGTCGTCGCCCATCCAGTACGGCGAGTTCGCCGACAGGGCGAGCAGCGGCGCGAGCCAGGGCCCGATCCGGTCGAGGACGGCGACGCCCTCCTCGTCGTCGGCGACGGAGACGTGCACGTGGCAGCCGCTGGTGAGCTGCTCGCGCGCGGTGAGGCCGAACTCGGCGCGCGCCAGCAGGTAGCGCAGCTTGCCGACCGTCGTGCCCGCGAGCGCCATGGGCGAGGTGCCGAGGGCCGCGATGCGCGCGTCGTGCCGGTCGGCGGCGGCCTGGGCGCCCGCGCGGCCCTCCCGGATGGCCGCGGCGATGTCCTCGAGCGTCGAGCGCGGCGGCGTGGCCGTCTCGATCTGCTCCTCCATGAGCTCGTGCTCGAGGGGCCCGTCGGCGGGCTCTGCGCTGCCGATCACGTCCTGCGCCCGGGCGATGGGCGCGCCGTCGTGCCCGACGAGCATGAGCTCTTCCTCGACACCGACGGTGCGGCCGGTGCCCGTGGTCCCCCCGCTCACAGGAGGGCCAGCGCCGCGAGGGCGTCCCGGGTGGCGTCGGCCGCCGTCATGCGCTGCGCCCGGACGATGTGGTCGCGGCTGGCGTGGTCGAGGAACGCGACCGGCAGCCCGAGGTGCACCTGCGGTGTCGCGATGCCCTGCTCGCCCGCGCGCTGGGCGAGCATGTCGCCCACGCCGCCGTCGACGACGCCGTCCTCCACCGTGACCACGAGGTCGTGCTCGCCGCACAGCTTGACCAGGTTCTCGGGGACGGGCAGCACCCAGGTCGGCGCGACGACGGTCGCCTCGACGCCGTGCGCGGCGAGCGCCTCGCCGGTCTCCAGCGCGCAGCCGGCCATGGGGCCGACGCCCACGACGAGCACGCGACGCGGTGTGCCGGCGCGCCCCGGGGCGGCCTCGAAGCGGCCGACGACGTCGACGCCGTCGAGCTCCTCGACCGCGGGCACGTCGTCGCCGACGGCGCCCTTGGGGTAGCGCACGACCGTTGGCGCGTCGTCGACGTCGACGGCGGCGCGCAGCGCGGCGCGCAGGGTCGGCTCGTCGCGCGGGGCGGCCAGCCGCAGACCCGGCACGATGCGCAGCATCGCCATGTCCCACATGCCGTTGTGGCTCGCGCCGTCGTCTCCGGTGATGCCCGCGCGGTCGAGCACGAAGGTGACGCCGGCCTTGTGCAGGGCCACGTCCATGAGCACCTGGTCGAACGCCCGGTTGAGGAACGTCGCGTAGACGGCGACGACGGGGTGGAGCCCTGCGTAGGCCATGCCTGCCGCCGAGGTCACGGCGTGCTGCTCGGCGATGCCGACGTCGAAGGTGCGGTCGGGGAACTGCTCCTGGAACGGCGCGAGGCCCACGGGGTGCAGCATGGCGGCGGTGATCGCGACGACGTCGGGCCTGCGGCGGCCGATCCGGACGATCTCGTCGGCGAAGACCTTGGTCCAGCCGAATCGGCTCTGCGCAACCGGCAGGCCGGTCTCGGGGTGGATGACGCCGACGGCGTGGAACCGGTCGGCGATGTCCTCCTCCGCGGGCTTGTAGCCGCGCCCCTTCTCGGTGATGGCGTGCACGATCACGGGGCGGCCGAACGCCTTGGCGCGGCCGAGCGCCCGCTCGAGCGCCTCGGTGTCGTGCCCGTCGACGGGCCCGATGTACTTGATGCCCAGGTCCTCGAACATGCCCTGCGGCGCGACGACGTCCTTGAGGCCCTTCTTCAGGCCGTGCAGCCAGCGCCACGCGAACCTGCCGGGCGGGCCGGACCGGTGCAGGGCGCGCGTCGCCCAGCCCAGGAACGCCTCGTAGCCGTGCGTGGTGCGCAGGGTGTCGAGGTGGTTCGCCAGGCCGCCTATGGTCGGCGAGTAGGAGCGGCCGTTGTCGTTGACGACGATGACCAGCTTGCGGTCGCGGCTCTCGGCGATGTTGTTCAGCGCCTCCCAGGCCATGCCGCCGGTGAGCGCGCCGTCCCCGATGACGGCGACGACGTGGTCGTCCTTGCCGCGCACCTGGTTGGCCTTGGCGATCCCGTCGGCCCAGGACAGGGCGGTCGAGGCGTGGGAGTTCTCCACGACGTCGTGCTCCGACTCCGCGCGACTCGGGTAGCCGGAGATGCCGCCGCGCTTGCGCAGGTCGGAGAAGTCCTGCCGCCCGGTGAGCAGCTTGTGCACGTACGCCTGGTGGCCCGTGTCGAACACGATGGCGTCGCGCGGGGAGTCGAACACGCGGTGCAGCGCGATCGTCAGCTCGACCACGCCCAGGTTGGGCCCGAGGTGCCCGCCGGTGCGCGAGACGCTCTCCACGAGGAACCGGCGGATCTCCTCGGCGAGCTCCGGCATCTGGCCGGGTGTGAGGGCCCGGACGTCCTCGGGGAGGCGGATGTCGCTGAGCAGACCCATCTGCGTCCTTTCGTCGTGCCCTGCACGTGACCTGTCGTCGTGTCCTGTCGGGCGGATCGGGGCCCCACTCTAAAGGGCTCCGACACCTCCACTGTGCCACCTCGGTGGCCTCTCCCCTGCCTGTCCGGGGGCCGTCTGCGATACCTCCACACGGATGCGCCGCGGATGTGCTCGGATTCATAGGCACGAGCAGAAGAACTCTTTACTCTTGAGAACCGTGCGATTCCTCCCGGGGCAGTCCCCCACCACGGACCTCACCTATGGTGACGTGTTCCTCGTTCCCTCGCGCTCGGACGTGTCGTCGCGGTTCGACGTCGACCTGTCCTCCGACGACGGCACCGGCACGACGGTCCCCGTCGTGGTCGCCAACATGACCGCGGTGGCGGGCCGCCGCATGGCCGAGACCGTCGCCCGCCGGGGCGGCCTCGCCATCCTTCCGCAGGACGTCCCCGCCGACGTCGTCGCGGGCGTCGTGGCCGACGTCAAGGCCAAGGACCCGGTGATCGAGACCCCCGTGGTCGTCGCACCGCAGGACACCGTGCACAGCGTGCTGACCCTGCTCGGCAAGCGCGCGCACGGCGCCGCCGTCGTCGTCGAGGACGACCGGCCCGTCGGCGTCGTCACGGAGTCCGACTGCTCCGACGTCGACCGGTTCACGCGTGTGGCGGAGGTGATGTCTGCCGACCCGCTGCTCCTCGACGCGCACCTGCTGGACGGCCCCGGCGGCCTGGAGGCCGCGTTCGACGTGCTGCACTCCGCGCGCCTCGACGTCGCGCCCGTGGTCCGCGACGGCCGGCTCGCCGGCGTGCTGACCCGCAAGGGCGCGCTGCGCTCCTCGATCTACTCCCCCGCCCTCGACGACGGCGGGCGCCTGCGCATCGGCGCGGCCGTCGGCATCAACGGCGACGTCGCGGCCAAGGCCAAGGACCTGCTCGCCGCCGGCGTCGACGTGCTCGTCGTCGACACCGCGCACGGGCACCAGACCCGGATGCTCGCCGCGCTCGACGCGGTGCGGTCCGTGGACCCGGCCGTGCCCGTCGTCGCGGGCAACGTCGTGACGGCCGACGGCGTGCGCGACCTCGTCGCCGCCGGGGCCGACATCCTCAAGGTCGGCGTCGGCCCGGGCGCGATGTGCACCACGCGCATGCAGACGGGCGTCGGGCGGCCGCAGTTCTCCGCCGTGCTGGAGTGCGCGGCCGCCGCGCGCGAGCTCGGCAGGCACGTCTGGGCCGACGGCGGGGTGCGGCACCCCCGCGACGTCGCCCTCGCCCTGGCCGCCGGGGCCTCCCAGGTGATGGTCGGCTCCTGGTTCGCCGGCACCTACGAGTCGCCCGGCGACCTCAAGGACGACGGCACCGGCCGGCTCTACAAGGACTCCTTCGGCATGGCGTCGGCGCGCGCCGTCGCCGCCCGCACGGCGGGCAGCGGCTCGGCCTTCGAGCGCGCCCGCAAGGCCCTGTACGAAGAGGGCATCTCCAGCGGCAAGATGTACCTCGACCCGGCGCGGCCCGGCGTCGAGGACCTGCTGGACGAGATCACCTCCGGGCTGCGCTCCTCGTGCACGTACGCGGGCGCGCGCTCGCTGCCCGAGTTCGCCGAGCGCGCCGTGGTCGGCATCCAGTCGGCGGCGGGCTACCAGGAGGGCATGCCGGTCGCGACGAGCTGGTGAGCGCGCCGCTCGGCTCAGCCCACGATCACCAGCCGACGCGTCGGTCGGGTGAGCGCCACGTAGAGGTCGCGCTCGCCGCCCGGCCGCGCGCCGGTGATGCCGTCGGGGTCGGCCACCACCACGGCGTCGAACTCCAGGCCGCGCACCTGCGAGACCGGCACGACCCGCACCTCGCCCGCCGCGTTCGCCGCCCCGCCGACGGCACGGGCCAGGGCGGGCACCGCGTCATCGGCCGCCACGACGGCCACGAGGTCACCGTGCTCCAGCTCGCGCCCCACCTCCTGCGCCACCGCGGCCGCCAGGTCGCCGCCGGCGGCGCGGCGGCGGGGCTCGTCGCCCTGCCGTACCGCGCGGGCGGGCTGCTGCCCGGGCGCGATGCGGGCCAGCAGGGGCGCCGCCTCGGCCAGCACCTGCGCCGTCGTGCGGTAGCAGACCGTCAGGGTGCGCACGTCGGCGCGGCGCGCCAGGTCGGCGCCCAGCGCGTCGGCCCACGACGTCGCCCCCGTCGCCGGGCCCGCCTGCGCCAGGTCGCCGACCACGGTCATCGACCGGCCCGGGCAGCGGCGCAGCACCGAGCGCCACTGCATCGGCGTCAGCTCCTGCGCCTCGTCCACGACGACGTGCCCGTACGTGCGCGCGGGCGGCCCGTCGAGCAGGTGAGCGGCCTCGTCGAGCAGCGGCAGGTGGGCCGCCGACCACGGCGCGTCGGCGCCGTCGGGGGCGAGCTCGGGGTGCTCGTCGAGCAGGTCCCGCACCACGTCCTCCGCGGTCAGCCGGGGCCAGGCGTCCTCGACCGCACGCTCCAGCGCCAGGTCGCCGCGCAGCTCGGCGCGCAGCGCGCCGGGGTCGAGCTCGGCGACGGCGGCGGCGTGCCCGTACGCGCCGTCGGCGTCGGCCTCGAAGCCGAGCCTCGCCAGGTCCTTGGCCGCCGCCCGGTCGAGGTCCACGCCGCCCGCGAGCACCTCCATGTCCTCGTCGAGGCGGGCCAGCAGCACGCGCGCCCGTGCCTGCACCTCGTCGGCCACGACGTCGACGACCAGGTCCGTGAACACGGCCCTGGCCTGGTTGTGCGGCAGGCCCGTGGCCACGGCGGCCTCCCGGGTCTCGGCGAGCGTCGCCTCGTCCAGCGTGGCCGGGTCGCCGTCGACCACGACCGTCAGCGTGCCCGACGGCGCCTGGTACCCCTCGACGACCTCGGCCAGCGCGTCGGCCCAGCGCACGTCGCCGGCGGCGCGGCGGAGGGCGTGCCCGGCGGGGGCGGGCTCCGGCACGCCGAGGGCGTCGGCGACGAGGCGGTCGGCGGTGCTCATCGCGACGTCGTTCTCGCCCAGCGACGGCAGCACCTCGCCGATGTAGTCGAGGAACCGCGTGTTCGGGCCGAGCACGAGCACGCCGTCGGCCCGGGCCTCCTCGAAGCCCGCCAGCACATACGCGGCGCGGTGCAGCGCGACGACGGTCTTGCCGGTGCCGGGCCCGCCCTCCACGACGGTCACGCCACGGTGCGGCGAGCGGATGATCGCGTCCTGCTCGGCCTGCAGCGTCGCCACGACCTCGCGCATCCGGCCCGTGCGACGCGCGCCGACGGCCTCGAGCAGCGGCCCGTCGCCGACGACGTCGTCCGGGCCGGGCTCCGAGCCGTCGAGGAGCTCGTCGCTCAGCCGGGTCACGCGTCGGCCGTCGAGGCCGAGGTGCCTGCGCCGGCGCACACCCAGCGGGTGCGCGGCCGTGGCCGCGTAGAACGGGCGGGCGGCGTCGGCACGCCAGTCGACGAGGAGCTGGTCGTCGCCGTCGCTCAGGCCCGTGCGACCGATGTGCAGCGACCCGCCGTCGGCGTGGTCGATGCGGCCGAAGCACAGGTGGTGGTCGGCGGCGTCGAGCGTGCGCGCACGGCGCTGGAGCATGGCGGCGCGCACGTCGCGCGTGAACGCGTCGTCGGGGTCGCCGCGCAGCACCTCGCGCAGCTCCGCGCGCACGCGCGCGGAGTCGGCGTCCAGGCGCGCGTACAGCGCGTCGACGTACCGCTGCTCGGCGGTGCGCTGGGTCTCGTGCCCGGTCTCGTGGCGCGTCGTGCCGGCGGCCTGTCCGGGGGTGTCGTGCTCGGTCCGCAGCTGCTGCACAGGTCTCCTGTCGTCGGCTCCTCGTTGTCGAGGCCTGGGGTCAACGCCACCGGGGCGCGGAACGTTCCCGGGCCGCCGGGAAGGTCTCGGGGCCCTGCGGCGCGGTGCCCTGTGCGCCCGCCGGACCCTGCACGGCCAGTATCCCCGGCCACCGTGCGCGACGCCCGGTAGCGTTGGCTGCCCACCCGCGACACCCCTGGAGGCGCCCGTGGTCGCTGCCGACCTCGACGTGACCGTCGATCTCGCCCGGTCTCTCCTGTCCGAACAGCACCCCGATCTCGCCGGCCTGCCGCTGCGCATCGTCGCCAACGGCTGGGACAACGTGATGATCCGGCTCGGCGACGACCTCGCCCTGCGCCTGCCACGGCGCGAGGCGGGCGCGCAGCTGCTGCGCAACGAGCACGCCGTGCTGCCCCTGCTCGCCCCGCGGCTGCCGGTCCCCGTGCCGACCCCTGTCCGCGTCGGCGTGCCCAGCGACTCGCTCGGCTACCCCTGGCCGTGGGGCGTGGTCCGTTGGACCGAGGGCGTGCAGGCCGCCGACGTGCCGCCCGCCCGGCGCACCGTCTGGGCGGAGCAGCTCGCGCACGTCTTCGTCGCCCTGCACCAGCCCGCGCCGGAGGACGCGCCGGGCCACCGGTTCCGCGGCATCCCGGTCGCGGAGCGCCAGGCCACCTTCGAGGACCGCCTGGCGCTCCTCCCGGAGCGTCTGCACCGCCGCGCACGCGACGTGTGGGCCGACGCCGTGAGCGCGCCGGAGTACGACGGCGAGCCGATGTGGCTGCACGGCGACCCCCACCCGGCGAACCTCGTGGCCGACGGCGACCGTCTGGCCGCCGTCATCGACTTCGGGGACGTGACCAGCGGCGACCCGGCGTCCGACCTCGGCACCATGTGGCTGACGTTCGACGCCGAGGGCCGCCGCCGGTTCCGCGCCGTGGTCGACCGCCGCGCCCGCGGCGGGCGCGGCTGGGACGAGGGCATGTGGCGCCGGGCCAAGGGCTGGGCCGTGCTGTACACGGCGATCTGCTTCTCCTACCCGGAGACGCACCCGGTCATGGTCCGCGTCGGCGAGCACGCGGTGGAGCAGCTCCTGGCGTGAGGCCCGAGGGTGTCAGTGGTCACCGCTACCGTCCTGGCATGACCTCAGGCACCCTCGACGGCACCCCCGCGGCCTACGGCCGCCCCTTCTTCGCGCTCCTCGACGGCACCCCGGACGGGACGCCGCACCCCCAGACCGTGCACGCCGCCGGCACGCTGCACGTCCCGTCGGGCCGGCTCGAGGCCTCCGACCCGTTCGTGAGCCTCGGCGACGGCCTGGTGGTCGGCGTGCCGCCGGGCTCGTGGCCCGCGTACGTGACCGTCGCCGACGTGTCGGACGCACGGGACGGCAGCCACGTGCGCGAG
Source organism: Promicromonospora sp. (assembly GCA_036010205.1). Classification (GTDB taxonomy): domain Bacteria; phylum Actinomycetota; class Actinomycetes; order Actinomycetales; family Cellulomonadaceae; genus Promicromonospora. Next base: position 5,630 of record DATGOB010000247.1, on the reverse strand, counting down.
GCGTACCTCTCGCTCGTGGTGTCGGACGGCGCGCCGGTCGCCGAGGTGCGCGGGGTGACGCCGGAGGGGCATGAGCCGCCGCGTGCCGACGAGCACTACGGCGTCGGCGTCGACGCGGGCACCGTCGGGTTCGCGGACGCCACCGCTGCCGCCGCGTTCGCGGACGCGGCGGAGGACGAGGAGCTCGACGAGGAGTGGTTCGACCTGATGGACGATCCAGGGCACCATCGCGAAGGCGTGGCGAACATCGCGCTGCCGGGCGCCGCGGCGGGCGAGAACGTCGTGCTCAGCCACAGCGGCTGGGGCGACGGGTTCTACCCGGTGGTCACGACTCACGCCGCCGACGGGTCGCTGCTCGGCGTGCACATCGACCTCCTGGTCGCGGGTCCCGACGGCGACGACGACGACGAGGACTGAGCCCTCAGAGCTGCACCGCCGTCGTGTTCGCGCCGCAGACGAGCACGGCGACCCGCTCGCCGGGCTCGGGCGCGTAGGCGCCCGACAGCAGCGCGGCCAGCGCCGTGGCGCCCCCTGGCTCGGCGACGACCCGAGCACCGTCCCAGAGGGCGCGCTGGGCGGCGACGATCGCGTCGTCGTCGACCAGCACCGACCGGTCCACGAACCGCTGGGCCAGCGGGAACATGTGCCGACCGACCTGCCGCGGGGCGAGCGAGTCGGCGGCGACGCTCCCGGCGGGCGCGTCGACGGGCTCGCCCGCGGCCAGTGCGCGGTGCAGCGTCGGCGCCCCCTCCGGCTCGACGGCCACGACGCGGACGTCGCCGCGGAACCAGCCGGCGATGCCGCCGATGAGCCCGCCGCCCCCGACGGCGACGAGCAGGGTGTCGAGGTCGGGCAGGTCCTCGCTGATCTCGAGGCCGAGGGTGCCCTGGCCGACGAGCGTGCCGGGCTGGTCGTACGCGTGCACCGCCAGCGCGCCGGTGCGGGCGACGAACTCCTCGCTCGCGGCGAGCGCGTCGGCGTACCGGTCGCCACCGACCACGAGGTCAGCGCCGTACCCGCGGATGCGGTCGGCCTTGGCCGCCGACGTCACGCTCGGCACGAAGATCGTGGCGGGCAGGCCGAGGCGCGCCGCGGCGTAGGCGACGGCGGCGCCGTGGTTGCCGCCCGACGCGGCGACGACGCCGGCGTCGGGCACGTCGCTCGTCAGCAGGTTCGTGAACGCCCCGCGCGCCTTGAAGGAGCCGGAGTGCTGGAGGCACTCGAGCTTGAGCGCGAGCGGGTGCGCAGGCCCGCCGAGGTCGGCGAGGTCGACCTCGAGCACGGGCGTGCGGCGCACGTGCGGGCGGATCAGGTCGGCCGCTGCGCGGATCGCGGGCCGGGTCACCTCGCCGCCCGGCTGGTCGCTCCGGTCGCCGGTCTGCGTGTCGGTCTGCGTCGTCATCAGTTGATCCCCAGCTCTCGGGTCGTGTCCCAGCTCTCGGTCCAGCCGAGCTGGTCGAACATCGCGTCGAGGATGCCCGCGGTGAAGCCCCACACGAGGTGGGTGAGGTCGCCGTCGTGCACGTGGAAGCCCGGGCCGCGCCAGGTCTGTCTGCCGCACCGCAGCACGGTGGTGAACCGGTTGGCCGGGTCGAGCAGGTCGGCGACGGGCGCGCGGAACACGTGCGCGGACTCCGCGACGTCGACCACGCGCACCGGTGTGGGCCGTGCCCACCAGCCGAGCACGGGGGTGACGACGTGGTTGCTCACGGGCATCGGCAGCTCGCCGAACACGCCGAGCACCTCGACGCCGTCCGGGTCGAGCCCCGTCTCCTCCTCCGCCTCGCGCAGCGCCGCGGCGACGGCGTCCTCGCCGTCCTCGGCCCGGCCGCCCGGGAAGGCGACCTGGCCCGCGTGGCTGCGCAGGGTCGCGGCGCGGGCCAGGAGCAGCACGTCGAGGTCGGCGGGGACGGCGGTGTCGGCGTCGGGCGCCCGGTCCGCCGTCAGCCGGTCGAGCACCCCGAACAGGACGAGCACGGAGGCGGGGCGCGCCGCGCCGGTGAAGTCGCCCCTGGCGTGGGGCCACGGCCCCTCGAACCCTCGCTCGGCGAGTGCGACCAGCTGCTTGCGTGCGGATGCGGACGAGCTCACGGCTCGACCATAACCCGTCCCCCGGCCCGGCCCGTGCGGCGTCCCTCACACCTGCCGTACGGCCCCTCCCACCAGGGCCCCTGCGTCGGCGCCGTGGGCGGTGAGCAGGGTGCGGGCGGTGGTCAGGGCACGGTCGTAGACGCTCTCGTCGGCGAGCAGCAGCGAGCGGTCGTTGGCGGCGGCGAGCACGGCGACGACCTCGAACGCGACCTGCTCGGGGTCGGTGCCGGGCGTCAGCTCGCCCGCGTCGACGGCGCGGCGCACGTGGCCGACGAGGTAGGCCTCCCAGTCGCGCTGCGCCGCGACGACGGCATCGCGCACCGCACCCTCGCGCATGTCGTACTCGATCTCGACGGTGCGGAAGAAGCAGCCGCCGCGGAACACCCGCGCGCGGGAGTAGGCGGTCCACGCCAGCAGCAGCGCCCAGAGCCGCGGCAGGCCGGGGCGGGCCCCGCGCGCCGGGACGACGACGTGCTCGACGAAGATCTCCCGCGCCCGCTCGACGGCCGCGAGCTGGAGCCGTTCCTTGGAGCCGAACAGACCGGCGATCGCGCTCTTGTTCACCGGGGCGACGGCCGCGAGCGCCCCGAAGGAGAGCGCGTCCAGGCCGCGGACCGACGCGTCCTGGACGGCGGCGTCGAGCACCGCGCGCCGGGTGCGGTCGCCGCGCACACGCCGCCCGTCAGGCCGTCCGGTCGTCGCTGTCGCCGTCTCCATGATGGAAAGTGTACGACCGTTCGGATACTATCCGGACGGTCGTACAGATTTCTCGCGCCGCCCTCCCCCAGGAGCCCCCATGCACCCGATGCACCCCGCCGTCCGCGCCACGTTCCGGACCACCGGCCGCCTGGCCCCGCCGCTCGCGGTCGGCGCCGCCTACCGGGCGTTCCTCACCATGGGCCCGCGCACCCCCGTGCGCGACGCGGACCGGGCCACGCACGACAGCGCCCGCCGCGACGAGCTGCGCCTGGCCGGCGAGCGCGTCGCGACCTACGCCTGGGGCGACCCCGGGGGGCCGTCCGTGCTGCTCGTGCACGGTTGGCGCTCGCGCGCGTCGCGGTTCGCGCGCCTCGTGGACGGGCTGACGCAGGCGGGCCACCACGTCCTGGCCTTCGACGGCGTCGCGCACGGCGACTCGACCGGCCGGCGCACGACGATCCTCGACCACCTGGCGGTCGCACGGGAGATCGTCGAGCGGTCCGGACCGCCCGTCGGCGTCGTCGGGCACTCGTTCGGCGGGCTCACCGCGGGGATCGCGCTGGCCGAGGGGCTGCCTGGCGCCGCGCTCGTCGCGCTGGCCGCCGTGCCGTCGTTCGCGGACCTCAACCGCGGCTTCCTCGAGACGATCGGCCTGCCCCCGGCGCTGCACGCGCGGCACTCGCGGCTCGTAGCGCGCCGCCTGTTCCCCGACGATCCCGACCCGGTCGCCCGGTTCGACCTGGTGCACCGGCCTGCACCGGTCCCCGCGCTCTTCGTCCACGGCAGCAGGGACCGCGAGGTGCCGCCCGCCGCGTCGCGTGCGCTGCACGCCGCACACCCCGGCAGCCGGCTCGTCGAGCTCGACGCCGGCCACAACAGCGTGCTCGACGCGGACGCGACGGTGGCAGCGGTCGTCGAGCACCTCGCACGCGTCGCCGTGCCCGGCAGGTAGCGCGACCTCGCGGCATCACCAACCAGATATCGGAAACCTTCCCTGACCTGCATGGACACCGTACGCTGACGTCCGCTTTGTGCCGATTTCGCCTGCCTGTGGAGGATCACCGTGCAGTACGTCAGCGACCATGCCCTTGCGGCGACAGCCACCGCCCTCCTCGCCCTCGCCTGGTTCGGCTGGACCGCCCGACACTCCGGCCCCTGGACCCGGCTGGCACCGGCCGTCGGCGCGGTGCTGTCCGCCGTCGTGGTCGCCGCCGGCGTCGTGGTCGCCGTCGGGGCGTGGCCCGAGGGGAGCGTCGTGACGGGTGGGGTGGTCGGCATCTACGCCGCCGCGCTCGTCGTCCACGCGGGACTCACGCGACTGTGCACCGGCCTGCTGGCGAGCACGTACCGCCGCGCCGTGGCGGCGGCCAAGGACGAGGACAAGGCGTCGGTCACGACGGGCAAGCGCTGGGTCCAGCTCATCCCGACGACCGTCTCGCTCTCGACCGCGCTCCAGGTCGGCGTCGTCGCGAACACGCTCGACGTGCCGCCGCTGTACCTGGGTGGCGCGGCGGGCGTCGTCGTCGCGCTCCTCGCCTGGCCGCTGGGCGCCCTGCTGCGCGCGGCCGCGCCCGGGCGTCGCCACCGGCCGGCCGTCGCGCTGGTGCACCCGCTCACCGGCCTGCTGACCGGCGCGACCCTCGTGCTGACCGCCGTCGCCACCCTGCTGCCCCCACCCTGACCGGCCGCCTCACCCGGGTGGAAGAGGGCCTCCCGCCCTGGTCTCACCACCCTTTGACGTGTGCGGGCCGACGAAGTCTGACGATCGGCCGACATCTTTTGCTTGACACTCGGCAGAAGTCGCCCTAGGTTCACAAAGCCACCATGTGGCGCACACCACGCATGCGCGTCATCCGTGCCGGTCGGGTCGCCGACCGGGGCGGAGACCGCATGGGTCATGAGGGCGTGGCCGTCGACGCCGACGGCCACGAGCCGACGTCCTGGGAGGGAACGACGATGGGGTCCACCTCGTGACACCGCTGTCAGCTGCTCCCTACCCTCCCGATCCCTCTCTCGCCGGGTGGGCACCACCGCCTGCCCGGCGGTGTCGAACGGAGACGCATGCCTGAGAACAGCACTGACGCCCGGACCGCGCGCGGCGGCGTGTCCCGCCGCACGGTCCTCACCGGAACCCTCGCAGGCCTCATGGCCCCGACGGCGGCTTTCGCCCTCGGCGCGGACAGCGCGGTGGCGGCCGGGCCGGGCCCCATCACCACGCTCGGCACGACCCGGCACATCACGATCTACGCCGAGCGGCTCGCGTCGGGCGAGTACGGCTACGGGCTCGCCCCGGGCAAGGCCACGATCCCCGGCCCGCTCCTGGAGATGTGGGAGGGCGACACGCTCCAGATCGAGCTCGTGAACACCACCGACAAGCGCCTGTCGATCCACCCGCACGGCGTCGACTACGACACCGAGTCGGACGGCAGCCCGTTCAACGCCTCGTTCAACGAGCCCGGCGAGACCCGCACCTACACGTGGCGCAGCCACGTCACGGCGCAGGACGCCGACGGCACGTGGGTGCCGGGCAGCGCCGGCTACTGGCACTACCACGACCACGCGATGGACGGCGAGCACGGCACCGCGGGCGTCCGGGCCGGCCTGTACGGCGGCCTCGTGGTCCGCCGCAAGGGCGACGTGCTGCCCGACCGCACCTACACGGTCGTGTTCAACGACATGTCGATCAACAACAAGGCCGCGCCGGACACCCCGATGTTCGAGGCGAACCTCGGCGAGACGGTCGAGTTCGTCGCCATCGGGCACGGCGACCAGCTCCACACCTTCCACCTGCACGCCCACCGCTGGGCCAGGAACCGCACCGGTTACCTCACCGGCCCGGA
>DATGOB010000246.1:0-7595 GCA_036010205.1 Promicromonospora sp. | reverse complement strand
GTGCTCACCTACGACGTGAACACCAACACCAACTACAACAGCGACGTCGAGCGCGAGACGGCGCTCTCCGGCCCCCGCGAGATCGTCCGCCACCTCTCCCACGTCCTGACCGCCACCTACCCCGATCGCTGAGTGCGGGGTCCTCGCCCTTTCTGTGTGCCAGGAGGGCCAAGACCCCGCACTCAGCGGGTGGGGCGGGTCAGGCGAAGGCGAAGAGCGGGCCGAAGGCGACCACCACGATCGTGGCCCACGCCGCGTAGACCGGCAGGTACTGCGTCTGCCAGCGCTCCGCCTCGGCGAAGGGCCGACGGCCGCGGACGAACCCGAGGCCCAGCCACGCCGCCCACGCGAGGTGCACGAGCAGCAGCAGGTTGAGGCCGAGGGCCGCGACCTTGTTGGCGGTGAACCCGAACTCGGCGATGCGGGTGAGCATCGCGGTCAGCGCCACGGCGTCGACCGCGAGCGCCGCGCCGACGAGCACGAGCTGCAACCAGTCGACGATGCCGGGCGGGGCGAGCGGGTCACGCGCCGAGATGGAGTACAGGAGCAGGAACAGGACGAGCACGAGGATCGCGTCCATGAGGATGAGCAGCTCGCGGTCGACGGCGGTGAGCGGGCCGTTGGCGAGCAGGGCGACCAGGATCGCGACGAGCATGACGATCGTCAGCGGCGTGAAGACACGGGTGAGCACCGGCGCGATGTTCTCGACGACGTTCTTCTTGGCCTCGACGAGCCAGGCCCCGACCAGGAGGGCGCCCGGCATGCCGAACGGCAGGACCCAGTCCTCGAGGAACGGCTCGATGTCGGTGTCGACCAGGCTGAGGGTGCCGACCGTGAGGCCGATGAGCAGTCCGCCGCCCAGGGCGATGAGGACGAGGTAGATGGCGAGCTCGCCCGTGAACCGGACGAAGTCCATGCGGCGGGCGCCCGAGCGCCACGCGCCGCCCGCGTACACGACCCCCAGCAGCAGCCACAGCACCACGGGCGTGTGGGTGACGGCGAGGAGCTCCGTCATCCCGGGCTCGCCGTACGCGCCCTGCTCGAAGGGATAGAGGTTGACCACGAGGGCGAGGGCGGCGGTCACGGCGAGGAGGGTGGCGCTCAGGCGCCAGGTGAGCCGGCGCTTCCACGCGAAGTAGCCCGCGAGGAACGGCAGGACGGCGAAGACCGCGTTGCGCACGACGACGGCGTCGTCACCGCCCGAGGCGTCGACGAGGATGCGGACCCAGATGCCCGCGGCGACCGCGAGCGCGAGCACGACGCCGAGCTCGCGCCACCGGCCCGTCCCGCCGGGCTCCTCGGGAACGAGGACGAGCTGCTTCCAGAGGCGGTCGGAGTGCTCGCGGGCGAACTCCCGGGAGACGTCGTCGAGGTTGCCCATGCGCTTGACGGCGACGAGGAACGCCTCGTCGTCGTCGAGGCCGCCGGCGGCGAGGTCGGCGACCTGCCCGCGGAGGTGGTCCTCCATCTCGTCGACGTCGGCGGCGGAGATGGCGCGGCGGCGCTGCACGTAGGCGCGCCACTGGTCGATCTGGTCCTCGAGGGCGGCGTGCGGGTCCTGCTCGGTCATCAGGCCCACCCCTCGGCGACGGCGGGGCCGGGAAGGGTGTCCTGCCAGACCTGCTTGAGCGCCTCGGAGACGACGGCCCACTGCTGCCGGCGTTCGGCGAGCGCCTCGCGGCCCGTGCCGGTGATCGCGTAGTGCTTGCGCCGGCGCCCCACCTCGGAGGTGCCCCACGACGACTTCACGTAGCCGAGCCGCTCGAGGCGGTGGAGCAGGGGGTAGAGCATGCCGTCGGTCCACTCCATGCGCCCGCCGGAGAGCTCGTTGACGCGCTTGAGGATCGCGTAGCCGTACGACTCGCCGTCGGCCAGGATGCCGAGGACGAGCGGTGTGGCGGACGCCGCGACCAGGTCCTTGTCGATGTGCACTCGCACTCCTATGCCTAGTGCTGCTAGGGATCCTTACCCTAGCAGTCCTAGGCATAGCGGTTCTAGGTCCTATGTGGCGGAACGGTGTGGGTCTCAGGTAGCCGGCGGTGTCCGGCGGGGCGGCGGAGCCGGGCGGTAGGCCGACACCGACGGCTCACCGTCGAGCCAGAACCGCCACGGGAACAGGTCGGCGTTGCCGCCGTCCCCGCTCACGCCGACGCGCGGCCCGGACAGGACCGTCCCGGCCGGCGCCACGGCGGGCACCAGCACGAGGTCGCCGTCCGGTTCGGTGACGGCGGCGCCGTCGTCGGCCAGGTCGAGGCCCAGGGCGACCGCCAGGCGGGCGGGGCCGCGGGCCAGGTCGCGGTCGGTGCGGGCGACGCCGGACGCCTCCCGCCGCGCGCGGGCCAGCGCGGCACCCTCGGTCACCTCCCCGGCGCGCAGCAGCACCGCCGACGCCGTCCCCCGTGGGCCGCAGACCACGTTGACGCAGTGGTGCAGGCCGAGGTGCCGGTACACGTACAGGTGGCCGGGCTCGCCGAACATCGTGCCGTTGCGCCGGGTCCGGCCGCGGTAGGCGTGCGATCCGGGGTCGTTCGCGCCGTCGTACGCCTCGACCTCCGTGAGGCGCAGCGTGACCGCGCCCTCGGGTGCGCACCGGGTCAGGGTCGCGCCGAGCAGGTCCTGGGCGACCTCCACCACGGGCCGGTCGAAGAAGGCGGTGCCGCTGAGGTCTCTCACCCAGCCATTCTCTCCGGCTTCCCTCGATGGTCCGCCGCCGGGCGGCTCAGAGCAGCTCGCCGAAGCCCGTCAGGCGGAGGTCGGCGCGGTCCCGGGTGCCCTCGCGGGCGTAGTGTGCCGCCTCGTCGGCCATCCAGCGCAGCCAGTGGTCACGCGCCTCCTGACCGTCGCGGTCGAGGCCACGGCGCAGGCGCTCGGCGTCGTCGGCCTCGACCCAGATGCGGAACGCGCCCAGGGCGTCGACCTGGCGGGCCGCGGCCCCGCAGCCCTCGACGACGAGGTGGGTCGACGGCGGCACCTCGTGCCACTCGGCCCAGGCGGCGTCGACCCAGTCGTAGCGCCGGTACCGGACGGGCTCCCCCGCGGCCAGCGGGTCGAGCACCCAGCGGCGCAGGTTCGCGGCGCCGCCGTCGGGGCCCGCCGTCCAGCCCTCGTAGAGGTCGTCCATGTGGATCACCGGCGCCTCGAGCGCGTCACCGAGCTGCGCGGCCAGCGTCGTCTTGCCCGAGCCGGCCGGCCCGTCCACGCACACCACCCGCGCGTCGGACGCCCGGATCCGTTCGAGCACGACCCCGAGCACGGCACCCGTGACGCTCATGATTCCCCCTCCCGGGCTCCCGCCCGTGTGCGCACCCCGCCGACCCCGGCGATCGTGCCCGGATCCTGGCACGGTCGCCGGGTCGGCGGGGCCGGACGCCGGCCCGCTACTCCGGCTGCGCCCAGAAGCGGAACTCCGTGGCGCGCTCCTTGGCCGCCTCGATCTGCTCACGGACCCGCGCCGGGGCGGTGCCCCCGACGCCGTCGCGCGACGCGAGCGAGCCCTCGACCGACAGCACCGAGCGCACGTCCGGCGTGAGGTGCTCCGAGATGCGGGCGAGGTCCTCGTCGGACAGGTCCCACAGCTCGATCCCGCGCGTCTCGCACTCCTGCACGCACGCGCCCGCCACCTCGTGCGCGACGCGGAACGGGACGCCCTGCCGCACGAGCCACTCGGCGACGTCCGTGGCGAGCGAGAACCCCTGGGGCGCGAGCTCGGCCATGCGGCCGGTGTCGAACCGCAGCGTGCGCACCATGCCCGTGAAAGCGGGCAGCAGCACGGTCAGGGTCGCCACCTGGTCGAACACCGGCTCCTTGTCCTCCTGCAGGTCGCGGTTGTACGCGAGCGGGAGGCCCTTGAGCGTGGCGAGCAGCCCGGTGAGGTCGCCGATGACGCGCCCGGCCTTGCCGCGCGCGAGCTCGGCGATGTCCGGGTTCTTCTTCTGCGGCATGATCGACGAGCCCGTGGAGTACGCGTCGTCCAGCCGGACGAACCCGAACTCCTTGGTGTTCCAGAGGATGATCTCCTCGGCGAGCCGCGACAGGTCCACCGCGATCATCGCGGCGACGAAGGCGAACTCCGCCGCGACGTCGCGTGCGGCCGTCCCGTCGATGGAGTTCTCGACGGGCCCGCCCTCCAGGCCGAGGTCCGCCGCGACGGCGGCGGGGTCCAGGCCCAGCGAGGAACCCGCGAGCGCCCCCGAGCCGTACGGGGACGTCGAGGCGCGCACGTCCCAGTCGAGGAACCGGTCGACGTCGCGCAGCAGGGGCCACGCGTGCGCGAGCAGGTGGTGCGCGAGCAGCACGGGCTGGGCGTGCTGCAGGTGCGTGCGCCCCGGCATGGGGGCGTCGCCCGCGGCCTGCGCCTGGGTGATCAGCTCGTCGACCAGGTCGAGCACCTGCGTCCCGATGGTCCGCGCCTGGTCGCGCAGGTAGAGGCGTACGAGCGTGGCGATCTGGTCGTTGCGGGACCGGCCGGCGCGCAGCTTGCCGCCGAGCTCGGTGCCCGCGCGCTCGAGCAGGCCGCGCTCGAGGGCGGTGTGCACGTCCTCGTCCTCGAGCACCGGCAGGAACGCGCCCGAGGCGACGTCCTGCTCGAGCACCTCGAGGGCGTCGATCATGCGCGCGAGCTCGGCCTCGGTGAGCAGGCCGGCCCGGGCCAGGACGCGCGCGTGCGCCTTGGACCCCGCGATGTCGTAGGGCGCGAGGCGCCAGTCGAAGTGCGTCGACTGCGACAGGGCCGCGAGCTCGGGCGACGGGCCGCCGGCGAACCGGCCACCCCAGAGGGCGACCTTCTCCCCCGACGCCCCGCCCGCGACCGCACCCGCCCGCGCGCCCGGGACCGCGACCTCGCCCGCGCCGTCCTGCTCGCTCACCGCGCGCCCGCCGTGAGGTCGGCGGGGCTGCCGAGGTCCACGCCGTTGCCGAACTTCTCGTCGCGCGCGGCGGCGAGCTTGGCGGTCAGGCCGTAGATCTCGATGAAGCCGCGGGCCTGCGACTGGTCGAACGAGTCGCCCTCGTCGTAGGTGGCGAGGTTGAAGTCGTACAGCGACTGCTCCGAGCGGCGGCCCGTGACGGTGGCGCGGCCGCCGTGCAGGACCATGCGGATCTCACCGGAGACGTACTTCTGGGTGTCGTCGATGAAGACGTCGAGCGACTTCTTCAGCGGCGAGAACCACATGCCGTCGTAGACGAGCTCGCTCCAGCGCTGCTCGACCTGGCGCTTGAACCGGGCCTGCTCGCGCTCGACGGTGACGTTCTCCAGCTCCTGGTGCGCGGCGATCAGGGCGATGGCGCCGGGCGCCTCGTAGATCTCGCGGCTCTTGATGCCCACGAGGCGGTCCTCGACGATGTCGATGCGGCCGACGCCCTGCGCGCCGGCGCGGCGGTTCATCTCCTGGATGGCCTGCAGCGGCGTGACGGGTACGCCGTCGATCGCGACGGGGATGCCCTGCTCGAACGTGAGGATGACCTCGTCGGCGACGGGCGGGAACGTCGGGTCGTCCGTGTAGGAGTAGACGTCCTTGGTGGGCTCGTTCCAGATGTCCTCGAGGAAGCCGGTCTCCACGGCGCGGCCCCACACGTTCTGGTCGATCGAGAACGGGTTCTTCTTGGTGGTCGCGATCGGCAGGTTGTTGCGCTCGGCGTAGTCGATGGCCTTCTCGCGGGTCAGGGCGAGGTCGCGCACGGGCGCGATCGACTTCAGGTCGGGCGCGAGCGAGGTGGTGGCCACCTCGAACCGCACCTGGTCGTTGCCCTTGCCCGTGCAGCCGTGCGCGACGGTCGAGGCGCCGAACTGACGGGCCGCGCGCACGAGGTGCTTGACGATGACGGGGCGCGAGATGGCGGAGACGAGCGGGTACCGGTCGAGGTACATGCCGTTGGCCCGCAGCGCGGGCATGCAGTACTCCGCCGCGAACTCGTCGCGTGCGTCGGCGATGTACGCCTCGACGGCGCCGCAGTCGAGCGCGCGCTGGCGGATGACGTTCATGTCCTCGCCGCCCTGGCCGACGTCGACGGCCACCGCGACCACCTCGGCCCCGGTGGCCTCGGCGATCCAGCCGATGGCGACGGAGGTGTCCAGGCCGCCCGAGTAGGCGAGCACGACGCGTTCAGTCATGATTGACGATCTCTTTCCGGTGGTGGTGTTCAGGTGCGATTGTGGCGGGTCATCCGGCGCTGAGCGCGAGGAAGCGCTCGGCGAGCGCCGACCCGTCGGGGTCGCGCGCGATGACGAGGATCGTGTCGTCCCCCGCGATGGTGCCGAGCATCCCGGGGAAGACGGAGTGGTCGATGGCCGAGGCCAGCAGGTTCGCCGCGCCCGGCGGGGTGCGCAGCACGACGAGGTTGCCCGACGACTCGGCGGAGACGAGCAGCTCCTTGGCGAGCCGGGCAAGGCGCGCGGAGAGGTACTCCTCGCTCGCGTCGGACTGGGTGCTGCGGTCGCCGCCCTCGCCGGGCACGGCGTAGACGAGGGTGCCGTCCGAGCCGCGCACCTTCTCGGCCTGCAGCTCGATGAGGTCGCGCGAGAGGGTGCCCTGGGTGACGCTCACGCCGTCGGCCGCGAGGGCCTCGGCGAGCTCGGCCTGGGAGTGGATGGCGTTGCGCCGCACGATCTCGGTGATGCGTGCGTGCCGCGCCGCCTTGGTGGTGGCGGTGGTCGCCGTGTGTCGCGCACCCATCAGCTCTGCTCCAGGAGCCAGGTCAGGAGCGCCTTCTGGGCGTGCAGGCGGTTCTCCGCCTCGTCCCAGACCACCGACCGCGGCCCGTCGATGACCTCGGCCGTGATCTCCTTGCCGCGGTAGGCGGGCAGGCAGTGCAGCACGAGCGCGTCGGGGGCGGCGGCCGCGAGCAGGTCGTCGTTCAGCTGGAAGTCCCAGAACGGCTTCGCGCGCTCGGCGGCCTCGCCCTCGTCGCCCATCGACACCCAGGTGTCGGTGGCCACGGCGTCGGCCCCTGCCACGGCCTCCTTCGCTGACGTCGTCACGGTCACGGAGCCGCCCGTCGACGTGGCGATCTCGCGCGCCCGGGCGACCACGGCGGCGTCGGGCAGGTAGCCCTCGGGGCCGGCGACCCGGACGTGCAGGCCTGCGGTCGCGCCGCCGAGCAGGTAGGACGCGGCCATGTTGTTGCCGGCGTCGCCGACGTAGGCGAACGTGCTGCCCGGCAGGGCGCCCAGCCCGCGGTGCTGCGCGATGGTGAGCAGGTCGGCGAGGATCTGGCACGGGTGGAACTGGTCGGTGAGCGCGTTCACGACGGGCACCCGGGACACCGACGCCATCTCCTCGATGCGCTCCTGGCCGTAGGTGCGCCACACGATGGCGGACACCTGGCGGTCGAGCACGCGCGTGGTGTCGGCGACCGACTCGCGCACACCGATCTGCGCGAGGTTGCCGTCCACGACGAGCGGGAACCCGCCGAGCTCCGCGATGCCCGTGGCGAACGAGACCTGGGTGCGCAGCGTCGGCTTGTCCGTGATGAACGCGACCGCGCGCGGCCCCTCCAGCGGACGGCGGGCGAACCGGTCGGCGCGCAGCGCGAGGCCGAGCTCCAGCACGGCCTTCTGCTCGGCGGGCGTCAGGTCGTCGTCGCGCAGGAAGTGGCGG
>DATGOB010000245.1:0-12433 GCA_036010205.1 Promicromonospora sp. | reverse complement strand
CCGGTTAGGCTGTTCCCCGCTTGCCGCCTTAGCTCAGCTGGTAGAGCTCCCGCCTTGTAAGCGGAAGGTCGTCGGTTCGAACCCGACAGGCGGCTCCAGATGTTCCAGCAGGTCGGCGCCGTTGCGGTGCCGGCCTGCTGTCATCAATCGGCCTCGGCCGGGGTGCCGGCGCTCGGGGCACGGCGGGGACCGTCCTGCTTCCGGACCGCCGGAGCCTTGCCGAGCCGTCGGCCTGCGCGGACGCCGGCGACCGTCACGACGACCATGCTCACGACGAACGTGAGAGGGCCGATCCAGTCAGGCCAAATACCGGGGTCCATGGGGTGACGCTACAGGTGTGGGCTCTCACGGCTGTGCGGGATGGATACCGGAGACGCGCCTCGCCCACGGATGAGGCTCTCGAGCCCCGGGGAGGCGCTGGAGCGTTTCACGGGGAACTGAGTTCGGTCTCTTGTGCGCGTGCGCGCCGTGTCTTCGGTCCCTTGTCGTGAGATCGGCAGTTCAGAGGACCGATCTCGCGACAAAGGACCGCACACGGCGGGCCGGGGCTGACAAAGGGCCGAACACAGCGCCCCAGCCACCACGGGACCGACGTCAGTGCGCCGACCCGTACGCCGAGGACTGCGACCCCGGGCCGTAGCGGCGCAGCAGCACCGTGGTGACCACCGAGCCCACCGCCAGCACGGCCGCGCACAGCACCATCACCACGAGGTAGCTGTTCCCGAAGGCCCGGAAGGCGGCGTCGAGCACCTCGGGGCCCGTGCCCTCGGCGGTGAGGGCGTCGGTCATGGAGCGGGCGGCCTCGGGCGGCGCGCCCTCGGGCAGGCGGACGGTGAGCGTGTAGACCGTGGTGAGCAGCGAGCCGAGGAGCGCGACGGCGGCGAGGCTGCCGAACTCGTAGGACACCTCCTCGACCGACGACGCCATGCCCGCCCGCTTGGCGGGGGCGTTGCCGATGATCGCCGTCGAGGCCACCGACATCGCGGCGCCCAGGCCGAACCCGGTCACGAGCAGCCCGCCGAGCAGCCAGAGCAGGCCGTGCTGGAGGCTCACGATCGTCCACGCGACGCCGGCGGCGCCGACGCCGAGGCCGCCGCCGATCAGCACCCGCAGCCCGATCACGTGCAGGAACATGCCGCCCAGCAGCGACGAGGGGAGCGACCCCAGCGCGATGGCCGCGACGAGCAGGCCCGACTCCAGCGGCGTGAAGCCGGCGACGAGCTGGAACCGCTGGGTGGTGGCGAGCTGCAGGCCGCCCATGGCGAACATCGCGATGGTCGCGGCCAGCACGCCCGACGCGAAGGCGGCGTTGCGGAAGATCGACAGGTCGAGCAGCGGGAAGGGCAGGCGCCGCTGCCTGCGTACGAAGACCCACCACGCGACGACGGTGGTCAGCGCGGCTGCGGCGAGCAGCGTGCCGTCCCGCTCGACCTTGGCGACCTCCTTGATGAGCACCGTCAGGCCGACCAGGGTGACGAGCGCCTGGACGGAGGAGATGAAGTCCCACCGGACGTCGGGGTGCGGGTCGTCGGTCGGGGCCACGGCGACGCCGACGACGGCCGCTACCAGCACCACCGGCACGTTGACGAGGAAGATCGAGCCCCAGGCGAAGTGCTCGAGCAGCGCACCCCCGACGATCGGGCCCATGGCGCCGCCCACCACCGACAGGCTGCCCCACACGCTGATCGCGATGTTGCGCTCGCGCTCGTCCGTGAAGGAGACGCGGATCAGCGCCAGCGTGGCGGGCATCATCGCCGCCGCCCCGACGGCGAGCAGGCCGCGTGCCGCGATGAGCACCTCGGGGGTCGGCGCCGTCGCGGCCATGAACGAGGCCAGGCCGAACACGACGAGCCCCGACAGGAACATGCGCCGGTGCCCGAGCCGGTCGCCCAGCGTGCCCGCACCGAGCAGGAGGCCCGTCATGACCAGCGGGTAGGCGTTGATGATCCACAGGCTCTCCGACCACGAGGCGTTGAGCTCGCGGGTCAGCGTCGGCAGCGCCGTGTAGAGGATCGAGTTGTCCAGCGTGATGAGCAGCAGGCCGGTGCCGACCGTCACCAGGAGGGTCCAGCGGCGGCCCCGGCTCATCGTGGCCGGGGCCTGGGCGACAGGCATGCCCGTGGTCGTCATCGTCTCCACCATCCGAAGCTCCCCCTGCACGTCACGGGCGCTCGCCCGGACGGCGGCGCAGTACCCGGAGGTACTGCGCAGATCACCCGACGGAGTCTACGGTGACCAGCGGTGTCATGCGCGCGGCCAGGCCTGCGGCGTCGGCCACTTCGGGGACCGCCCGTCGCCGCTCGACGTGCCGGTCAGGCGGCGCTTCACCCACGGGCCGACGTGCTTGCGCATCCAGGCCGCGTTGGCCCGTGCGGCGTCGCGGAACGCCTGCGGCGGGGCGGCGTCGAGCGGGGCGTCCCACCCGTCGTCGTCGGGGTCGATGCCCAGGGCGACCAGGGCCGCGTTCGCGACGCGCTGGTGGCCCTCCGGCGTGAGGTGGATGCGGTCCTCCGACCACAGCCGCAGGTCGAACAGCGAACGCATGCCCCACAGGTCCATCACGTGCGCGCCGTGCCTGCGGGCGATGGACCAGATGTTCGCGTTGTAGATCCCGACGCGCCCGTTCGTCCAGCTCAGCGTGCCGCCCGCCTTGAAGCCGGTCGCCATGAGCACGTCGGCACCGGAGGCGCGGAGCGCGACGACGGCGTCCTCCAGCGCCGCGGAGATGGCGTCGACGTCGGCGGCCGGGCGGAGGATGTCGTTGCCGCCGCCGACGAGCGAGACCAGGTCGGGCCGCGCGTCGAGAGCGACGTCGAGCTGCTCGGCGACGATCGGGCGCAGCTTGCGTCCCCTGATCGCCAGGTTCGCGTACTCCAGCGGCTCCTGGCCCGCCGAGATGCGGCGGGCGGAGAGGGTCGCGGCGAGGTTGTCGGCCCAGCCGCGCTGGACGTCGGGCGCGTCCGGGTAGGGGTCCCACAGGCCCTCCGTGAAGGAGTCGCCCATGGCGACGTAGCGCGTCCAGCGGACGGGCGGCGTCGAGGGGGCGTCGGTCGCGGGGCCTTCCGGTTCCGGGGTCGTGGCGGTCACGGCCCCTATTGTCGCGCTCCCGGCCGGCCGAGTACCTGGTACCGCTCCGATCAGGGGTGTGAGAGGTGGCACAGGCTGTCCGTGTCGGTGGGTCCCGGTAACCTCCTGGACGTGGAGACCACCGTGAACCCGACACCCCCTGCGGACGCCGCCGCTGCCCCCGTCGTCAAGCCGTTGTCGCAGGTCATGGCACCGGACTGGGCCGAGGCGCTCGCCGACGTCGAGCCGAACATCCGCGCGATGGGTGACTTCCTGCGCGCCGAGGTCGCGGCAGGGCGCACGTATGTCCCCGCGGGGGAGAACGTGCTCGCGGCGTTCCAGCGTCCGCTGGGCGAGGTGCGGGTGCTCGTCGTCGGTCAGGACCCGTACCCGACGCCGGGGCACGCCATGGGCTTGTCCTTCTCGGTGCAGCCGGACGTGCGGCCGGTACCGCGGTCGCTGGCCAACATCTACACCGAGCTGCAGGAGGACCTCGGGGTGCCGCAGCCGTCGAACGGCGACCTGCGCCCGTGGGCCGACCAGGGCGTCATGCTGCTCAACAGGACGCTGACCTGCCGCCCCGGCTCGTCCGACTCGCACGCCGGCAAGGGCTGGGAGGCCGTCACGGAGGCGGCGATCCGCGCGCTCGTGGCCCGCGGCGGCCCGCTCGTGGCGATCCTGTGGGGCGCGAAGGCGCGCAACCTCAAGCCCTGGCTCGGCGACGTGCCCGTCGTCGAGAGCGCGCACCCCTCGCCCCTGTCGGCGCGGAACGGCTTCTTCGGGTCCCGGCCGTTCTCGCGGGCGAACGCGCTGCTCGAGCAGCAGGGCGCGCAGCCGGTCGACTGGCGCCTCCCGTGAGGGAACCGGCACTGCACGTGTCCGACGTCCAGGTCGTCGAGCAGGGCGCCGCACCGGCGGAGGAGGTCCGCGAGGGGCTGTCCGACCGTGACCGCGAGATCCTCGCGTTCGAGCGCAAGTGGTGGAAGTACGCGGGCGCGAAGGAGGAGGCGGCCCGCGAGCTCTTCGGTCTGACGGCGACTCGTTACTACCAGGTGCTGAACGCCCTGATCGACTCGCAGGCGGCCCTCGAGCACGACCCCGCGCTGGTCACGCGCCTGCGGAGGCTCCGGTCGACCGGGCAGCGGAGGCGTCCCGCGCGCCGTCTGTCGGACGAGAACCACTGAGACGGCACCGATCCGTCACAACTAACCGCTACTCTCTCTGCCGTGACGAAGAGTGGCTACCCCTACCCGCCCGACGAGTTCGACGTCGCCGTCCCCGGGGGCGCACCCGTGGGTGTGCACCGGGCGCCGCGCAGCGGCTGGAGCTCGGCCTGGCCGTTCCTGCTCGTCGCCGTCGTGTGCGCTGCCGTCGCCTGGGGCGGCATCACCCTGCTGTCCGGGGGTGACGACCCGGCAGAGGCGTCGGGCGACCCCTCGGCCTCGGCCTCGACCTCGGCATCGGCGCCGGCGTCGCCCAGCACGTCTCCCGGCGGTGAGGGCGGGGAGGGTGACGAGGGCGGCGAGAGCGGCGAGCCGTCGCAGTCCTCGGAGGCGAGCGTCGAGGAGCTCGTCGCGGCGATCGACCCGGCGGCGTCGTACATGGTGTTCAACACCGGCGGCACCGTCAACCAGCTGGCGGCCAGCAGCGCGACCAACCTCGAGGCGGTCGGTATCCCCAACGTCGAGGTCAGCACCGAGCCGGCCCCCGCGGGCGTGGACACCAGCGCGCTCAGCGCGAACACCGTCTGGTTCGGCGAGGGACGCGAGGCCGAGGGCAAGGCGCTCGCCGCGGCTCTCGGCATCCCCGAGTCGAACGTGGCGAAGAACGACGCCGTGTCGGCCTCGCCGCAGGCCGCATGGGTGTTCATGTTCACGGCACCCGCCAACTGACGGCCCGCGTCCGCCGCACGTGGCAGGACTCGCCAATCTTTACCACCACCTTGATATTCGCTGACCGGAACGGTCGCGCGACGCTCTGACCTGCGCGTTCGCCCTCCGCTTAATCCCTCATACCGGACATAGAGGGTTCCCTGGTGTGAGCCGGACCACTAGGCTCGAACCACCACGGGTCGACCGAGTGTCCCGTGCAGAGGTACAAGGAGAACTACGCATGGCCCAGGGCACCGTCAAGTGGTTCAACGCCGAGAAGGGGTACGGGTTCATCACCCCGGACGCCGGCGGCCAGGACCTTTTTGTTCACTACAGCGCGATCCAGACCGACGGTTACCGGACCCTCGATGAGGGGCAGAACGTCGAGTACGAGGTGGGGCAGGGGCAGAAGGGTCCGCAGGCAGAGCAGGTTCGCCCGCTCTGACATGACGGGACGGCGGGTGGGAAAGACCTGCCCGTCGCCCGCCCCCCACACCAGGACTGCCGGGACCCAGACCCCGGCGTCCGACCCCCCGACGGTCGACGACGACCACCCCCGCACCTCGCCGGACGACGATGCCCGGCCCCGAGCAGCCGCCCCGTACCGCGGCCGCTCACCCCTCGTCGGCGCCCCCACGCCGCACCTGTCACCGTCGCGGCGCCCCCACGCGCGCCGATCGTGATTCGATGGGGCGATGACCCTGCTGGACGCGGTAGTCGTCGGCTCAGGACCCAACGGCCTGGCCGCCGCCGTCACGCTCGCCCGCGCCGGCCTGGGGGTCCGCGTGCTCGAGGCGCAGCCGACGATCGGCGGCGGAGCGCGCACCGTCCGGCTCCCCGAGCTCTCCGCCGACCTCGCCTTCGACCTCTGCTCCGCCGTGCACCCGATGGCGTGGGCCTCGCCCTTCCTGCGCGCCTTCGACCTCGCCGCGCACGGCGTCGAGCTCGCGGCGCCCGACGTCGCTTACGCCCACCCGCTCGACGGCGGGCGTGCAGGCATCGCCCACCGCGACCTGGACCGCACCGCCGAGGGCCTCGGCCCGGACGGCGACGCGTGGCGCGACCTGCTCGGCCCCCTGTCCGCGGGCTGGCGTCAGGTCGCGGCGCTCGCCCTCGGCGACAAGCGCACGCTCGGCGGCATGCTCGAGGGGGTCGACGGCGGCGTCGCCGCGCTCGCCTCGATGCTGCGGCCCGGGCTGCGGTTCGGCACCGGCGTGCTCGAGCAGGGCGGCCCGCGCTGGGACCGTCGGTTCCTCACCGAGGAGGCGAAGGGTCTGCTCACCGGGGTCGCGGCGCACAACATCACGGCGCTGCCCTCGCTCTCGGGTGCGGGGACGTCGCTGCTGCTCGCGTCCCTCGCGCACGCGGGCGAGAGCTGGGCGATCCCCGTGGGCGGCTCGCAGGCGATCGTCGACGCGCTCGTCCGGGACCTCGAGGCGCACGGCGGCACCGTCGAGGTGGGCCGGCGCGTGGAGCGCTGGTCCGACCTGCCGCCCGCGCGTGCCGTCCTCTTCGACACGACGCCCGCCACGGTGCTGGCCGTCGCGGGCGACCGCGTCGGCGCGGCGCGGCGGGCGGCCCTGCGGCGCTTCCGGCACGGCAACGCGGCAGCCAAGGTCGACTTCGTCCTGTCCGGCCCCGTGCCCTGGCAGGTGCCCGACGTCGCTCGCGCCGCGACCGTCCACGTCGGCGGCACGCGGGCGGAGATGGTGGCAGCGGAGGGTGCCGTGGCGAGCGGGTCGCACGCCGAGCGGCCCGTGGTGCTCGTGAGCGACCCGGGCGTCGTCGACCCCGGGCGGTTGCGGGGCGGGCTGCGGCCTCTGTGGTCGTACGCGCACGTGCCCGCCGGCTCGACCCGGGACGTCACCGAGGCGGTCGTCCGCCAGATCGAGCGGTTCGCGCCGGGGTTCCGCGACGTCGTCGTGGCCTCACGGTGCGTCCCGGCGGCGCAGATGGAGCACCACAACCAGAACTACCCGGGCGGCGACATCTCGGCCGGTGCCGCGACGATGTGGCAGATGGTCGCGCGGCCCACGGCGGCGCCCGACCCGTACCTCGTGGCCGAGGGTGTCTACCTGTGCTCGGCGTCGACGCCGCCCGGCCCGGGTGTGCACGGGATGGCCGGCTGGCACGCGGCGCGCCGGGCCCTGCGGCGCGACTTCGACGTGCGTGACGTGCCCAGGCTGCGGCCCTGAGCGAACGGGCCGACGGCGCCTTGCACTCTCCAGGCCCGAGTGCCAATAATGTCTTAGCACTCTCCGTTGGAGAGTGACAGCAGGGTCGAACGGTGAGGCATCCGGCCACGACGAGACGTGATCGTCGCGGACGGCTGTCGTCCGTCGCGGGCACCGGCCGGCCTGGACAAAGCCACCAGCGGAGGATCCATCCCCATGGCCAAGATCATCGCTTTCGACGAGGAAGCTCGTCGGAGCATGGAGCGCGGGCTCAACCAGCTCGCCGACACCGTGAAGGTCACGCTCGGCCCGAAGGGCCGCAACGTCGTTCTGGACAAGAAGTGGGGCGCCCCCACGATCACGAACGACGGTGTCTCCATCGCCAAGGAGATCGAGCTCGACGACCCGTACGAGAAGATCGGTGCGGAGCTCGTCAAGGAGGTCGCCAAGAAGACGGACGACGTCGCGGGTGACGGCACCACCACCGCCACCGTGCTCGCCCAGGCGCTCGTCAAGGAGGGCCTGCGCGTGGTCGCCGCCGGCGCCAACCCGATCGCCGTCAAGCGCGGCATCGAGAAGGCCGTCGACGCCGTCACCGAGCAGCTCCTGAACGCCGCCAAGGAGATCGAGACCAAGGAGGAGATCGCCGCGACGGCCGCGATCTCCGCCGGCGACCCGGCGATCGGTGAGCTCATCGCCGAGGCCCTCGACAAGGTGGGCAAGGAAGGCGTCATCACCGTCGAGGAGTCGAACACCTTCGGCCTGGAGCTCGAGCTCACCGAGGGCATGCGCTTCGACAAGGGCTTCCTCGCCCGCTACTTCGAGACGGACCCCGAGCGCCAGGAGGCCGTGCTCGAGGACCCGTACGTCCTGATCGTCGAGTCGAAGATCTCGAACGTCAAGGACATGCTGCCGCTGCTCGACCAGGTCATGAAGTCGGGCAAGTCGCTGCTGATCATCGCCGAGGACGTCGAGGGCGAGGCCCTGGCGACCCTGGTGCTGAACAAGATCCGTGGCACGTTCAAGTCCGTCGCCGTCAAGGCCCCGGGCTTCGGCGACCGCCGCAAGGCCATGCTGCAGGACATCGCCATCCTCACCGGCGGCCAGGTCATCACCGAGACGGTGGGCCTCAAGCTGGAGAACGCCACGCTCGAGGAGCTCGGCCAGGCGCGCAAGGTCGTCGTCACCAAGGACGAGACCACGATCGTCGAGGGTGCGGGCGACGCCGACCTGATCGCCGGTCGCGTCAACCAGATCCGCAGCGAGATCGAGAAGTCGGACTCCGACTACGACCGCGAGAAGCTGCAGGAGCGCCTCGCCAAGCTGGCCGGCGGCGTCGCCGTCATCAAGGCCGGTGCGGCCACCGAGGTGGAGCTCAAGGAGCGCAAGCACCGCATCGAGGACGCCGTCCGCAACGCGAAGGCTGCCGTCGAGGAGGGCATCGTCGCCGGTGGTGGCGTGGCCCTCATCCAGGCCGGTGCCGTCGCGTTCTCGAAGCTGGAGCTCGAGGGCGACGAGGCGACGGGCGCCGCGATCGTGCGTGCCGCGATCGACGCCCCGCTGAAGCAGATCGCCGTGAACGCGGGCCTCGAGGGCGGCGTCGTGGCGGAGAAGGTGCGCAACCTCCCGTCCGGCCAGGGCCTCAACGCCGCGACCGGCGACTACGAGGACCTGCTCGCCGCGGGCGTCAACGACCCGGTCAAGGTGACCCGGTCCGCGCTGCAGAACGCCGCGTCGATCGCCGCGCTGTTCCTCACCACCGAGGCCGTCGTCGCCGACAAGCCGGAGCCCGCCGCGGCCCCGGCCGGCGACCCGACCGGTGGCATGGGCGGCATGGACTTCTGAGTCCGGCCTGACCCGCCGGGCCGCGGCCCGGCAGCTCGTCCGACGCCGGTCGGTCACCCCCTCACGCGGAGGGTGACCGGCCGGCGTCGGCGTGTCCGGACGAGAACGCGGCGTCACGCGAACATGCGCGTCGCCGCGGCCTCGGCCTCCGCATAGGTGCGCGCGGCCGCGGCCAGCGCGGCCTGGATCGCGTCGAGCGCGGCCTCCACCTGCGCCTGCGCGCCCCGCCACTGGCCCACCGTGCCGCCGAAGGCGGCCGCGGCGGGCCCCTGCCAGCTCGCCTGCAGCGCGTCGAGGTTGCGCACCAGTGCCGCCACCTCGCCCCGCACCGCCGCGACCGAGCCCGCCACCGCGGCGCTCGCCTGCTCCACCTGCGCGCTGTCCACCTCGAACCGCATGGTCCTCACCTCCCGTGCGCCGGCCCGTCCGGCGTCCTGTCGACCGTAGGCAGGCGCGGGGCGCGGCGCGGCACCGCCCGCGCGCGCCTGTGCACAGGCGGGGGAGTGCGCCGGGTGTGGTCACGCTCGGCGAGCGGCAGGCCCGCGGGAGGGGCGGTCAGGACGCGGCGAGGTCCGCCTGCTCCTTGCGCAGACGGTGCAGCTCCATGTCGAGGTTCTGCCGTGCGGGCTCCTCCCACGCGGCGCCCAGCGGGCTGAGGAACAGCGACCTGCGTGCGAGCAGCCGCTCGATCACACGGATCCGGGCCCGCAGGTAGTCCTCGGTCGGGATGTGCGCGTACTCGGCCCGCACCGCCGCCTTGTACTCCTTGTACCGCTGCGGCTCGGCGGCGAGCATCGCGAGGTCGGCGTCGTTGAGCACCGCGGCGTCGAAGTCTGCCGGGTCGGGAGCGTGCCGCACGATGGCGTTGACCAGGTCAGCGACGCGGTCGGCGGCGCGCTCCGGCACCCCGAGGGCGACCAGCTGGTCGTGCGCCAGCACGGCCGACGCCGTGGACTGCTCGCCCCCGTACGCGGCGTCTGCCACCTTGCGCTCCGCGCTGAACACCGCCCCGTGGTACCACGCGGCGAGCCGCACCAGCTCCGGCTCGTGCGTCTCCTCGGCGAGCTCGTCGACGCGGTGCAGCACCGAGGCGAGGTGGCGCAGGTTGTGGAAGTGCCGGTGCTCGTCCGACCAGCGGTCCAGCAGGGCCTGGCCGACCTCCTCGATCGCGTCGGTGCCCGCGGTCGCCCCCGCGCCCTGCGCGCTGCGCACGAAGGATCTGAGGAACCACTGCGGAGCGTCGGCCGACAGCACACCCATGGGAATCCTGCCTCACGGTCGAGTCGATGAACGGACCCTCTCAGCCTATTCCCGATCGGGTCAGCAGCCGCTACCACCGCCCGGATGCCGGGCACCGCTCACAGCGGCAGGCTGACCTGCACCGTCAGGCCGCCGCCCGGGGTCTCGGCCACCTCGACGTGGCCGCCGTGCGTGCCGACGATGGCCGCGACGATCGCCATCCCGAGCCCCGAGCCGCCCGACTCGCGGGTGCGGGACGAGTCGGCGCGGTAGAACCGTTCGAAGATCCGCTGCGCCTGCTCCGGCGTGACGCCAGGGCCGTGGTCGCGCACCTCGAGCACCGCGACGCCGTCGGCGGGCCGCCGGCCGAGCGCGATCTCCGCGGGCGTCCCCGCAGGGGTGTGCCGCGCGACGTTGCCGATGAGGTTGGTGACCACCTGCCGCAGGCGGTCGCGGTCGCCCTCCACGACCAGTGTGCCGGGCACCGGCACGCCGGGCTCGAGCGGGGCGACGGTGACCTCCCGCGTCGGGTCGAGCGCGTGCAGGTCCTGCGCGGCGTCGCGGGCCAGTGTCACGAGGTCGACGTCCTCGTGGGCGATGGGCCGCCCCTCGTCGAGCCGGGCGAGCACGAGGAGGTCGTTGACGAGGGTGCCCATACGGCGTGCGGCGTCCTCGATGCGGATCATCGTGTCGTCGACCTTGTCGGGACTGTCGAGCGCGCCCATCCGGTAGAGCTCTCCGTACCCGCGGATCGTCGCGACGGGGGTGCGCAGCTCGTGCGACGCGTCGGACACGAACTGCCGCATGCGGGTCTCGGAGGCCTCCTGCGCGGCGAAGGCCCGCTCGATCTGTGCGAGCATGGCGTTGAGCGACGCCGCGAGCGACCCCATCTCGGTGCCGGGCGGCGCGGCGGGCACGCGCAGCGTGAGGTCGCCCGCCGCGATCTGCGCCGCGGTGTGCTCGACGGACCGCAGCGAGCGGAGCGAGCGCTCGACGAGCAGCCAGGCCGTCAGCCCGCCCAGCAGCACGATGCCGAGGCCCGAGAGGATGAGCGTGCGGGTCAGGATCGACACCGTGCTGTTGAGCCCGACCAGCGGCAGCGCGATGTACACGACGGCGCGCTCGCCGGTCGGGTACACGGCGGGGACGGCGACGACGCGCCAGGTCTCGGTGCCTGCCTTGCCCGCCCCGTCGCTCGTGCCGTGGGTCGTGAAGGGCTCGCCGTCGGCCGCGACGGCCTCGGCGTACGTGGTCTCCGGCAGCCGCGGCGTGCCGAACTGTGCGATGGCCCAGTACCCGAGCGTCTCCGGCTCGTTCCGCTCGCGCACGATCCGGACGTAGTAGTCGCTGGGCAGGCCGGACTGGGCGCTCGGCTGCAGGGAGTCCAGCGTGGAGGACAGGTTGAGCGCCGCGGACTCCAGGTCGTCGTCGACCTGGCGGACCAGGAAGCTCGACACGACCGTCGTCGTCGCGACGGCCGCGATGCCGAGCCCCGCAGCGAGCAGCAGCGAGATGATCGCGACGAGCCGGGCGCGCAGCGGGATACCGGCCAGCCGCTCCCTAAGCACGGGCAGGCTGCGGCGCGCGCAGCAGGTACCCCACGCCGCGCTTCGTGTGGATCAGGGGCGGCAGGGGCTCGCCGTCGACCTCGAGGGTGTCGATCTTGCGCCGCAGGTAGGAGATGTAGGACTCGACGATGTTGGCGTCACCGCCCCAGTCGTACTGCCACACGTGGTCGAGGATCTGCGCCTTGGACAGCACACGGCCCGAGTTGAGCATGAGGTAGCGCAGCAGCTTGAACTCGGTGGGGGAGAGGTCGACCTCGATGCCGGCGCGGCGCACCTCGTGCGAGTCCTCGTCCATCTCCAGGTCGCCCACGTGTAGCACGGCCTCCTCCTCGGGGGCGGGCACACCGGTGCGGCGCAGCACCGCTCGGATCCGCGCCACGACCTCCTCGAGGCTGAACGGCTTGGTCACGTAGTCGTCGCCGCCCACGGTGAGGCCCTGCACCTTGTCCTGCGTGTCGTCCTTGGCCGTGAGGAAGACGACGGGGGTGTGGCGGCCGGTGGCCCGCATGCGCCGGGTCACGGTGAACCCGTCCATGTCGGGGAGCATGACGTCGAGCACGACGAGGTCGGGCTCGGTGTCGCGGGCCAGGCGCAGTGCGGAGACCCCGTCGGCCGCCGCGTGCACCTCGAACCCGGCGAAGCGCAGCGACGTGGCGAGCAGCTCGCGGAT
>DATGOB010000244.1:0-50671 GCA_036010205.1 Promicromonospora sp. | reverse complement strand
CAGCGGTGAACACCGTGCAGCGCCACAGAACACCTGCACCGGAGGAGGACCATGACGGACGCCGACGACGCTCAGTACCACTCCATCGCCAACCCGCGCCGCACCACGCTCCTGCATCGGAGCGCGCTCGACGCGTTCGCGGCCCCTCGCGAGGAGCACGACGCGGCCGAGGAACAGCCCGCGGCCTGAGATCCCACGGCGCCCCCGGACATCCGGGGGCGCCGGGTCTTTTCCTGCCGGGTGCAGCGGCGTCCGCCAGGCGAGACGGACGAAAGTTCACCCGACCGGTCGGGTTCGTGGGCGAACGCGCTGGTAGCGGGCGCGTCGCGCCGATGCGCGGTGTGATCGGCGTCACGCCTGTTACATGCCGGAAACATTTCCGCTAGGCTGGACGGCGCTCCATCTTCCAGAATTCGGTACGACGCACCGCCCGGAGATGCGAAGACCCGGTCGGTGAAAACTCGAGCGGGGAACTCAGGGATGATCAACGAATCGATTCGACACTACACGGACGGTCGCGTGCCCGATGCGGGCATCGCGTGCCTCTTCAGCGTCGAGAACCGATTCCAGGCGCGCCTCGACGTCGAGGCGGCGCTCGCTCTCGCCGAGGCCGAGGTCGGCCTGATCCCCGAGCCCGCAGGCGACGCGATCGCCCGGCACGCGCAGGTCGAGAAGCTGGACCTTGCTCGGGTCGCAGCGGGCACCGCGTCGGCGAGCCACCCCCTCATGCCGCTCATCGAGGAGTTCGCCCGCGTGGTCGGCAGCGAGCACGGCGGCTGGGTGCACTGGGGCGCCACCACGCAGAACATCACGCAGACCGCAGACGTCCTCGTGCTGCGCGACGCGCACCGCGCGCTCAAGGACCTCATCGCCCGCGTGCTGCGCGGCATGTCGAAGCAGGCGGAGGCCTCGGCCGCCGTGCCGATGGCCGGCCGTACGCACAGCCAGCACGCCGTGCCCGTCACGTTCGGCTTCAAGGTGGCGGTCTGGATCGACGAGCTCACCGCGCACACCGACCGGCTCGAGCGCCTCGAGGACCGGCTGTTCCGCGTGCTCATGGGCGGCGCGGTCGGCACGTTCGCGTCGTTCGGCCCGGCCGGCCGCGAGGTCGAGCGCCGGGTCGCCAACCACCTCGGTCTCGGCACCATGCCGGTGCCGTCGCGCGCCATCAACGACGGCATCGTCGAGCTCGTGCTCACCCTCGCCCAGATCGCCGGCACGGCCGGGAAGATCGGCAGGGACGTCTACTCGATGATGCAGCCGGAGTTCGGCGAGGCCTTCGAGCCGATCCCCGAGGGCACCGTCGGCTCCTCGACGATGCCGCACAAGCGCAACCCGCAGCTCGCGCTCGACCTGCTGTCGATGAGCGCCCAGCTGCGCGCGCTCGCCGCCCCCGCGCTGGAGTCGATGCAGCACGACCACGAGGCCAACGGCGGCATGACCGACCTGCTCGAGGAGACCGTCGCCCGCGCGACGGTGCTCGCGGGCGACATCCTGACCCGCCTGGACGTCATCGTCGACGGGCTCGAGCTCGATGAGCAGCGGATGCGCGCCAACCTCGCTCTGAGCGAGGGTCTCATCGGTTCGGAGTCGCTCATGATGGAGCTCGGCGAGCGCATCGGCCGCCAGCAGGCGCACGAGGTCGTCTACGAGGTGGCACAGGAGTCCGCCGTCGGCGACACCCCGTTCCTCGACCTGCTGATGCGGAACGCGACCGTCAGCGCGTACTTCGACCGCGACGAGATCAGCCGCCTCATCGACCCGCGGGCCTACCTCGGGGAGAGCATCACGATCGCCCACGAGATGGCGCAGCACGCGCGCGCCGTCGCCGACCGCCTGGAGTTCAGCGCCCGCGCGGCCAAGCCGGTGCCCCTCGCGGTCCGGGAGCCGGCCCCGGCGCCTGCCGCCGCGGCGCCGGACCGCGTCCTGGTCGGCCTCTGACCGACCCCCCCGAACGGCCCGCTGAGTGCGGGGTCTTCGCCCTTTTCTGTGTGCCAGAAGGGCGAACATCCCGCACTCAGCGGGCCGTTCGGCGGTCAGAACAGGGTGACCGACTCCCAGGTGGGGCCCGTCGTCGCCACCGCAGGGGGCGAGGGGGCGGACGGCGCCTCGGCCGGCTCGGCGGGCACGCTCCCGCCGCGCAGCTCGGCGTCGGGGATCATGCCGGCGTCGGGCACGAGCATCTCGCCGACGCCGCCCCGGCCGGCGTCCCACTCCTCGGCGGCGAAGCCGGCGAGCTGCTCGACGCGCTCGTTGAACGGGTTGCCGACGTGGCCGCGCACCCAGTGGAACCGGACCGGCCCTGTGCGCGCGACG
Organism: Promicromonospora sp.; assembly: GCA_036010205.1. Classification (GTDB taxonomy): domain Bacteria; phylum Actinomycetota; class Actinomycetes; order Actinomycetales; family Cellulomonadaceae; genus Promicromonospora. Next base: position 48,355 of record DATGOB010000244.1, on the reverse strand, counting down.
ACGGCACCGTCGATGTCGCGGACGAGCTCGAGGTTGGGGACGGGGTCACCGGAGGGGGAGCGCCAGCCGTTGCGCTTCCAGGCCTCGGACCACTCGGACACCGACCGGACGGCGTACTGCGAGCTCGACTCCACGAGCAGGGGCTCGTCACCGGGGTGCGCCTCGATCGCGCGCAGGAGGGCCGAGAGCGCGGCGACCTGGTCCGTTCCCCTGGCAGCGCCGCCCGAGTCGAACTGACCGCCCGCGTGGTTGATCCATGCCCATCCGACCGCGCCGCCGGGCGCGGTCGACCCGTGCGTGCTGACGATGATCACGGCGTCCATTGTGCATGGTTCCGCGCGGAACCCGAACGGCCGCCCATGGCGTGGCGGCGCCGGGCGGCCTGACGGAAGAGTTCGGCCGGGCGAACGTGCCTGCCGGGCGCCACGAAACCCACGACCGCCGATTCCTCGGCATGATGACGACGTGCCCCGCCATCCCGCAGACCCGTCCCGCCGTCCCGCCGGGGGCGTGCCGACGCCCGCAGAGCGCTCGCTCGGACAGCACCCGTCGCGCGCCCGCACACCCGCCGACATCCGGCGCTGGCGCAGGCTGCTCGCCGACGAGCGCGCGGAGGGTGCCGTCTACCGGGACCTCGCAGGCAGGCGCACCGGCGAGGAGCGGGAGATCCTGCTCGCCCTCGCGCGCGCGGAGGAGCGGCACGAGAAGCACTGGCTGGACCTGCTGGGACCCGACGTCGGCACGCCCGTCCGCGGCGATCTCCGGACGCGCGCGCTCGGGTTCCTCGCACGCCGCTTCGGTGGCGTGTTCGTGCTCGCCCTCGCCCAGCGGGCCGAGGCACGTTCCACCTACGCGCACGACGTCGACGCCACCGTCACCATGGCGGCCGACGAGCAGATCCACGAGGAGGTCGTGCGCGCGCTGGCGACCCGCGGCCGGAACCGTCTGTCGGGGACGTTCCGTGCGGCGGTGTTCGGCGCGAACGACGGCCTGGTGTCGAACCTCGCCCTGGTGCTCGGCATCGGGGCCTCCGGCGTCGCGACGAGCACGGTGCTGCTCTCGGGGCTGGCCGGTCTGCTCGCGGGCGCGCTCTCCATGGGTGCGGGCGAGTTCGTCTCGGTGCGGTCGCAGCGAGAGCTGCTCGAGGCGTCGACGCCGTCGGCCGACGCCGCAGCGGCCCTGCCGCACCTCGACGTCGACGCCAACGAGCTGGCCCTGGTCTACCGCGCGCGGGGCATGGGCACCGAGGAGGCGACGGCGCACGCCGACGCCGTGCTCGCCCGGCTCGCCGTGCCGACGGGCGAGCACGGCAGCCCGCTCCTGCACCCCCAGGACGACGGTGCGTCCGCCGACGCCGAGGCCGGTGACGACCTCGAGACGCACGGGACGGCGTGGGGCGCTGCACTCTCCTCCTTCTGCTTCTTCGCGTCGGGTGCCGTGGTCCCCGTGCTGCCGTACCTCCTCGGGCTCGAGGGCCTGGCCGCCGTGCTCGTCGCCGTCGGCCTCGTGGGAGTCGCGCTGCTCGTCACCGGCGCCGTCGTGGGCCTGCTGTCGGGCACGTCGCCGCTCACCCGGGCGCTGCGGCAGCTCGCCATCGGCCTCGGCGCGGCGGGCGTGACCTACGTGCTCGGCCTGATCTTCGGCGCCACGGTCGGCTGATCCGGAGAAGATCACCCGCACCCGTTTTCCGGATGATTGTCCTGGTGAGATGTCCTGAGAAGCCTGAGATAACGCCGCTCTTCCGACATGTCGCAGTCCTAAGCACAAAATTCCCGATGCGCAAACCGCAGGTATGCAGTTGCCGAAACCGGGCCGCCCGCGCAGATTGAATGCGTATACATCTCTGCCGGCGCATCGCTGTCGGCGGGAGCCAGAGCGGGAACGGGACCAGGAGCAGGACGAGGCATGGCGAAGGACGCGCGGTCGGGCACGGGGGAGCACCTCCGTCGTCTCGTCGCGCGCGCGGCCGGGACGGTTGCGCTCGGCGCTGCCGGCCTCGCGCTCGGCGTGACCCTCGCCGGCCCGTCCGTCGCGGCGGAGGGCGGCTCCGAGGAGCAGGTCGTCCGCGCGGTCGACGGCCCGCGTGGCTCCGCGCTCACGGACACGCTGGGCGCGACGACGCGCCTCGTGACCGCGACGACGGACCTGCTGGGTCTGACGGCGACGCACCGCACGCCTGGTGCGGCGGCGCCCGATGCCGAGGCAGCGGTGCCGGACACCGCGCCCGACGGTGGAGCGCCTGACGCGCCGGCGCCCGAGGCGGACGAGCCCGGGGAGCCTGCCGCCGACCCTGACGGGATCCTGCCGGACGTCGATCTGCCCGAGGGCGAGCTGCCCGACGTCGAGCTCCCGGACGTCGAGCTCCCGGACGTCGAGCTGCCCGAGGCGCCGACGTCCGAGGCCCCCGCAGAGGAGGCGACCGACCGTCCCGCGGTGGAGGACCCGGTCGACGAGACGGTCGCGCCGGACGGCGACGTCGCCCCGGAGACGGAGCAGCCCGCGGAGGACGTCCCCGCCCACGACGACACGGCCGCCGAGCCCGTCCCGGCGCCGAAGCCGTCGGGCCTCGTCGGTGGCGTGGTCGGTGCCGTGTCCGACGGCCTGCTCGAGCCCGTGACGAAGCCGGTTCGTACCGTCGTGACCGAGCCGCTCGGCACGGTGGTCGGCGCGATCACCGAGAAGCCCGTCAAGCACACGGCCGGCGTGATCGGGGCGGTGACCGACCCGGTGCTGCGTCCCGTGGGCGAGCTGGTCGGCGGCGTGCTGACGCCCGTGACCGAGCCCGTCGGTCAGGTGCTCAGCCCGGTGACCGGCCTCGTCGGCCAGGTGCTGTCGCCGCTCACCCCGGTGCTCAGCAGCGTCACGAAGCCCCTGGCGCCCGTCACCAGCGGCCTGCTGTCGCCGGTGGTCGGGATCGTCACCCCGATCACGGAGGCGCTCGGCGCTGTCACGGGCCCGATCCTGGGTTCCCTCCAGCCGGTCACGGCGCCCGTCACCGACGCCCTGGCCCCCGTGCTCACGCCGGTCGGTCAGGTCGTTGCGCCGGTGATCACGCCGCTCGCGCCCGTCGTCGAGCCGCTGGTCCCCGCCGTGACGCCCCTCGTGCCGCTCCCCGAGGCGCTGGCACCCGTGCTTCCCGCCGCGCCCTCGGCGCCGGTCGGGCTGGTCCCCGTGGTCCCCACCGTGCGTGACGGGTCCACGGTCGAGCCGGCGTCCCCGGGGGCGCTGCAGGCCCCCGGTGCCGCCGCCGGCGTCGTGAACCGGGCCTCCACCGAGGTCCGGCACACGGCGCCCGTCCTGACCGTCGCGCCCGTCGAGGCGCCGGCCGACACCGCGGCCGCGCACGACGCCGCGGCCACCGCCACTGGTGCCGGTGCGGGTGCGGGTGCCCTCGGTGCGAGCCTGCCGCTCGCCGCGGGCGGCCCCGGGGCGGTCGTCGTCGGGGCTGGTGCAGGTCTGTCGAGCGGCGGCGCGCCGCAGAAGCTGGGCAGCGAGCCGCTGGCGATCCTCTCCGCCCTCCTGGCCTTCCACGGCCGGGCCTGGCTGGTCGCGGCCGACGAGTCGCGCGCCAAGCTGTCGAGCAGCTACGCCGACATCCCTGTCTCTCCTGCCTGACCTGGGGGACCGCGCTCACGCGTGCGGTTCCACCCGACGGCGAGCCTGCCGTCGGTCCCAGGCCAGGCTAGGAGAGACCCTATGGACAGATTCATCCGACGCGCCCTGTGCACGGCGCTCGTGGCGGGCGGCCTCGCCGCTGTCGGCGCCTCTGCGGCACACGCCGCGGAGGCAGCCCCGGCGGAGATCGCCGCTGCCGAGGCGGCCGACGCCGCCGCCGTGCCCGGCGCACGTGCCGACCGCACCCACCTCGTCGACGGCCTGACCGCCGTCCACGGTGTGCTCGGTGCGCTCGCGCGGGCCGATGTCGCCGGCGTGGTCGCCGGCGTGCTCGGCGAGGGTGACGCTGCGAACGACCTGCTGCCGGATGCCCCGGCGGAGCCCGGCCTCGACGAGCCCGGAGCGGACGATCCCGCTGCGGACGGGCCCGGAGCGGAGCCCGCACCGGCGGAACCTGGCAAGGAGCCCGCCGCCGAGGTGCCGGGTGCCGGGGAACCGGGCACGGATGAGCCGGGCACGGATGAGCCGAACACGGACGAGCCGGGCACAGGCCCTGGCCTGGGCGTGCCCGGTGTGGACCTCCCGGGTGCCGACCTCCCGGGCACCGACCTGCCCGGCACGCCGGACCCGGCCACGGAGGAACCGTCCACGGACGACCCTGCAACGGAGGAACCGGGCACCGACGAGCCCGTCACCGACGAGCCCGGCGCGGGAATCGTCGACCTGCCCGGCCTCGACGGCCCCGGCCGCCCGGGCCACGGCGGGCACCAGGACACGGACGGCAGCCCGGGCACCGACCGGCCGGACGCCGGCGGCGCCGTCCACGGACACCGCCCCGGCTCGACCACGGACCGGACCGGGACCGTGCCCGGCGTCGAGCTCACCTCGATGGGCCGGCACGACCTCACCAGCCCGAGCGCGCCGTCGTCCACGAGCCCGGTGCGCCGCACGGCGGATGTCCCGGTCGTCGAAGTCCCGGCCGCCGACGAGCCGCCGTCGGACGAGCGTCGGGACGGCTCCGTCGACCTGCGCTGGGGCGACGGCGGGCCGCTGCCGGACCGGCCGATGCACGGCGAGGGCAGCCTGTCGGGTGACCTGAGCCGCAGCTTCCTGGGTTCGACGGTCGAGCCGTCGCCCAGCTCGACGCCCGACGAGGAGGAGCCGGTGCCGGCTCCTGGCGACAAGCCGCTCCTCATGGGCCACATGTTCACGGGGCAGCTCTCGCTGATCTCGCTCCTGCTGGGGCTGGGGATCGCGGCGCTCCGCACTCGTCGCCGGTGAGCGTGGCACGACCACGCATCGACCGGTGACAGCGATCCGGGCGCGGACCCCGGCCGGGAGGCACCACGGTGACTCCCGGTCGAGGACCGACCACCGTCCGGAGCGCAAGGCCCGCGGATCGGGGCGCCGCTGGGGGGCGCCCCGGTCCGCGGACCGGAACTGACACGACGGAGCGGGGGCTCAGGGCATCGGGGGGTGCCGGGGCTCCCGCTCCGTCGTCTTCTCCTGGGGCGCGAGGCGCACGTCACAGGGACGACGCCGGTCCGCCGTGGAACCGGGGCCTACGATCGAGGATCATGCGCCAGCTGCTCGCGGACACCACGCCGCTCAGGGTGTCTCCCGACTACCGGCGTCTCTGGGTGGGCCTGTCGATCTCGAACGTCGGCACGCAGGTGACCATCGTCGCGGTGGGCCTGCAGATCTACGCGCTGACCGGTTCGACGTTGGCCGTGGGCGTGCTGGGACTCTTCTCCCTCGTACCGCTCGTCGCGCTCGGCCTGTACGGCGGCGCGCTCGTGGACCACTACGACCGCCGCGCGGTGTCGCTGGTGTCCTCGCTCGTGCTGTGGGTCGTCGTGGCGGCGATCGCCGCGCAGGCCTGGTTCCGCGTGGAGTCCGTGCACCTGCTGTACGGCCTCGTCGCCGTGCAGAGCGCGGCGTTCGCGATCAACAACCCGGCGCGGTCCGCGATCATCCCGCGGCTGCTGCCGAAGGAGCTGATGCCGGCGGCCAACGCGCTGACGACGCTGTCCATGAACGTCGCGCTGACCGGTGGCCCGCTCATCGGCGCCGTCCTCGTGGCCCGGCTCGGCTACTCCTGGGCGTACACGCTCGACATGGTGCTGTTCCTCGCCGCCCTCTGGGCCGTGTTCCGGCTGCCTCCCGTGCCGCCCGAACATCCGGCCGAGGGCACGGGCCGCGCCCGGGTGGGCGCCGTCGGGCTGCGCTCGGTGCTGGACGGGCTGCGCTACCTGGCCACGCAGCCGAACGTCCGTACCACCTTCGTCGTCGACATCATCGCGATGGTGCTCTCCTTCCCGCGCGTGCTGTGGCCCGCCGCCGGTGTGATCTACCTGGGCGGCGGGGAGGCGACGACGGGTGTGCTCGCCGCGGCGTTCGCCGTCGGCGGGGTGCTGGCGAGCGTGTTCTCCGGCGGGCTGACCCGCATGCGCAGGCAGGGCCAGGTCATCGTCTGGGCCATCACGGCCTGGGGTGCGTCGATCGCGGCGTTCGGCCTCGTCCTCGTGCTCGTCGGCCGGGGCTCGCCGGACGGTCCGGTCGTCTGGGCGGTCGTGGCGGCGGGCATCGCGTTGGCGTTCGCGGGCGGCTCGGACAGCGTCTCGTCCGTCTTCCGGCAGAGCATCCTGCAGACCGCGACGCCGGACCACATGCGCGGCCGGCTGCAGGGCGTGTTCATCGTCGTCGTGGCGGGCGGGCCGCGGCTCGGCGAGATGGTTCTCGGTGCCGAGGCGACGTGGTTCGGCGAGGGGTGGGCGGCCGTCGCGGGCGGCCTCACCTGCATCGCGCTGCTGTGGCTGGTGGTCCGGCTGACGCCGCGGTTCTGGCGCTACGACGCGCGACACCCGGAGCCCTGAGCCGTCGCGGACCCCTTGCGCACGACAGGACGCCCCGCGCCGCGACGGCCCGGGCGTCCTGTCCTGTACGTGATCAGTGCGCGGAGGCGCCGTTCTTCTCCTCGGACCCGGTCGCCAGCGCCGAGATGAGCTGGTTGATGTCCACGCCCGTGAGCTGCTTGATGACGCCCTGGCCCTCGCCGAGCACGGACGCCACGTTCTTCGTGACCGCCGAGGCGCCGTCCGTCGAGATCATGGTCATGCCCTGGATCGAGCTGATCGGCTCGGCGGCCGCGCGGACGATGTCCGGCAGGCGCTCGATGAGCTCCTGGACGAGCGCCGCCTCCCCGTACTTGCGCAGGGCCTCGGCCTTGGCGTCGGTGGCTGCCGCCTCGGCGAGACCTTCCGCCTCGACGGCGGCGGCGCGGGCGCGACCCTCGGCCTCGATACCGGCGGCCAGCGCCACCTGCCGGTCACGCTCGGCCTCACCGGCGCGGCGCACCGACTCGGCGGCGGCCTCGGCGTCCTGCAGGGCCGCGGTCTTGTTCGCCTGGGCGATGGTGGTGCGCTTGAACGCCTCCGCCTCGGTGGCGGCGTTGTTGGCGTCGCGGCGTGCGTTGGCGCCCTGGACCTCGGCGTAGGCCTGCGCCTCCGCCGGCTTGCGGACCTCGATGTCGAGGCGCTCCTGCTCGACGCGGGCCTTCTCGGCCATGGCCTCGCGCTCCTCCAGGGCGACGAGGCGGTCCTGCGCGGCGCGCGCGAGCTGGCCCGCGGCCTCCGCCTCGGCGTTCGCGCGGTCGGTCTCGGCCTTGATGGAGGCCTTCTTGAGGTCGAGGGCCTTCTGCCGCTCGGCGATCTGCTCGGCAGCCTCGATGACGGCGAACTCGGAGGCGCGCTTGGCCTCGGCCTCGGACACCTCGGCGAGCTGCCGGGCGTTGGCGGCCTCGGCGCGGCCGAGGTTGGCGAGGTAGTCCGAGCCCGGGGTGGAGATGTCGGAGATGTTGAGCAGGTCGACCTGCAGGCCCTGCTCGGAGAGGTCCGTCTTCGTGGACTGGACCACACGGTCCGAGAGGCCCTTGCGGTCCGAGATGATCTGCTCGATCGTCATGTCGCCGACGATGGAGCGCAGCGAGCCCTCGAGCGACTCCTTGATGATCTCGGTCAGCAGGTGCTGCTGGGAGAGGAAGCGCTGGGCGGCGCGCCGCACGCCTTCCTCGTCACCACGCACCTTGAAGTTGATCGACGCCTTGATCGCGATCTTGATGCGGTTCTTGTCCACACCCTCGACCGTGATGCCGATCTGGCGCTGCTCCAGCGAGATGGCGAAGCCCTGCTGCAGCACGGGCCACACGAACGTCCGACCACCGACCACGACGCGCTGGCTCGCGAGCTGCGCCTCCGACTTCCCGGCGCCGCGGCCGACGACGATGAGCGCCTCGTTGGGCGGCACCCGTCGGATGCGGCTCGCGACGAACGCGAGGACGAGGAAGATCGCGACGACGCCTGCGGCGACCGCGATGATGCCTATGACCTGATTGGACATATCGACTCCTGGATGTGGTGGAGCGACCAGGACGTCGAGGTGGTCCCGGCCGTGGGATGGACACGAGCGGGACCGCGCCCGGCGGGCGCAGGACTCGGTGCCGGACTCAGCGCGGGACGGGCTCGACCTTGACGCGTGCGCCGTGCTGCTCGACGACGACGACCCGGGTCCCCTGCGGGATCGGCTCGTCGGCGAACGCGAGCCGGGTCTCCAGCTCGCTCGTGGCGTCGAGGGAGACCTCGCCGTGCGCCGTGTCCACGTCGGAGGTCACGCTGCCCTGTGTGCCGACGAGGGTGACAGACCCGCCGTCGTCGCCGGCCTTGAGGCGCTTGATCAGCAGGTTCACCAGCACGATCACGAGGAGACCCACCACGACACCGGCCGGGTAGGCGACCCAGGGCTCGAGCCCGGCGGACAGGATCACCATGCCGGTCGCCCCGAACAGGAGCGCGCCCGCCCCGAGCGAAGTGCCGGAGACGGCGCCGTCGGCCAGGTCGAAGAAGTCGCCGAGCACGAGTGACGTGACGGCGAGGGCGAGACCGATCAGGCCGATGACGATGAAGACGAGCATGCGCGTCCGTTCGATGAGTCTGGAAGTGTTCTGAAAGTTATCAGGAACAGGTGCGCCGTCGCCCGCGACACGGGGTGAAGTCCTGGGCTACGACCGAGCTGCCGCCTGGCGGCCCAGTGTGCGGCTCGCCGCCAGGGTGGTGAGGGCGGCGAACCAGGCGGCGGCCACGGGGACGAGGAAGCCGGCGTCCGCCCCCGCCTGGTCGACGCGCAGACCCGCGAGCGACGCACCGAGCGACGCGCCGATCCCGATCGACGTGCCCACCCACGTGAGCGCCTCGGTGAGCTGGTGCCGGGCGACCATCTCCTGGACGAGGCCGTTGCCCGTGATCACCGTGGGCGCGATCGCGAGCCCCGCCACGAACATCACGGCGGCGAGCACCCAGAGCGAGTGCGCCAGCAGGAACAGGGAGACGCCGGGCGCCAGCGCGACCATGCCGATCACGAACCGCCGCACCGCCGGACTGGTGAACGAGCGGGCGCCGTAGACGAGGCCCGCGATCATCGAGCCCAGCGCGAACACCGCGAGCACCAGTCCCGAGGCGCCCTTGCTGCCCAGCTCCTCCGCGAAGGCGACGGTCACCACCTCCATGGAACCGAAGATGATGCCCATCGCCACGAAGATCAGCACGAGGGCGGGCATCCCGGGGACGAGCACCACCGGCCGCCGCCGCTCCTCGGCCTCCGGCACGACGACGGGTGGCTCCGTCGCGCGCTGCACCACGAACAGCAACCCGCCCACCACGGCGGCGAGACCGGCGACCACGAGACCGGACGGCGCGGCCACCGCGGTGGCGAGCGTGGTCGCGAGGACGGGACCCACGATGTAGACGAGCTCGTCGATCGACGACTCCAGCGAGTACGCCGTGTGCAGGCGCCGGGGGTCGTCCAGCGCGCTGTTCCAGCGTGCCCGGACCATCGACCCGTACGATCCCTGGCTGCCACCCGCGACCGCCGCGAACGGCCACAGCACCCACTCCGGGGCGCCCAGCACCGCCGCGGTGACGAGGCCGCCGAGGCCGACAGTCGTGACGACGAGGGCGGGCAGGAGCACGGTCCGCTGGCCGTGCCGGTCCACCCAGCGGGCGATCTGCGGTGCGAGGAAGGCCTGGGCGAGGCCGAGGACCGCTGCCACCCGGCCCGCCATGGCGTAGCTGTCGTAGAGCCCCTGGACCATGAGCACGGCGCCGATGCCGACCATCGACATGGGCAGGCGGGCGAGCGCGCCCGCCGCGGAGAACTTCAGCGCACCAGGGGTGCGCAGCACGGCGACGTACGGGTTGGAGCGGGGCGGGAGGGCAGTTCCTGGCACGCCCTGATCCTCGCACCGACCACTGACACGCCCGGCGGTGGCGGACGGCACCCGCCCCGGGGCTGGCCCCCGCCGTCGCGAGGGCTCACGATGGCACCATGACCGAATCCCGGGTGGCCGTGGCCGACGACAGCGACCGGTCCCGTTTCGAGGTGACCGTCGACGGGACCCTCGCCGGGTTCGCGGAGTACGACGCGACCGAGCCAGGCATCGTGGCCATCCTGCACACCGAGGTGTTCGAGCGGTACGAGGGACAGGGGCTCGCGGGACAGCTCGCGAAGGCGGCGCTCGCCGCCGTCCGCGCGTCGGGGCGCAAGGTCGTCCCGCTCTGCCCGTACGTCCGGGCCTACGTCCGCAAGCACGCGCCGGAGTACGACGACCTCCTCCGCAAGCCCCTCACGTCCTGAGCGGTAGCCGTTGCGCAAGTCTCTGACCGGCGTCTTTGCCGCATCGTGAAAATTCGTTCCACACCTGGATTCACCCTGCAACTTCACATCCGACGGCACATGTGCGAGAGTTTCCCCACGGCGTCGGCCGGTGGCATTGTTCGTCACCTCGATGTGGCCGTTCGACGCCGGCCAACTTCACCCTGAGCACCACGGCACCAACCCCCATCTGCCAGTACCGGAGGTCGAGCACGTGAGGCACCCCGTCCGTCCCGAGACGACACCGATGCCCGCCTGGGCGCGGACCAGGTCGCTCTCACCGGACCGGCAGGAGGCGAGGCCCACGGGCCCCGCCGCAGGGCTCGGCCGCAGGGAGTTCCTCACCATGGCGGCGGCGGGTACCGCCGCGGCGGCCATCGGCGTCACGATCGCGGCCCTCGACCCCGCCACGGCGCTCGGTGCGACGGCGATGACGGGCAACGCGTCCCCGGAGCCGCCGTCGGCCCTGAACCAGAAGCGCGAGCTGCGCGGCATGTGGATCGCGTCGGTCGCGAACATCGACTGGCCGTCGGCGAGCGGGCTCGACGCCGAGGCGCAGAAGGCCGAGTTCGTCCGCCACCTCGAGGTCGCGCGGGAGAACCGGCTGAACGCCGTCTTCGTGCAGGTGCGGCCCACGGCCGACGCGTTGTGGGACAGCCCGTACGAACCGTGGTCGGAGTACCTGACGGGCACGCAGGGCGTCGACCCGGGATACGACCCGCTGGCGTTCATGGTCGAGGAGGCGCACCGGCGCAACATCGAGCTGCACGCCTGGTTCAACCCGTACCGCGTCTCGATGCAGCCGGACCCCGAGCAGCTCGTGGCGGACCACCCGGCCCGCCTGCACCCGGACTGGGTGTGGGCGTACGGCGGCCGCCTCTACTTCGACCCGGGCGTCCCCGAGGCGCAGGAGCACATCCAGCGGGCGATCCTGCACGCGGTCGAGACCTACGACATCGACGGCGTGCACTTCGACGACTACTTCTACCCGTACCCCGTGCCGGGCGAGTCCCTGCCCGACACCGCGACCTACGAGCGGTACGGTGCAGGCTTCGACGCCATCGAGGACTGGCGGCGTGCCAACGTCGACCGGTTCGTCGAGACGATGAGCACGCGGGTCAAGGCGGCGAAGCCGTGGGTCAAGTTCGGGATCAGCCCGTTCGGCATCTGGCGCAACGCCTCGACCGACCCGCTGGGCTCGGACACCGGCGGCTCGCAGTCGTACGACGACCAGTTCGCGGACACGCGCAAGTGGGTGCTCGAGGGCTGGCTGGACTACATCAACCCGCAGATCTACTGGCAGATCGGGCTCGCGGTCGCCGACTACGCCGCGCTCGTGCCGTGGTGGGCCGAGCTCGCGGCGCAGTCGGGCACGCAGCTCTACGTCGGCGAGGCGCTCTACAAGATGTCGAGCGGCATGTTCACCGACCCCGACGAGCTGTCCAACCACCTCGACCTGTGCCGCGACGTCAGCCGCGACGTCGGGCCGGTGCACGGCAACGTGTACTACTCGGCCGTGCACGTCCCGGCCGACCCGCAGGGCGGCATGTCGCGCGTCGTCGCGGACCACTACCAGCAGCCCGCACTCGTCCCGACGATGCCGCACCTGCCCGCCGACCCCGTCGTGAGCCCCGTGCTGGCGAACGCCCGGCGGGTGGACGGCGGCGTCCGGCTGCACGTCGCCGACATCGGGGTGCGGATCGCCCGCGCGACGTCGTTCGCCGTCTACCGCGTGCGGGGCGCCGTCGACTCGGTCGACACGGACGACCCGACGAACCTCGTCGGCACCTTCCGTGCGACGGGCGGCCGCATCCAGACGTGGCTGGACGCGACGGCCGAGGCGGGCGCGTCGTACACCTACGTCGTCACCGCGCTGGACCGCGTGTGGAACGAGTCCGGCCCGAGCCGGCCGTCCACCGTGCGGTGAGGGCTCAGCGCTCGACCGGCAGGCCCGCTCCCTCCCAGGCGACGATGCCGCCGTCGAGGTTCGTCGCCTCGTAGCCGACCGCCTCGTTGAGCCACTGCGTCGCACGCGCAGAGCGCCCGCCCGAGTGGCACATCACCAGGATCGGGGAGTCGGCATCGAGCTCGCCGAACCGCGCGGGCAGGTCACCCAGCGGGATGTGCACGGCGCCAGGTGCGTGGCCCGCGTCCCACTCGTCCTGCTCGCGCACGTCGAGGAGGGTCGACCCGTCCGGGACGGGAGACGCGGGGTCGAGCTCGCTCGGGTGGACCGCGGGGACCTCTGGCTGCATGGGCGGGAACATGCAGCCAGCCTACGACGCGCGGACGACCCGTCGCGCGAGGTCTGTTCCTGGCGGTGACCACGGCCGGTTCCTGGCGGTGACCACGGCCAGTTCCTGGCAGTATCGACCGCATGGATGCGCGTGCCGGAACCCCTGCCCAGCCCAGTGACCTGATCGACGTCGACCAGGTGGTCGGCGCCTACTACGACCTCGCCCCGGACCCGGACGACCCGGCGCAGCAGGTCGTCTTCGGCACCTCCGGGCACCGCGGGTCCAGCCTGGACCATGCGTTCAACGAGGCGCACATCGTCGCGATCACCGCCGCGATCGTCGAGTACCGGCGCGACCAGGGCACCGACGGTCCGCTGTTCATCGGGCGCGACACCCACGCGCTGTCGGAGCCGGCCTGGCGCACGGCGCTCGAGGTGCTGGCGGCCGCAGAGGTCGACGTCATGGTCGACGCGCGCGACTCGTGGACACCGACGCCCGCCGTGAGCCAGTCGATCCTGCTGCACAACCAGACCCGGTTCGCCGAGGGCACCCCCGGCCTCGCCGCTCCTGGGTCAGGGCTGGCCGACGGCATCGTCGTCACGCCGTCCCACAACCCGCCGCGCGACGGCGGGTTCAAGTACAACCCGCCGCACGGCGGGCCCGCCGGGTCCGACGCGACCGGGTGGATCGCGGACCGCGCCAACGAGATCCTGCGCACCGGGGTCGGCCACGTGAAGCGGGTGCCGCTCGAGACCGCGCTCGCGGCGGACCGCACCCACCGGCACGACTACCTGTCCACCTACGTGGACGACCTGAGCAACGTGCTCGACCTCGAGGCGATCCGCACGTCGGGGGTCCGCATCGGCGCCGACCCGCTGGGTGGCGCGTCGGTGGAGTACTGGGCGGCGATCGCCGAGCGCTACGACCTCGACCTCACGGTGGTCAACCCGCAGGTCGACCCGCGGTGGTCGTTCATGACGCTCGACTGGGACGGCAAGATCCGCATGGACTGCAGCTCGCCGTACGCCATGGCGTCGCTGGTCGAGAAGATGGCGGGTGACGCGCCGTTCGACATCGCGACCGGCAACGACGCCGACTCCGACCGCCACGGCATCGTGACCGCCGACGGCCTGATGAACCCCAACCACTTCCTCGCCGTCGCCATCGAGTACCTGTTCGGCGGGGCGCGGCCGAGCTGGCCGACCGACGCCGCGATCGGCAAGACGCTCGTGTCGTCCGCGCTGATCGACCGGGTCGCCGCCGGTCTGGACCGGCGCCTGGTCGAGGTGCCGGTCGGCTTCAAGTGGTTCGTGCCCGGGCTGCTCTCGGGCGAGGTCGGGTTCGGCGGCGAGGAGTCGGCGGGTGCGTCGTTCCTGCGCAGCGACGGCCGCGTCTGGTCCACCGACAAGGACGGCATCCTGCTCGCGCTGCTCGCCTCCGAGATCCTGGCGACCACGGGCCGGTCCCCGTCCGAGCACCACGCGGCGCAGGTCGAGCGACACGGGCAGAGCTGGTACGCCCGCGTCGATGCCGCCGCCACGCGTGAGCAGAAGGCCCGCCTCGGCGCGCTCGCGCCGTCGGACGTCACGTCGACGACGCTCGCCGGTCAGGACATCACCGCGACGCTCACGGAGGCGCCGGGCAACGGCGCGAAGATCGGCGGACTGAAGGTGACCACGGCGGACGCGTGGTTCGCGGCCCGGCCGAGCGGCACGGAGGACGTCTACAAGATCTACGCCGAGTCGTTCGTGTCCGCCGACCACCTCGCCGAGGTGCAGGACGCGGCGAAGGCGCTCGTCGGCGAGGTGCTCGGCTGACCGTCAGTCGGTCGTCGTCACCAGCAGGTTGACCAGCTGGCTCAGGACGGCGGTGCCCGGTGCGGCGTCGCCGTCCTGCCCGGCCGCCCGGCCCGCGGTGACCGCGGCGCGCGCCGACGACTCGTAGGTGCTGAGCAGCAGGTCGACCGCCGTGCGCTGGTCGATTGTGAAGCGCAGGCCGAAGTCGTCCAGGATGCGCTCGATCGCGCCCCCGAGCTCGGTGCGGATCATCTCCTCCTGCGCCAGGAACGGCCGCCCCACCTCGGGGTCGCGCATCGCGAGCAGCTCGAGCTCCGCGCGCATGAGCGCCCACTGCCTGGCGTCCCCGGCGTCCGGCACCATCACCGAGAGGATCGTGCTGATCGCGTCCGGGTTGACCGCACCGCAGCGGACGACCTCGGGCTCGAGGTTCCGCGTGATCTCCTCCAGCGCACCGAGCTGCCTCCGCATCGCCCGCTCGGCGAGCGCGAGGAACAGCTCCTCCTTGCTGCTGAAGTTCGAGTAGAAGGCACCGCGCGTGAAGCCGGCGGCCTCGCACACGGCCTCGATGGACGCGCCGTGGATGCCGTGCTGGGCGAACACGGCGTAGGCGGCGTCGAGCAGGCGCTCACGGGTGCGCTCGCGGCGTGGTGAGAGGGCGGCGGCGAACGCGCGCTCGACCGGCGACTCCGAGCCGACGTCGCTGGCGGGTTCGGTGGTCACGGCAGCTCCTTAGGGGACGGGTGACCAGTCTATCAATACACCCGTGTATCCGATGCACGCGTGTATCGGATACAGTGGTGCATCGAACGTCCCTTGCCGGTACCGCCTCGTCCCCAGGAGTGTGCGTGTCCTCCGTCCTCTACTCGCTCGGCCGCTGGGCCGTCCGCGCCCGCAGGCTCGTCGTGGCCGTCTGGGTCGTCGCGCTCGTCCTGGTGGGCGGCGCGGCAGGCCTGCTGCAACAGGGCCTCGACAACGAGGTCTCCATCCCCGGCACGGAGTCGCAGGAGGCGCTCGACCGCCTCGCGGCGACGTTCCCCCAGGTCAGCGGCGCCTCCGCGCAGGTGATCGTCGTCGCGCCCGAGGGCGGGACCATCGACGACCCGGCCGTGCGGCGCGCGATCGAGCACGGTGTCGAGGAGCTCGGGGACGTCTCGCAGGTCGAGGTCGTCACGTCGCCGTACGACGACCAGATGGCCGCGTCCGTGTCCGACGACGAGCGCGCGACGCTGCTGACCATCCAGCTCGACGGCGACCTGGGGTCGATCACGGACGAGACGAAGGACGCCCTCGCCACGGAGACGTCGGCGCTGGCGCGCTCGCTGCCCGACGGCGCGGAGGCGCACCTGGGCGGTCAGCTCTTCTCCTCGAAGTTCCCCGAGATGACGCTGACGGAGGGCATCGGCCTGCTCGTCGCGCTCGTCGTGCTCGTGCTGACGCTCGGCTCGCTCGTGGCCGCGGGGCTGCCGCTGCTCAACGCCCTGCTCGGCGTGGGTGCCTCCATGGGCCTGCTGTTCGCCGCGACCGTGCTCGGGCCCATCAACTCGACCACCCCGATGCTGGCGGTGATGCTCGGCCTGGCGGTCGGCATCGACTACGCCCTCTTCATCGTGTCCCGCCACCGCGAGCAGCTCGGCACCGGGCTGCCGGTGGCCGAGTCGGTCGCCCGGGCCACGGCGACGGCGGGATCCGCGGTCGTGTTCGCCGGGCTGACAGTGATGATCGCCCTGGTCGGCCTGGGCGTCGCCGGGATCCCGTTCCTCACGATCATGGGTGTCGCCGCGGCCGTGACGGTCGGTGTCACGGTGCTCGTGTCGCTGACGCTGCTGCCCGCACTGCTCGGGTTCGCCGGGGAGCGGCTGCGTCCGAAGCCCTCGCGCCGGGCCCGCCGCGCCGCCGCGGCGGCCGCTGCCGCCGCGCAGGAGGCGGACGACACCGAGGCGACCCGCCGGCGCGCACCGGCCCCGGCCGCGCCCGAGGCGCGCCCGAACCGCTTCTTCACCGGCTGGGTGCGCGCCGTGACGAAGATCCCGGCGCTGACCGTGGTCCTGGTGATCGCGGCGATGGGCGCCCTCAGCTACCCGGCGCTCGACCTGCGGCTCGCGCTCCCGGACGCGGGCGTCATGGAGGAGGACGACCCGGCCCGCCTCACCTACGACCTCGTCTCCGAGCACTTCGGCGACGGGTTCAACGGCCCGCTCATCGTCACGGGGTCGATCGTGACCAGCACCGACCCGCTCGCCCTCATGGAGCAGGTGGGCGACGAGATCGAGGGCCTCCCGGGCGTGGCGGACGTGCCGCTCGCGACCCCCAACCCGACGGCGGACACCGGCATCATCCAGGTGGTGCCGGAGGGCGGGCCCACGTCCGCCGAGACCGAGGACCTGGTCCGTGAGATCCGTGGCCTGCACGACCACTTCCTCGACGAGTACGGCGTGGACCTCGCGGTCACCGGCTTCACTGCCGTCGGCATCGACGTCTCCGACAAGCTGGGCGACGCCCTGCTGCCCTTCGCCCTCGTGGTGGTCGGCCTCTCGCTGATCCTGCTCACGATGGTGTTCCGGTCGATCGCCGTGCCGATCAAGGCGACCGTGGGCTACCTGTTCTCCGTGGGTGCGGCGTTCGGTGTCGTGTCGCTCGTGTTCGAGCACGGCGTCTTCGCCGAGGCGCTCAACGTGACACGCACCGGGCCGGTCATCAGCTTCATGCCGATCGTCCTCATGGGCATCCTGTTCGGCCTGGCCATGGACTACGAGGTCTTCCTCGTCTCCCGCATGCGCGAGGACTACGTGCACGGCGGCAGCGCGCGTCACGCGATCACGACGGGCTTCCAGGGCTCCGCGAAGGTCGTGACTGCCGCGGCGGTCATCATGATCGCGGTCTTCGTCGCGTTCGTGCCGCACGGTGACATGAACCTGAAGCCCATCGCGCTCGGCCTCGCGGTCGGCGTCGCCGTCGACGCCTTCGTGGTGCGCATGGTCTTCGTGCCCGCGGTGCTCGCCCTGCTCGGCGAGAAGGCCTGGTACATGCCCCGCTGGCTCGACCGCGTCCTGCCGTCGTTCGACGTCGAGGGCGAGGGCCTGACGCGTGAGCTGTCGCTCGCGGACTGGCCCGAGCCGGGCGCGACCGACGCGGTCGCGGTGCAGGACCTCGAGGTGGCGGGCCGGTCCGGCACCGTCGTCGGCCCGGTGAGCGTGCGGGTGCCGGACGGCGGGGCCCTGCTCGTGCGCGGTGACGCGACGGCGCCGGTGAGCGCGTTCCTGCTCGCGGTCTCCGGCCGGCTGGCCCTCACGGGTGGCGTGGCCAAGACGGCGGGCCTCGTGCTGCCGGAGCGGGCGTCCTCGGTGCGGCGCCGGGTCGCCGTCGTGGACTCCGCGGCCGAGGACGGGCAGCCCGCCGGGGCGGTCCGCCAGGCGCTGCGCGAGCAGCCGGCCGTGCTCGTCGTGGATGGCACGGAGACGGTCGGCGACCTCGCCGCCCGCGCCGAGCTCGCCCAGGCCCTCGCCGCGGCGCAGAGCGACGGTGTCGCGGTGCTGCTCGGCTCGACCGGCGTTGCGGCGACCGACCTGGCCCCGGCCGGCACGCCGCTGCTCGACGTCAGTCCAGGGCCAGACACCACAGAACGTGACCAGCAGACGACCGTGACCGAGCAGGAGGTGCGGGCATGAGCACCGCGACGAGATGGCTGCGGCCCGAGCCGTTCCGCAACCCGTGGCGTGCCGTGGCGGTGGCGCTGCTCCCGCTGATGATCCTGGGGCTGCTCATCTCGGCCCTGTGGAACCCGCAGGAGCGCCTCGACACCGTCAAGGCCGCGATCGTGAACCTCGACGAGCCGGTCGAGGTCGACGGCCAGACCGTCCCGCTCGGACGACAGCTCGCCGCCGGTCTCGTGAGCGGCGGCGAGACTGCCGACGCCGAGCCCGGCCAGGCGGCAGCCGTCCCGGCCTCCGACGCCAGCTACGACTGGGAGATCACCGACGAGCAGGGCGCTGCCGACGGCCTGGCTGACGGCACGTACGCCGCGGTCGTGACCATCCCGGAGGACTTCTCCGCCGCGGCGACCTCGTTCGGTGGCGACGACCCGGCGGAGGCCCGCCAGGCGACCATCGACGTCGCGACGCCGGCCAACGGCCGTGTGCTCGACGACGCGCTCGCCCAGGTGGTCGCCCAGACCGCGACGGGCGTGCTCGGCAGCACCCTGACCGAGACCTACGTGGACAACGTGCTGGTCGGCTTCTCCACGCTCTCGGAGGAGCTCGGCAAGGCCGCGGACGGTGCGGGTCAGCTCGCCGACGGCGCCGACGAGGCGGGCGACGGCGCGCAGCAGCTCGCGGACGGCGCCCGCCAGACGTCCGACGGCGTCGCCGGCCTGGGCGACGGCGTGTCGGGGCTCGCCGGGGGAGCGGGCCAGTGGGCCGCCGGTGCGAACCAGTGGGCCGCGGGGGCGGACCAGGCGGCCGCGGGCGTCCAGCAGCTGGCCGCAGGGGCGGGGCAGTCCGCCGACGGCGCCGCCGAGCTCGCCACGGGCGCCAACGAGCTGGCGGCGGGCGCGGGCCAGACCGCGGAAGGTGCCAAGCAGCTGGCCGGTGGGTTGACCCAGACCGCGACGAAGTTGCAGGGCACCGCGACCGAGCCGGGCCCTGCGGACGCCGCGGCCCAGCTCGCCGTGGGTGCCGGTGAGGTGTCGGAGGGCGTCACAGGGCTCGTCGACGGGATCGAGCAGGCGTGCGACAACCCGCTCGCGGCGCCGTTCTATGCCCAGTTCTGCGCGGAGCTCCCTGAGCTGCGGAAGCTCAAGGACGGCGCGTCCCAGGTCGCGGGCGGCATCGGTGGCCTCGCGGGGACACCGGGCAAGAACCCGACGGGCCTCTACGAGCTGCAGGCGGGGATCGGTGGCCTGGCGCAGGGCGCCAACGAGCTCGCCGGCGGGACGGAGCAGGTCGCGGGCGGTGCCTCGGCTCTTGCGGACGGGACCCACCAGCTCTCCACCGGGCTCTCCGCGCTGGCGGACGGCGCCGACCAGGCGGCGGGGGGCGTGAGCGCCCTGTCCTCCGGCGCCCGCGACCTCTCCGGCGGCGCCGGCGGCATCGCGTCCGGTGCCACGCAGCTCGCCGACGGCGTCGGCCGGCTCCAGACGGGCACGAACCAGCTCGCCGACGGTGTCGGTGGCCTCGCGGACGGTGTCGGCGAGCTGGCCGGTGGTGCGCGGGAGCTCTCCGACGGGCTCGACCAGGCCACCGAGGAGATCCCGAGCTACACCGAGGACGAGCGCAAGTCGCTGGCGTCCGTGGTCGCCGACCCGGTCGCGACCGGCCGTGAGGTGACCGACCTCGACACGGGCGCGACGGGACCGATGTTCGCCGTCCTGGCGCTCTGGCTGGGCGCGCTCGCGCTGATGATCGTGGTGCCGCCCGTGCCGCTGCACGCCCGCGGTTCGACGCGCGGCGCGCTGCGGCTCACGCTCGAGACGTTCGCGCTGCCCGCAGGCGTCGGGCTGCTGTCCGGCCTGGCGACGGGTGCGATCCTCGCGGGTATCGAGGGCCTCGACGCGGGCGGCTGGATCGGGACGATGGCCTTCGGCGGGCTCGTCTCCGTCGCCTTCGTCGCCGTGAACCAGGCCCTTGCCGCCGCCCTCGGTCACGTCGGGCGCGGGGTGAGCCTGCTCGTCGCGGTGCTGGTCATCGCGACGGGGGTGGTGTCGACGGCGCCCGCGGTGCTCGAGGGGCTGACGGCCTTCCTGCCGGTGGGCCCGGCGACGACCGGCCTCGGCCGGCTGGTCGAGCCGGGAACGGGCGGCCTCGGCATGGTGACCGCCTCGGTGGTCCTCTGGGCCGCGGCAGGCCTGGTGATCACGAGCCTCATGGTCGCCCGCCGCCGTACGGTCCGTTTGTCCGACCTCCGCACCGCCTGACCCCTCCGCTGAGTGCGGGGTCTTCGCCCTCGACAGCCGTCGAGAAGGGCGAAGATCCCGCACTCAGCGTTTCTTATGGGGCCGGGCGGAGGCGGTGGGCCGTGTCCGGCCAGGGGATCCGCGTCGCGTCGACCGTCGCGAGTGCCTTGGACAGGTACGCGTCGCGCAGCACGATCCCCTCGGGTGAGAGCTCGCTGATCGTGAGCTCCGCTTCCGCGCCGTCGAGCAGCCAGTGCTCGGCGAGCTCGCGCAGACCGCGGCCCAGCACCAGCTCCTCGGCCGCGTGGTAGTCGGTCGCCGGACCCACGGCGTGGCCGAGGCGGTTGCGCGGGAGCACCTCGGCGTAGTCGTCGGTCACGGGCTCCAGGTAGCCGACGGTCTCGCCGTCCTCCCGCGTGACGGCGAGCCAGGTGTCGACGGGGGCGGTCTCGGGCGTCGTCATGCCCGCACCCTACGAGCCGCCCCGACGAGAGGCCCGGTCATTTCACGGGGGCGCTCAGTCGAAGTAGTGCACGACGTCCACCGGCCCACCCTCGCGGGCGAACTCCTCGTGGACCGCGCCGCGCAGATCTTCGTCGCAGAGGTAGTCCAGTGCGGTTGCTGCGAGCCCGGCGGCGCTGTCGACGGCGGCCGACACGGCGGCGGGTGTCGCCGCCGCGGCCGCGAACTCGGCGGTGTGCAGGGCCACGTCCGGCTCGGAGACCTGGACGAGGGGGTGGATGCCGGGCACGCGGAACGAGAAGTTGCCGAAGTCGGTGGACGCCGCGAGCGTCTCGGACAGCACGCCCGCAGGCAGCGGGTCCCGCCCCCGACGGCGCTGCGCCGCCACCCACCGGTCGGTGAGCGCCCGGTTGGTGCGCACGGGCAGGCTCGGGTGGGCGCCGTCGTCCCAGGTGATCTCGACGTCGGTACCGGTCATGAGGGCGGCGCCGCGTGCGACGTCGTCGAGGCGACGGGACAGGTCGCGCAGCGTGTCCGGGTACTTGGACCGTGCGTACAGGTGCACCACGGCGCGCTCGGTGATGATGCTCGGCCGCGTGCCGCCCTCCGCGATCGTGGCGTGCACGCGGTCGACGGGCGGCATCTGCTGCCGCAGCAGGCCGATGCCCTGATAGGCGAGGGTCGCGGCGTCCAGCGCGTTGCGGCCCATGTAGGGCTGCGCGGAGGCGTGCGCGGGCCGCCCGGTGAACGTCCAGGTCAGCAGTCGCCGGCCCAGCCACACCTGGTCGGCGACGTCGAGGCCGTACGGGTGCACCATGATCGCGGCGTCGATGCCCTCGAGCGCGCCGTTGCGGGCCAGCACCTCCTTGCCGGTGTGCCCCTCCTCCGCGGGCGTGCCGAGCAGGACCACGCGGCCGGCGGGCGCGTCGGCCGAGGCCAGCGCCTCGCGTGCCGCGAGAAACGCGCCGACGCCGGACGCCGCGATGACGTTGTGCCCGCACGCGTGGCCGATCCCGGGCAGCGCGTCGTACTCCGCGCAGATCGCGATCGTCGGTCCCCCGGTGCCTGCCTCGGCCCGGAAGGCCGTCGGCACGCCGTGCGCACCGAGCTTCGCCGTCACGCCGTGCCGCGCGAGCACCTCGACCAGCGTCGCGGCGCTGCGGTGCTCCTCGAACGCCGGCTCGGGGTCGGCGTGCAGGCGCCGGACGATCTCCACGAGGTCCGGCTCCAGCCGGTCCGCCGCCTGCTCGACGGCGGTCACCAGCGCCGCGGGTGCGCCGCCGTCCGACCAGCGCTCGGGCGCCCCGGTGAGGGCCTCCCGCCGTCCTGCGGTCTCGGCGACCAGGTGGTCGAGGTACGCGGTGCTGGGCGGGACGGGGCGGTGCATGCCGTCCATCGTATGGAAGGCGTCACGCCCCGGAAAAATTCACCCCCTAGATTACGGCCGGACGACGTCCAGGCCGACGAAGACCAGGGGAGACCGCATGAGCACCGCAGCATCGCCCGTCCGCCCGTCCCGCGCGGACCGGTTCCTCGGCGCCGTCGAGCGCCTCGGCAACCGGCTGCCCGAACCGTTCACCCTCTTCCTGATCCTGTTCCTCGTCGTCGCGCTGGTCTCGACGGCGATGGCGCTCGCAGACGTGACCGTGCAGATCCCGGGCGCCGACGAGGTCACGGAGATCAAGGGGCTGTTCACACCCGAGGGGCTCACGTGGTTCACGTCGAACATCGGCGCCAACTACATCGGGTTCCCGCCGCTGGTCACCGTGCTGACCATCTGGCTGGCGGTCGGTGTGGCCGAGAAGACGGGGCTGCTCGCGGCGGGCGTGCGTGCCGTCTTCGGGTCGGCGCCGCGGTGGGCGCTGCCGTACGCCGTGGGCTTCGTCGGCGTGCTGGGCAGCGTGATGGCGGACAGTGCGTTCATCGTCATCCCGCCGCTCGCCGCGATGGTGTTCCGTGCGGCGGGGCGGCACCCGGTGGCGGGCCTGCTCGGCGGGTTCGCGGCAGCGGGCGCCGGCTACTCCACCAACATCTCCGTGACCAGCCTCGACGCGCTGTTCGCCGGGATCACGACGGCCGTCACCGAGATCCTGCCGAACCCCGGTGACCCCGTGAACCCGCTCTCGAACTGGTTCTTCAACGTGGTCTCGGCCGTGCTCCTCTCGGCGCTCGCGGGCCTGCTCATCGACAAGGTCCTCGAGCCGCGCCTGGTGCGGCAGGCGGTCCCGGTCGACGAAGCGGCCAGCGCGGCGCAGGACGACGGCGGTCTCGACGCCGTGCTGTCGGACGCCGAGCGCCGCGGGCTGCGCCTCGCCGTCGGCGCGACGCTGCTCGTGGCCGCTGTGCTCGCGGTGGCTTTCGTGCTGCCCGGTTCGCCGTGGCGCAACGAGGACGGCGGCTACCTGCCCGAGTCGCCGCTGCTCAGCTCGATCACGTTCGTCATCTTCGTGCTGTTCCTCGTGCCGGGCGTCGTCTACGGCGTGGTCACCGGCACGGTGTCGTCCATGAAGGACGTGCCGCGCCTCCTCGAGCAGTCGATCAAGGACATGGCGGGGTTCCTCGTGCTGGCCTTCGTGCTCGGCCAGTTCATCGCGCTCTTCACCTGGTCGGGCGTCGGCCAGTGGATCGCGGTCGCCGGAGCAGCCGGGCTCGAGTCCGCCGGCCTGACCGGCTACGGCGCGATCCTCGGCTTCCTCGTCCTCGCGTCGCTGCTCAACCTGTTCATCATCTCGGGCTCGTCCCTGTGGACGATCATGGCTGCGGTGTTCGTGCCGATGTTCGCCCTGATCGGGTACGAGCCGGGGTTCGTGCAGGCGGCGTTCCGTGTCGGCGACTCCGCGACGCAGATCATCACCCCGCTCAACCCGTACATGATCGTGCTGCTCACGTTCCTGCGGCGGTGGGAGCCGCGGGCGGGCCTCGGCACGGTCATGGCCCGGCTGCTGCCGTTCACCGTCGCGTTCTGGGTCGTGTGGGCGGCGGTCCTGACGGTGTTCTTCGTGCTCGACCTGCCGGTCGGGCCGGGGAACGGGATCTTCCTGGAGTGATCCCGCCCCCCCGTCCGCCAGGTCAGTCCAGGTAGTCCTTGACCAGCTGCTCGGCGAGCCCCGTGTACGTGGCGGGCGTGAGCGCGGTCAGGCGCGCCGCGACGTCGTCCGGGAGACCGAGGCCCGCCACGAACTCGCGCATGCGCTCGGCGTCCACGCGCTGCCCGCGCGTGAGGTCCTTGAGGCGCTCGTACGGGTTCTCCATGCCGGGCACACCCGCGACCGACGCCGCGCGCATCGCGGACTGGACGGGCTCGCCGAGCACCTCCCAGTTGGCGTCGAGGTCCTCGCGCAGCAGATCCTCGTTGACGGCCAGGCGGTCCAGGCCGCGCGACACGTTGTCGATCGCGAGCAGGCTGTGCCCGAACGCGGGCCCGATGTTGCGCTGCGTCGTCGAGTCGGTGAGGTCGCGCTGCAGGCGGCTGGTGACGAGGGTCGCCGCCAGGGTGTCCAGCAGCGAGCACGAGATCTCGAGGTTGGCCTCGGCGTTCTCGAACCGGATGGGGTTCACCTTGTGCGGCATCGTCGACGAGCCGGTGGCGCCCGCGACGGGGATCTGCGTGAAGAACCCGAGCGAGATGTACGTCCACACGTCGGTCGCGAGGTTGTGCAGGACGCGGTTGAACCGCGCGACGTCGGCGTAGACCTCGGCCTGCCAGTCGTGCGACTCGATCTGCGTGGTCAGCGGGTTCCAGTCCAGGCCGAGCCCCTCGACGAACGCCTTCGACACCGCGGGCCAGTCGGCACCGGGCACGGCGACGGTGTGCGCGCCGTAGGTGCCGGTCGCGCCGTTCAGCTTGCCGAGGAACTCGGCGCCCTCGATCCGCCGCAGCTGCCGCCGCAGACGGTGCGCCAGGACGGCGAGCTCCTTGCCCAGGGTCGACGGCGTCGCGGGCTGGCCGTGGGTCCGCGACAGCAGCGGCGCCGCGGCGTGCTCGCGCGCCATCCCGGCGAGCTGGTCGACGAGCGCCGTCGCCTTCGGCAGCCAGACGTCGCGGACCGCACCGCGCACCATGAGCGCGTACGAGAGGTTGTTGATGTCCTCGCTCGTGCACGCGAAGTGCACCAGCTCGCTCGCGGCGGGCAGGCGCGTCTCGCCGAGCGCCTCCGGTGCGGCGGCGATACGGCGCTTGATGAAGTACTCGACCGCCTTGACGTCGTGCACCGTCTCGCGCTCGATCGCGGCCAGCTCGGCGATCTCGTCCGCACCGAACGTCGCGGGGATCGCGCGCAGGTAGTCGATCTCCGCGGGCGTCAGCGTGGGCGCGCCCGGCACGACAGCACCCGGGGCGCTGCTCGTGCCGTTGCACAGCATGATCAGCCACTCGACCTCGACGTGGATGCGCTCGCGGTTCAGCGCGGCCTCGCTGAGGTGGTCCACGAGCGGGGCGACGGCGCCGCGGTAGCGGCCGTCGAGCGGGCCGAGCGCGATCGGCGGCGTCACCCCGGCGAGGCTCACGCGGGCGGGCTGGAAGGTCTGCGGCGCGGTGTCGTTCACGGCGCCCATTCTCCCATCCCGCCGCCGACGGCGGTGCGGCTGCCGCCCCCTGAGATCTGGTGCCCCTGTCCGGTGGCTCGTCGAGATCTGGTGTTCGCGTCGAGATCTGGCCGTGCGCGACCAGATCTCGGCACGAACACCAGATCTCGACGAGGTGTGGGGAGCGCGGCGAGCGTGACCACAGGGGCGTGCTCGGGTGGGTTGTGCACAGGTGGTGGCGGGCGCAGCCCGCCGGGCTCGCCGGCACACCTACCGTCGAAGCTGCACGACAGAGCAGCACGACAGGACGGGGGAACCGGTGGACGGAGGGGCGGACACGCCAGGCCTCGCCACGACGACGGCCCACACGACGGCCCACACGACAGCGCTCACGACAGCGCTCACGGAAGCCGCCCGGCACACGGACCACGCCGCCGACACCGTGCAGGCCGCGCGGCACGTCGAGTGGGACGCGACCGCGGCTCGGCTGTTCGACGACGCGGCCGCCGGGCTGCTGCGCGCGATCCTGCACGACCGGGCGCTGCTCGACGAGGCGCTCCGGTACGCCGCGCTCGCCACGGCCGATGCCGGGGTGCCGGGCGGCCTCGCATGGTGAGCGTCCCCGTCCCCGTCTCCGGAGCCGTCCCCGTCCCCGGCGCCGCCCCGCCCGTCCCCCGTGCCCCGGTCGACACGGTCACGATCCACGGCGGCACCGGCGCCTCGGCCGTGGAGTCCGACGCGGTCCGCCGGGCCGCGGCGCGCCTGGCGGACGCCGCCGCCGACCTCCGCGCCGCTGTCGCGTGCTGCGCCGGGGCCGTCGGCGACCTCACGCTCCCCGACGGCCGGTCACTGGGAGGCCACCCCCTGACCGGCCCTCTCGCGCACGCGACCGCAGCGGCCCGCGAGGCCGCGCGCGGGCTCGCCGCCCGCGCCGAGCTGTGCGACCTCCTCGCCTGGCGTCTGCTGCGCGCCGCCGGCCTGTACGAGGAGGCGGAGTCCACGGCCCGGCGCGTCGTCGGGGGGATCGTCACCGCCTGGTCGGCGGGCACAGGCGCGGGGTTCGGTGTCCTGGGCGCCCCGGGGCTGGCGGGCCTCGGCGCCCTCGGTGCCGCCGAGCTGGGCGGGCGCCGGCTCGTCGCGCCGTTCACGGGGCAGACGACGGCGGCCCTGTCCGCGCGGCTGGACGCCGCCGTGACCAGGGCTGTCGCGCCGTACACCGACGAGGTGTTCGCGGGAGCGGGGGCCGGTGTCGCGCTGACACGGCCCGGGCTCGCCGGCGGGCGGGCAGGCGTCCCCGGCGGCGCCGCGGTGCTGGCGCACGTCGCACGCGAGGCTCCGCTGGTCGGCGACGCGACCGACGGCGTGACCCTCACCCGGGTCGACGGCTTCGCGGACGGGCGGCTGCCGGACTGGTCGGGCACGCCCGCGGCGTCCGTCCAGGAGGCGCTCGCCCGCGTCGACGACCTCTACCCGGGCACCGGCGGCGCGCCCGAGGCCACGCTCGCGCTCCAGAAGGTCGTGGGGGAGGGCGGGGCGACCACCTGGACGGTCCTGGTGCCCGGCACGCAGTCGGCCCTGCCCGCCGGCCACCCCTGGGACGGCCGCACCGACCTCGAGCTCATGGCCGGGCAGCCGGACGGCGCGACCGCGGCGATCGAGCAGGCGCTCGCGGACGCGGGGGTCGGGCCGGACGAACCCGTCACGCTCGTGGGACACAGCCTCGGCGGCATCGCGGCCACCGCACTGGTGGCCCGCCCGGGCTTCGCCGAGCGGTACCGCGTGGGCGGGCTCGTCACCGCGGGCGCACCGACGGGTCTGCTCGGCACGCCGCCCGGCGTGCCCGTGCTGCACCTGGAGACGCCGGAGGAGGTGGTGTCGGCGACCGACGGCCGGCCCGGAGCCGAGAACCCCCGCAGCCGCGACCGGGTCACCGTGGTCAGGTCCCTGACGGCGTCGGCCGACCCGGGTGACCGGGCGGCGTCGGGCAGCGTGCCCGACGCCCACGCGGTCGCGACCCACGTGCGCACGCTCGACCTGGCGCTCGCGACGGGCGACCCGCGGGTCGCGGACGTCACGGACCGGATCGGCCGGCACCTCGCCGGCGGGACCGGCGAGACCGGCGGGACCGCGACGACCACGTACTACCGCGTCACCCGGGCGGTCCCGTGACCGCCCGGGTGATCACTCCGTGATCTGCTTCGGCAGCACCGCGAGCAGGATGGTCTGCACCACCGAGATCACGAGCGCGGCCAGCAGGTACCACCAGAACCCGCCCTCGACCTCGAGGCCCCAGTTGGGCTGGTCCGAGAACCAGGACTGGTTGGTGATGAGCGTCGTTATCCAC
The DNA here is from genome assembly GCA_036010205.1 of Promicromonospora sp. Taxonomy (GTDB): domain Bacteria; phylum Actinomycetota; class Actinomycetes; order Actinomycetales; family Cellulomonadaceae; genus Promicromonospora. Next base: position 20,782 of record DATGOB010000244.1, on the reverse strand, counting down.
AGCATGAGGGTGTTGACCAGCAGCGACACCAGTCCGAGCGTGAGGATGTAGAGGGGGAGCGAGATGAGCTTGACGATCGGCTTCACGATCATGTGCACGAGGCCGTAGACGATCGCGACGACGACCAGCGCGACGAACGTGCCGAGCGCGGTCCCGTCGCTGACGACGTCCATGTGCGAACCGAGGATCAGGGCGGACAGCCCGATCGCGAGTGCGGTGATGAGGATGCGCGCCACGAGCTTCATGCGGTCATCGTGGCATGCTGACCTCCGTGGAAGAAGCATCGGTACCGCTCCGGCCGGCCGTGTCGGCCCTGCCCGCCTACGTTCCCGGCGCCCGTGTCGCCGCTGGTGCCACGGCCTGGAAGCTGTCGTCCAACGAGAACCCGTACCCGCCGCTGCCGTCGGTGCTCGACGCGATCGCGCGCGGTGCGGCCGAGACCAACCGGTATCCCGACATGTACGCCGGCGAGCTCGTCGAGGCGCTCGCCGCGCACACCGGGGTCGCCGCGGAGAACGTCGTGGTCGGCAACGGCTCGGTCGCCGTGCTCGCCCACGTGCTGCAGGCCGTCGTCGAGCACGGCGACGAGGTCGTGTTCCCCTGGCGGTCCTTCGAGGCCTACCCGATCGCGGTGGCGGTAGCGGGCGGCAAGGCCGTGACGGTCCCGGTCGACGCGGCGACCGGCAGGCTCGACCTGCCCGCGATGGCCGCTGCGGTCACGCCGGCCACGCGCGTCGTGCTCGTCTGCACGCCCAACAACCCGACCGGTCCCGCCGTGCACGCCGACGAGCTCGAGACCTTCCTCGCGGCCGTCCCGCGGAACGTCCTCGTCGTCGTCGACGAGGCCTACCTCGAGTTCGTCCGCGACCCGCGTGTGGCCGACGGTGTCGACCTGCTCCGCAGGCACCCGAACGTCGTGCTGCTGCGCACGCTGTCCAAGGCGTACGGGCTGGCCGGTCTGCGGGTCGGCTACGCCGTGGCGGAGCCGCGCCTGGCCGCGGGCATCCGTGCCGTGTCCACGCCGTTCGGCGTCTCCCACCTCGCGCAGGTCGCGGCCATCGCGTCGCTGGCGCCCGCCGCGCAGGACGAGCTGATGCAGCGCGTCGAGGCGCTCGTCGCCGAGCGCACCCGCGTCACCGACGCGCTGCGCGAGCAGGGCTGGACGCTGCCGGAGTCGCAGGCCAACTTCGTCTGGTTCGGCGTCGGGGACGCGACCCTGCAGCGCGCGGGCGAGGCCAAGGAACAGGGTGTCCTCGTGCGCCCGTTCGCGGGCGACGGGTTCCGGGTGACCATCGGCGAGACCGAGGCGAACGACGCGTTCCTCGCGATCGCGGCGGGCTGGCGCTGACGCTCAGCCCGTGAGGGCGTCCGTCAGAGCCCCGTCGCGCGCGGTCCAGGCGGGTGCAGCGCCCACCAGCGCGTCGAGCCGCTCGAGCCGCCGGGCCGTCGTGGCGTCGGCGGGCGTCAGTACGACGATGCGCTCGCCGCGGTCCCGGTCGAGCCACAGGCTCTGGAAGACGACGTCGACGCGGCCCACCCGGCTCGACCGGTAGTGCCGCAGCTGGCCCGGACGGTCGCCCCGCACCTCGTGCTCGTCCCAGTACCGCACGAACTCCGGCGAGTGCTCCCGCAGGCTCCCGAGCAGCCCGGGCCAGCGGGGGTTGTGCCGGAACTCGGCCTCGCGGGCGCGCAGGCGCCCGGCGAGGTCGCGCAGCACGACCTCGGGCTCGACGAGGGTCTCGCGCCACTCCTCGTTCGTGAAGAGCAGCCAGGCGCAGTTGCGGTCGTCGGGGTCGACGGCGTCGAGGTCCTCGCCGAACAGGAAGCGGTAGGCGCGGTTGGACGCCATGAGGTCGTAGGTCGAGGTCTGGATCGCCGCGGGGTACGGCAGCAGCCGCTCCAGCACCTGCACCTGCTCGGGGCGCACCTGCATGAGCCGGCAGGCCGACGTCGAGCCGCCCACCCGGCCGGCGAGGATCATGACGTGCCGCTGCTCCTCGGGGCGCAGCCGCAGTGCCCGGCCCACGGCCTCGAGCACCTGGTCGGAGGGGTTGGTCGCGCGCCCCTGCTCGAGCCACGTGTACCAGGTGACCCCGACACCGGCGAGCTGCGCCACCTCCTCGCGGCGCAGACCGGGCGTGCGGCGCCGGCCTGCCGGGGGCAGCCCGACGTCGGCAGGCCGGACGCGGCCGCGGCGCTCCCGGAGGAACGCGCCGAGCGCCTTGAGGTCGGGGGAGGTGGTCGCCACCCGACCAGTGTCACCCCGCAGGCCCGCGGTAACCAGGTGGTGCCGGTACCCGTATGAGCAGGCTCCTGGTACCAGGATGGGAGCGGCCGCAGGGTGGTGCCATGACCACTCTCGACGTCGCCCCGCCGGCGGTCCGACACCTGACGGGTGCGGGCCTCGCGGTGCTCCTGCTCGGCTACGGACCCGTCAACTTCACGTTCGGCGCGGTGAACCTGCTCGTCCCCGCGATCTCCGACGACCTGTCGGTGACGCCGTCGAGCGCCGCGCTCGTGCTGTCCGCGTACACGACCACGTTCGCCGCAGGGCTCGTCGTGTCCGGCCGGCTCGGCGACCGGTACGGGCGGCGCAGGCTGTTCGCGACCGGCCTCGCGTCGTTCGCGGTGCTCGCGGCGCTCACCAGCCTGGCCCAGGGGCTGGTCGACCTCGTGGTGCTGCGCGCGGCGCTGGGGCTGGCGGCAGGTCTGTTCACGCCGCAGGTGCTCGCGACCATCCAGGTCACCGCGCCCACAGCGCTGCGTGCCCGCGGGGTCATCCTGTTCACCGCCACGGCGGCGGTCGCCACGATCCTCGGGCAGCTCGTCGCGGGCGCCGTCGCGACCGCCCTGCCCGGTCATCTGGGGTGGCGTGCGGTCCAGCTCGTCACGGCGGTGCTGGCGGCGTCGGCCCTGCCTGCCCTGCGCACCGTGCCGGAGTCCCGCTCGGAGGCCGTGCCGGGTCTCGACCTGCCCGGCGCGACGCTGCTCGCGGCGGGCCTGGTGGCGCTCGTCGTGCCGCTGACGACCGGCCCGGGTGCGGGCTGGCCTGCGTGGTCGCTCGGGCTGCTCGTGGTCGCGGTGGTGCTGCTCGCCCTGTTCGCGGTGACCCAGCTCCGGGCCGAGCGCCGCGGGCTGCTGCCGGTGGTCCCGCCCAGCGTGCTCCGCGTGCCGTCGGTGCGTCTCGGCCTGGGCATGACCCTCATCTTCTTCGCGGCCTACGGTGCGCTGCTGTACGAGCTCGCCGAGTACGCGTCCGCGGCGTGGGGCGCCGAGGGCTGGCACGTCGCGCTGCTGGTGCTCGGCTTCGGCGTGGCGTTCACCGCGACGGCGCTCCTGCTGAGCCGCATCCTGCAGCGCACGGGGCCGCGCCTCATGGTCTGGGCCGGCTCCGGCCAGGCGGTCGTGCTGGTCGGTATCGCGCTGGTCGTCTGGGCGGACGGCGGCTCCGGTGCGCCGGTCGTCCTCCAGCCCCTGCTCGTCGCGCTCGGGATCGTCCAGGCGATGATGTACGGCCCCGCGCTGCACACGGTGCTGCAGGGCACGCCCACGTGGGCGGCCGGTGCGGCGGGCGGCCTGCTCACGACGATGCAGCAGCTCGGGCTCGGGCTGGGCGTCGCGGTGCTGGGCGGCCTGTTCCACGTGCTGGCCCGCACGGCGGACGGCACGCCTGCCGCCGCGGTGACGGGCTCGGGGGCGGGCCTCGCCGTCGGCCTCTCCGGGGTGCTCGTGGTGCACGCGGTGTGCGCCGTCGCGTTCGCCGTCCTCGCGGCCCGGGTGGTGCACCACACGGCGCGCGCCTGAGACGGGCGACCTGAGACGGGAGACCGCGGTCCGCGACCGCGTCGCGCCCGTTGGTGATTCCCCACAAACGCGTCCCCGAGACGTTGGCCGAGATCGCGGCAGACCAACCTACGGACCCGTAGCCTACGCTTGCGTAGGCTACGAGAGCGTAGGTTGCGGAACGGTCCATTTCCGGCCGGACCCGTGCCAGGATGGAAACGTCCCCGGAACGGGCCGGGCGTCTCCGCGACTGCGGACGCTCGCGTCCGACGTCGAAGGAGGAAGCGTGACTACGACCAACGGCTCCAACGAGGCGATCCCGACGTTGCAGCTACTCGATCCCGAAGGGCGCCGCGTCACCACGCGCGGCACCAAGGGGTACCGCGACCGCGCAGCGGCCCTGACCGCGGAAGACCTCCGTGGCATGTACCGCGACATGGTCCTGACCCGTCGCTTCGACGACGAAGCGACGTCGCTCCAGCGTCAGGGCGAGCTCGCCCTGTACGCACCCTCCCGTGGCCAGGAGGCCGCGCAGGTCGGCAGCGCCTACGCGCTGCGGCCGCAGGACTTCGTGTTCCCGTCCTACCGGGAGCACGGCGTGCTGCAGGTCCGTGGCGTCGACACCGTCGACCGGCTGCGGTTCTTCCGCGGGTCCGACCACGGCGGCTGGAACCCGAACGAGCACAACGCGCAGGTGTACACCGTCGTCATCGGCGCGCACACGCTGCACGCCGTCGGCTACGCGATGGGCGTCCAGCGGGACGGCACGCCGCACGACGCCACCGACGGCACGGCCGTCATCACCTACTTCGGCGACGGTGCCACCTCGCAGGGCGACGTCAACGAGGCCATGGTCTACGCGACGGTGAACCAGGCCCCCGTGGTGTTCTTCCTGCAGAACAACCAGTGGGCCATCTCCGAGCCGACCACGCGCCAGACCAGGACGCCGCTGTACCGGCGGGGCGAGGCGTTCGGCATGCCGAGCCTGCGTGTCGACGGCAACGACGTGCTGGCCGTCTACGCGGCGACCCAGGAGGCCATGGAGCGGGCACGCCGGGGCGAGGGCCCGAGCTTCATCGAGGCCTTCACGTACCGCATGGGCGCCCACACGACGTCGGACGACCCGACGCGCTACCGCACCACCGACCAGGAGGAGGTGTGGCGGCGCCGCGACCCGATCGACCGGCTCGCTGCCCTCCTGCGGGCGGAGAAGGAGCTCGACGACGACTACGTCGCCGAGGTGCAGCAGTCCGCCGACGAGCTCGGCGTCCGCCTCCGGGCCGGCGTCCGCGCCCTCGACGGCGGAGCGCCCGTCTCGACCTTCGAGGACGTCTACGCCACGCCGCACGGCGTCGTCGCGTCCGAGCGGGCCTGGTACGAGGCCTACGAGGCCGGCGACCCGCCGGCCGACCAGTACGCGATCGCGGAGACGGCCCAGGGAGGCGCACGATGACGACCATGGCGGAACGTACCCAGACCACGTCCGGCGCCCCCGCGGGCACGCGGACGCTCACGCTCGGCAAGGCCGTCAACGAGGGCCTGCGGGCCGCGATGCGGCACGACGACAAGGTCATGCTCATGGGCGAGGACATCGGCCCGCTGGGCGGCGTCTTCCGCGTGACCGACGGGTTGCAGGCCGAGTTCGGCGAGGAGCGCGTCGTGGACACGCCGCTCGCGGAGTCCGGCATCGTCGGCACGGCCGTCGGCCTCGCCATGCGCGGCTACCGGCCCGTCTGCGAGATCCAGTTCGACGGGTTCGTCTTCCCGGCGTTCAACCAGATCACCACGCAGCTCGCCAAGATGCACAACCGCACGCGCGGCGCGGTCCAGGTGCCCGTCGTCGTCCGTATCCCGTACGGCGGCGGCATCGGCGCCGTCGAGCACCACAGCGAGAGCCCCGAGGCGCTGTTCGCGCACACGGCGGGCCTGCGCGTGGTCTCGCCCAGCACCCCGCAGGACGCCTACACGATGATCCAGGAGGCGATCGCCTGCCCGGACCCCGTCCTGTTCTTCGAGCCCAAGGGCCGTTACTGGGCCAAGGGCGAGGTCGACCTCGACGCCGAGGTCGGCTCGTCCACGCTCGACGCGGCGCGGGTGGTGCGCGCGGGCACCGACGTCACGCTCGTGGCCTACGGCCCGTCCGTCGAGACGGCGCTCAAGACCGCCGACGCGCTCGCGCAGGAGGGCCGGTCCGCCGAGGTCGTCGACCTGCGTGCCGTCTCGCCGATGGACACGGCCACCGTGGTGACGAGCGTCCGCCGGACGGGCCGCTGCGTCGTGATCCACGAGGCGCCCGTGTTCTTCGGGGCCGGTGCGGAGATCGCGGCCCGGGTGACCGAGGAGTGCTTCTACGCGCTCGAGGCGCCGGTGCTGCGCGTGGGCGGTTTCCACACGCCGTACCCCGTGGCCAAGCACGAGCACGACTACCTGCCCAGCGTGGACCGGGTGCTCGACGCCGTCGACCGTGCCTTCGCGCACTGAGCAAGGAGCCAGCAGCCAAGTGAGCTCGAACAACCAGAGGTTCCCGCTCCCCGACGTCGGTGAGGGCCTCACCGAGGCGGAGATCGTCGAGTGGCGGGTCGCCGTCGGCGACGCCGTCGAGGTGAACCAGACGATCGTCGAGATCGAGACGGCGAAGTCGCTCGTCGACCTGCCGTCGCCGTGGACCGGGACCGTGTCCGCCCTGCTCGTCGAGCCGGGCACCACTGTCGACGTCGGTACCCCGATCATCGAGATCGCGGTCTCGGAGCCGGCGGGCGCACCCGCGCCGTCGGCCGCCGAGCCGGCGTCGGAGACCGCGACGGGGTCCGTGCAGGACGAGGCCTCCGGCTCCGTCCTGGTCGGCTACGGCACGGCGGAGGCCAAGGCGAGCGGGCGGCGTCGCCGGTACCAGGGGGCACCGGCGGCACCCGCGGCACCCGCCGCGGTCGCCGTCGCCCCGGCGCCGAAGCCCGCGCCGGCTCCGCCGAAGCCTGCCCCGGCCCCGCCGAAGCCTGCTCCGGCCGCCCCGGAGCCCGCAGCCGGCGGGACGACGACGGCGACGCGGGCGCGGGTGCTCGCCAAGCCGCCGGTCCGCAAGCTGGCCAAGGACCTGGGGGTGGACCTGGCGAGCGTGCACGCGACGGGTCCCGGCGGCATCGTGACGCGCGAGGACGTGGTCGCCCACTCCGAGCGCTCGTCGGTGCGCACGCTCACCCACTACCCGGACGACGAGCCGTGGCTCGCCTCCGGCGTGGTCTCGCCGGACGGACGCCAGACGCGTGTGCCGGTGCGGTCGGTGCGCAAGCGCACGGCCGAGGCCATGGTGGCCAGTGCCTTCACGGCCCCGCACGTGACGGTGCTGCACACGGTCGACGTCACCAGGACGATGAAGCTCGTGGCGTCCCTCAAGGAGGATCGCGACTTCGCCGACGTCAAGGTGACGCCGCTGCTGGTGGCGGCGAAGGCGGTGCTGCTGGCCGTCAAGCGCCACCCGCAGATCAACGCCTCCTGGGACGACGCGGCGCAGGAGATCGTCTACAAGCACTACGTGAACCTCGGCATCGCCGCGGCGACGCCGCGGGGCCTCGTGGTGCCGAACATCAAGGACGCGCACACGCTGGACCTGCTCGGCATCGCGAAGGCGCTGAGCGAGCTCACGGCGACCGCGCGGGCCGGCCGGACGTCCGTCGCCGACATGTCCGACGGCACGATCACGATCACCAACCTGGGCGTGTTCGGCATCGACACGGGGACGCCCATCCTCAACCCGGGGGAGTCGGGGATACTCGCGTTCGGCGCGATCCGGCAGCAGCCCTGGGTGCACAAGGGCAAGGTGAAGCCGCGCTGGGTGACGACGCTCAGCTTCAGCTTCGACCACCGGCTGGCCGACGGCGAGCTCGGTGCCCGGTTCCTCTCGGACGTCGCGCGCGTCCTGGAGGATCCGTCGCGCGGCCTCGTCTGGGGCTGATCCCGGACGCACAGGACCCCCGGGTCACCACGGTGACCCGGGGGTCCTGTGCACGGGCAGACCGGGCCCCGGGCGGGCGCGCGCCGCCCGGGAGCCGCGTGGCCTCACGCCACGCGCATCCCACCGATCGAGCGGGGCCTGCCGCGACGGCGCTTGCGGCTGCGCACGGTGCCGTCGACGACGATCTCGCCGCCCCAGACCCCCCAGGGTTCACGCCGCGCGAGCGCGCCCGCGAGGCACTGGGCCTTCAGCGGGCAGTCGCCGCAGGCGCGCTTCGCCGCCTCGAGGTCAGCCGGATGCTCCGCGAACCAGAGCTCGGGCTGTGCCGAGCACGGCACGGAGTCGTCGGTCTCGGTGATGATGTTCGCGAGGTCCACACTGGTCACAACGCAGAAGAGGGCTAAAGGGTTGGGTTTGGTGCATAATCCAGCCGAACTTTTTGCGCAGGATCCGTGTATGTCCGGTTCGTCCCTATCCACACCGTGGTCAACCGGACACCCGGAGACGGTCAGAACCCCCTCGACACACCCCTAGGCTGGAGCGGTGACCCCGACCGACGCACGGAACAGGACCGGCACCCCCGCACGCGCCGGCGCGGCAGGCCCCGCCGCCCCGCCCTGGATCGCCGTCGCGCTGCCGGCCGCGGCGCTCGTCGCGCTCGCAGCTCTCGTCGCGGCCGGCGCGTTCTCCGGCGCGTTCACGGCCTTCGCCGCGTTCACCGACCCGGGAGCGCTCGTCCGCTGGGGAGCGCCGGCGGCCACCGTCGTCACCGAGCTCTCGCTCGCCGTGACGATCGGGTCGCTCGCCCTGGCCGCGTTCGTCCTGCCCCGCGGCCCGCTCGTGGACCGCGCGCTCGGCGTCGCCGGGGTGACGGCGGGCCTCTGGACGCTCGCGGCCCTGGTCCAGCTCGTGCTGCGCTTCTCGTGGTCGACGTACCTCCCGCTGGACGCGCCGGGGTTCGGACCCACGCTCATGGAGTACGTCACGACCATCACGGTCGGACGCACCTACCTCGGCATCGTCGTGGTCGCGGCGCTCACCGCCGCGGTCGCGCTGCTCGTGCGCGGGCAGGTCGGCGCACTGTGCGCGCTCGCGCTGCCGGTCGTCGCGCTCGGCATGCAGTCCTCGACCGGGCACGCCGCGGGCGCTGCGAGCCACGACCTGGCCGTCTCGGCCCTGTTCCTGCACCTCGGGGGCGCGGCCCTGTGGATCGGCGGCCTGGCGGCCGTCGCCCTCGTCGGCCTGCGCCACGCCGCGACGTCGGACGTCATCCGCCGGTACTCGGGCATCGCGCTGTGGTGCTTCCTCGCCGTGGCGGTGTCCGGCCTCGTCAGCGCCTGGATCCGGCTGGGCTCCCTTGACGCCCTGACCACCGACTACGGCGTGCTCCTCCTGGTCAAGGTCGTGCTCCTGGTCGTCCTCGGGGCGCTGGGCTGGTTGCACCGCACCACCGTCGTCGCGCGGCTGGCCTCGCCCGCCACCACACGGAACGCCGCCGTCGGCCTGTTCTGGCGGCTCACGGCCGTCGAGGTCGCCGTCATGGGCGCGGTCTCCGGCGTGGCCGTGGCGCTCGGCTCGACGGCGCCCCCCGTCCCCGACGAGCCGATCGCCGACCCGACGCCCGCCGAGCTCGTCACCGGCCACCCCCTGCCGCCCGAGCCCACGCTCGCGCGCTGGTTCACCGAGTTCCAGTGGGACGTCATCCTCGCCTTCGGCTGCGCCGCGGCCGTCGTCGTGTACGTGAGCTGGGTGCTGCGGCTGCGCGCCCGCGGCGACGCGTGGCCCGTCGGACGCACCGTCTCCTGGTGCCTCGGCGTCGTCGTCCTGTTCTGGGCCACGAACGGCGGCGCCGCCACGTACGGACACGTCCTGTTCAGCGCGCACATGGTGCAGCACATGGTCCTCGCCATGGTGGTGCCGATCTTCCTCGTGCTCGCCGCACCCGTGACCCTGCTCGTCCGCGCGGTCCCCGGCCGCAAGGACGGGTCGTGGGGCCCGCGCGAGTGGGTTCTCGCGCTCGTGCACTCCCCGTGGGGCCGGTTCATGGCCCACCCCGTCGTCGCGGCCGTGCTCTTCGCGGGCGGCATGATCGTCTTCTACTTCACGCCCCTGTTCGAGCTCGCCCTGACCACGTACGCGGGCCACGTGTGGATGGTCCTGCACTTCACGCTCGTCGGGTACCTCTTCGCCAACGCGCTCGTCGGCGTCGACCCCGGCCCCTCGCGGCCCGGCTACCCGCTGCGGCTCGTGCTGCTGTTCGCGACGATGGCGTTCCACGCGTTCTTCGGTGTCGCGCTCACGTCGGGCACCGCGCTGCTCGTGCCCGAGTGGTTCGGGCTCCTGGGCCGCCCGTGGGGCCCGAGCGCCATCGAGGACCAGCAGCGTGGTGGCGCCGTCGCCTGGGGCATCGGCGAGCTGCCGACGCTCCTGCTCGCCGTCGGCGTCGCGATCTCCTGGACCCGGTCCGACCAGCGCGAGGCCCGGCGCAACGACCGCAAGGCCGAGCGGGACGGCGACGCCGAGCTCGAGGCCTACAACGCCATGCTCGCCGAGAAGGCCGACCAGGCGCGGCGCAGGGAGGGATGACGCGGGCAGGGCGACGTGGGGATATTCCTGCCCGCCGCGCCGCCCTGCCGTGGTAGACGTGGTCGGTGAACGAAACCGCGCAGACCCCGTTCCACGACCTCGACCACTACGTCGCCCTCCCGCGCCTCACGAGCCTCGCGGCGAGCCCCGACGGCACCCGCCTCGTCGCCACGGTGCAGACGCTCGACGGCGAGCGCACCGCGTACCGCACGGCCCTGTGGGAGGTGGACCCGGCGGGCGAGCGGCCGGCCCGCCGCCTGACCCGCTCGGCGAAGGGCGAGTCGTCCGCCGCGTTCACGCGCACCGGTGACCTCCTGTTCACCTCCGCCCGGCCCGACCCGGACGCCACCGACGGTGCCGACCCGGTCCCCGCCCTGTGGCTGCTGCCCGCCGACGGCGGCGAGGCGCGTGTCGTCGCGACGGCGCCCGGCGGGGTCTCCGCTCCGCTCGCCGCCCGCTCTGCCGACGTCGTGAGCGTCGCGGCGGAGCTCCTGCCGTCCGCGGGGGACCTCACGCAGGACGCCACCCTGCGCACGGCCCGCAAGGACCAGAAGGTGTCCGCGATCCTGCACACCGGCTACCCCGTGCGGTACTGGGACCACGACCTCGGCCCCGGCGAGGACCGGCGCCTCGTCGGCGACCTCGCGGCGCTCGCGGACGCGCCGGCTGCGCCGCTGCCGCCTGCGCCCGGCGCGGACGCCGGGACGCGGTCCGCCGAGCCCGGCAGGCACGTGGAGCTGCGCGACCTCACCGGCCCGGGCAGGCACCTGCACGAGCACGCCGCGGACCTGTCGGCCGACGGCGCCACGCTCGTGACCACGTGGGCCGTCCCGGACGCCGGGGCCGCAGCGGTCGACGCTGGTCGCGATCGACACGGCGACGGGCGAGCGCCGCGTGCTCGTCGACGACCCCGACGCCGAGGTGACCGCGCCCCGGATCTCGCCCGACGGGGCGTGGGTCGCGTACGTGACGGAGTCGATCTCGACGCCCGAGCAGGCCCCGGTGATCCGCCTCGGCCTCGTGGCGCTGGACGGGTCGACGGACCCCGTCGTGCTCGCGGACGACTGGGACCGCTGGCCGGGTCGCCCCACGTGGCTCCCCGACGGTACCGGCCTGCTCGTCACGGCCGACGACGACGGGCGCGGCCCCGTCTTCCTGGTCGGCTTCACGGGCGCCCTGCCCGGCGGCGAGGTCGTGGTCGAGCGGGTGACCGCCGACGACGCGGTCCTCACCGACGTCTCCGTCACGCCGGACGGCGCCACGCTGTTCGCGCTGCGCACCTCGTACGCGGCACCGGCCGAGCCCGTCCGCGTCGACCTGGCGGGTTTCCGCGCGTCGGGCGCGCCGGGGGAGCGGACGCCGGTCGCGGCGACCCTGCTGCGCTCGCCGGTGCCCGCCCCGGCGCTGCCGGGCCGGCTCACCGAGGTCGAGACGACGACGGAGGACGGCGTCCGCGTGCGGGCGTGGCTCGCGCTCCCCGCGGACGCGGGGCCGGACGCGAAGGCACCGCTCCTGCTGTGGATCCACGGCGGCCCGCTCGGGTCGTGGAACGTGTGGAGCTGGCGGTGGAACCCGTGGCTGATGGTGGCGCAGGGCTACGCGGTCCTGCTGCCGGACCCGGCGTTGTCGACAGGCTACGGGCAGGAGTTCGTCGAGCGGGGCTGGGGTGCGTGGGGCAAGGCCCCGTTCACCGACCTCATGGCGATCACGGACGCGGCGGAGGCGCTCCCGGAGATCGACGAGACCCGCACGGCCGCGATGGGCGGGTCGTTCGGCGGCTACATGGCCAACTGGGTGGCCGGGCACACCGACCGGTTCCGCGCGGTCGTGACGCACGCGAGCCTGTGGGCGCTCGACCAGTTCGGCCCCACCACCGACGTGAGCTACTACTGGGCCCGCGAGATGACGCCGGAGCGGGCGCTGGAGAACAGCCCGCACCGGTCGGTCGACCAGATCCGCACGCCGATGCTGGTGATCCACGGCGACAAGGACTACCGCGTACCGGTGGGCGAGGCCCTGCGCCTGTGGTCCGAGCTGCTCACACGGTCGGGCCTCGCGGCCTCCGACGACGGCGAGAGCCCGCACCGGTTCCTGTACTTCCCGGACGAGAACCACTGGGTGCTCACGCCGCAGAACGCCAAGACCTGGTACCAGGTGGTGTCGGTCTTCCTCGCCGAGCACGTGCTGGGCGAGACCCGCGAGCTGCCGTCGACGCTGGGCTGACCGGTCCGTCGTCCGGGTCGGTCAGCCGGCCCGGACGGCGCCGACGACGCGGACGCGGACCGCCACGTCGCCGATCTCCTCCGGCACCTTGTCCACGAGGGCGGGGTCCGTCACGTTGACCTGGAGCACCCAGCTCCCGCCGGGGCCGGCCACCTCCTCCACCGAGACCTCCTCGGTGAGCACCTCGACCGGTGAGCTCCCGGAGGCCGGCCGCGCCTGCGCCCGCGTGGGGTGCTCACGAGGTGGCTGCCCGAGGGACGTCGTGAACTCAGGGGCGACGCCGACGCCGATGACTCCGTCCAGCCCGGCCACCTTCTCCCGCAGTGCGGCCTTGGCGGAGCGGGCCTCGTCGAGTGTTGCCATCCCGATCACCTCCTGGTCATCCATTGTGTCCCGCGTGTCCACCCCCGACCACCGGCCCGGGACCCGCCCTCCGCCGCACCTCGGCGGTCCGGGTGACGTCGCAGGTCAGGCGGCTCTCACCCCGCGACGCGCCGTCGGGACACGCCAGGCCCGCACCGGGGGCGGCGCGACACGCCCGGCGGCCGAAACGCTGGTACGCACACCGAACACCGTCGCCCGCTCACGCGTACGGCTCCGCCGGCTCGCGGGCGAGCTCGATCCCCAGGATCTCCAGGACCCGGTCGATCGGGTTGGCGTAGGTCAGCCCCTTGCCGCTCCGCCCGCCGGACTCGGACCCCGCGAACAGCAGCCCGAGCGCCACGCCGTCCTCCCGGTACACGAGCGCTCCCGAGTCGCCGCCGCGCGAGAACGGGCCGTCGTCGAGACTCTCGATCTCGATCTGGTCGTCGAACGCGAGCGCGCCGAGGTCCTCGTAGCCCACGACGACGTCGTCGAGCTCGATCGCGGTCACCCGCCCCCGCGTGACCGACGTCGTGCGCCCCACCTTGCCGACGACCTCGCCGCCGAGCGCCCGTGCGGTCTTCACGACGCGGCCCACCGGGTAGGCGAGGTCGACGGCCACCGGGTCGAGCCGGGCGAGGGCGGCGTCCGTGTACGCGGGCTCGGCGCCGTCGAGGTCGACCACCTCGGTCAGCTCACCGATCCGGTCGCCGGGCGGCAGCCCGCCGTCCGCCGGGCCCGGCTGCAGCACGACGTCGCCGGGCCGGGCGTGGGGCGAGCCGGCCAGCACGTGGTAGTTGGACAGCGCGTACAGGTGCCTGTCGCCCGGGTGAGACCGCGTGACGAAGGCCCCGAGCGTGCCCGCCGTGACGCCGACGTGGCCGATCGAGAGGCCGGGCCGCAGCGGCCTGCGTCGCTCGGTGTCGCCGTCGGCGAGGGACGTGGGCGCGGGCGGGCGCGGCCCCAGCTCGCTCACGGGGCGGATGCGGCCCGTGCGCCGCACGTCGACCGCCGGGCCCACCTCCGCCGACACCTTGCGCACGATCGACCGCGCGCGCGGGATCCCGAGCCGGTACCGGACGGCGATGCCGAACTCGCCCTCGCCCTGCGGGACGAGGCCGAGCGCGAGCGTGGGGGCGCGGACCACGTCGGCCGCGCGGACGGCGGTCGCGGTGCCGCCGCCCGACCGCGGCGTCGGCACGTCCCCGTGCCGTGCCGCGAGGTCGAGGGCGAACGCCGCCAGCTGCTCCTTCAGTGTCCTGGCCTCGTCCCGGTCCATACCCCTGATCCTCTCCTCACCCACCGACACACCCGGCCCCACCCCGTCACGACACGCGGTCCGTCCGAGATGTCATCCGAAAGACGGATACCCCGATGCCGGGTTTGCACGGTACGTTCCTCTGCTCCACCCAATCACGACCGGGTGAAAGCCAGGAAGACCTGGGATGTCACAAACCTCCCGAGCGGGCCTCCTGAAACGGTGACGGTGCCCGGTACGGGCGCCGGTGGACACGGAAACGGCGAGAATGATCGGGACGATGAACGAGAGGCGCAGCACGCGAGTCACCCGTGCGGACGTGCGCGCGGCGCTCATGTGGGCCCTCGAGCGGGACCGCGAGGCGCTCCTGGCGCACCGCGACGCGGTGCACTCGAGCAAGAGCGACCTCACGCGCCGCCGCGCGGACAAGGCGCTGGTCGAGCAGTGGCGTGCCCGCACGGCGGACGCCGAGCAGGACACCAGCCGCCCCGAGTGACAATGGGCGGGTGAGCACTGGCCTGCAGAACCTCCCCCGCGTCCGCGCCTCCGAGCTCGTCGGACGCGGCTGGCTGAACACCGGCGGCAAGGACGTCACCCTCGCCGACCTGCGCGGCAAGGTCGTCGTCCTCGACTTCTGGACCTTCTGCTGCATCAACTGCCTGCACGTCCTCGACGAGCTGCGCGAGGTCGAGGAGCAGCACCGGGAGGAGCTCGTGATCGTCGGCGTCCACTCGCCGAAGTTCGAGCACGAGGCCGACCCGGAGGCGCTCGCCGCCGCCGTCGAGCGGTACGAGGTGCACCACCCCGTGCTCGACGACCCCGAGCTCGTCACCTGGGGCGCGTACACGGCGCGGGCGTGGCCGACGCTCGTCGTCGTGGACCCCGAGGGGTACGTCGTCGCGCAGATGGCGGGGGAGGGGCACGGCTCCGCCATCGCGGCGCTGGTCACCGACCTCGTCGAGGAGCACGCCGCCAAGGGCACCCTGCACCGCGGCGACGGGCCGTACGTGCCACCCGAGCCGACGTCGGGCACCTTGCGCTTCCCTGCCAAGGCGATCACGCTGCCGGATGGCAACCTCCTGGTCGCGGACGCCGGGCACCACTCGCTCGCCGAGCTGGCGCCCGACGGCGAGACGCTCGTGCGGCGTATCGGCTCCGGCGACCGCGGGCTGCTCGACGGCGGGCCGGCCGTGGCGATGTTCTCCGAGCCGAACGGGCTGTGCCTGGTGCCGCAGGAGCTGCGCGCCGAGCTGGGCTACGACGTCGTCGTCGCCGACACGGTCAACCACGCCCTGCGCGGCGTGCGCCTGGCCGACGGCCGCGTGACGACCGTCGCGGGTACCGGAGAGCAGTTCATGGTCGGGGGCCAGGAGAACGTGGGCCGCGACGGCGAGCCGCGCCGGGCGTACGAGCCGGGCAGCACGGTCGCACCGCTCGACGTGCGGCTGAGCTCCCCGTGGGACGTCGCGTGGTCGCCCGTGCGCGCCGCGTTCGTCGTCGCCATGGCGGGCAACCACACCCTGTGGGAGGTCGACCTGGTGCAGGGGTCGGCGAGCCTGCTCGCCGGGACCATGAACGAGGGTCTCCAGGACGGCCCGGGCCGGGAGGCGTGGTTCGCCCAGACGTCGGCGGTCGTGCCGGCGGTCGGCGTGGACGGCCTGCCCGACGGGGCCCTGTGGATCGCGGACTCCGAGACCTCGTCGCTGCGCCGGGTCGCGCTGTCCGACGGCGCGGACGGCGCCCCCGCCGCGACCGTCACCACCGCCGTGGGCCAGGGCCTGTTCGACTTCGGCCACCGGGACGGCGCCGCCGGCCAGGCGCTCCTGCAGCACCCGCTCGGCGTGGGCGTGCTGCCGGACGGGAGCGTCGTCGTCGCCGACACGTACAACGGCGCGGTCCGCCGGTACGACCCCGCCTCGGGCGAGGTGACCACCCTCGCGCGGGGGCTGGCCGAGCCGTCCGGTGTGCTCGTCGAGGTCACGGACGACACCGTGCACCTGCTGGTCGTCGAGTCGGCGGCGCACCGGCTCACGCGCGTCGCGCTGCCCGCGACGCTCGCGGGCGAGGTCCTCGACGGCGGCGCCCACCGCGTCGCCCGGCCCGCCACCGACGTCGCGGGGGGTGCGCTCCGCCTGGAGGTGCCGTTCGCACCCGCACCGGGCCAGAAGCTCGACGACCGCTGGGGCCCGTCCACGTCGCTCCAGGTGAGCGCGACCCCGCCCGAGCTGCTGCTGGCCGGCGCGGGCACGGGGACGGACCTGTTCCGCGACCTCGTGGTCAACCCCGACGTGGCCGAGGGCGTGCTGCACGTGACGGCCAAGGCGGCGTCGTGCGACGAGGTGCCCCTGCTGCCGGACGGCGAGCCGGACCCGGACGCGTTCCCGGCGTGCCACCTCGCGCAGCAGGACTGGGGTGTGCCCGTGCGGGTCGTGCCGGAGGGCGACGCGGAGCTGACGCTGCCGCTGCGGGGCTGAGCCCTGCCACCACGGTCTGCCGGGCTCAGCCCGCCAGCACGGCGGGCAGCTCGGTGAGCGAGTCGATCACCGTGGTGCGCGCCGCCTCCGGCCGCTCCGCGTGCAGGTATCCCCACGGCCCGCGGCGCAGCAGGATCGGGCGCATGCCCGCGTCGGCGGCGGGCAGCACGTCGTTGTCCAGCCGGTCGCCGACGTACGCGATCTCCTGCGGCGCGACGCCCGACAGCTCGGCCACGCGCGCGAAGAACCCGGGGTCGGGCTTCTGCACGCCCCACTCGTCCGACGTGCGGATCGCGCTCACCGGCAGGCTCATGGCCTCGAGCGCCGCACGCGCGGCGGGCGGCTGGTTGCCCGCGACCACGACGTCGAACCCCGCCTCGCGCAGCGCGGTCAGCGCGGGGCGGACGTCCGGGTAGAGGTCGTCGGCGTCGAACCCGTTCCGCAGGCCGTCCGGGTCGTCCTGCGCCCAGCGGGCGGCCTCCTCCTCGACGTCGAGGCCCGGCCGGACCAGCGCGAACGCGTCCAGGTGCTGGCGGTCCAGCGCGGCGCACCCGCCCAGCACGCCGAGGAACGTCAGCGGCGGGACCCCCAGCCGCTCGGCCCAGCGGAGCCAGATCCTCGACTCGTCGATCAGCGTCTCACCCACGTCGAACACCACGGTACGCACCATGGGGACGACTGTATGCCGGGCGGCAGGGACGTCAGCCGAGGCGGAAGAGGGGGTCGCCCGCGCGCACGACGGCGCCGGGGGCGGCAAGCTCGGTGAGCCCGTCGGCCCCCAGGTCCAGCGCGACGACCGGGACGAGCGGCGAGCGCCCGCCGTCGGCCACCGCGGCGGGAGACCAGCGCACGAGCTCCTGGCCCGCCTCGACCGTGTCGCCCTCCGCGGCGAGCAGCGTGAACCCCTCGCCCTCGAGCTGCACGGTGTCGATGCCCAGGTGCACGAGCACGCCGCGGCCGGAGCCCTCGGCGGCCTGCGTGTCGCCCGAGGGCGCGAGCAGGACGAACGCGTGCGGGTGCAGCTTGACGACGACGCCGGCACACGGCGCGACCGCACTCGCGCCCGCCTCGGGGTCCGGGTCGACGGCGAGCCCCGGGCCGACCATGCTCTCGGCGAAGACCGGGTCGGGCACGTCGCGCATCGCGACCACCCGTCCCGCGACGGGGGAGGTGACCATCAGCGCCTCGGCCATACCGCCATCCTGCCAGACCCTCGGCCGCGCGGCGGGTGATCCTCCGCGACGCCGGACGCGTCCGCGCGGAGGCTCGTCGTGGCGTGCGCTCGCGTGTAACGTTCCGAGCGCACTCGACGACGAGCCTGTGGGGAGCGTACGGATGACGAGCGAGAGGCTCACGGGCGTGCCGGCCAGCCCGGGACGCGCCGCGGGGGTCGTGGTGCGGATGCCCGCACGTGTCCCCGAGCCACGGACCAGCCGCCTGACCGGGGACGCCGAGGCTGCCGTCCGCGCCGTCGAGGAGGCCGCCGCCCAGGTGGAGGCCGACCTCGCCGAGCGCGCGCGCCGCGCGTCCGGCACGGCCGCCGACGTGCTCGCCGTGACGGCGGCCATGGCGGCGGACCCGACGCTCGCTGCCGGTGCCGCACGCCGCGTCCGGGAGGACCGCCTCACGCCCGAGCGCGCGGTGTGGGACGCCGCGGGGTCGGTCGCCTCGCAGCTCGAGTCGCTCGGCCCGCCCATGTCGGAGCGGGCTCGCGACGTGCGCGACGTCCGCGACCGCATCGTCGCGGCCCTCACCGGCGCCGCCCCGCCCGGCGTGCCCGACCCAGGGCACCCGTTCGTGCTGGTGGCGAGCGACCTCGCGCCGGCGGACACCGCGATGCTCGACCCCGCCGTCGTCGTCGCGGTCGTCACGGCGCGCGGCGGGCCGACGTCGCACATGGCCATCCTCGCGCGTGCGCTGGGCATCCCCGCCGTCGTCGCGCTGCCCGGCGCCGCCGACCTCGTCGACGGCGAGGAGGTCGTCGTCGACGGCACGGTCGGCAGCGTGCTGCGCTCGCCGTCGGCCGAGGACGTCGAGCGCGCGCGGGACCGGGTCGTCGCGGCGACCTTCGACGGGCACGGGGCCACGCGCGACGGCGTCCCGGTCGACCTCGTCGCCAACGTGGCCGACCCCGCGGAGGCTCGGGCGGCCGCTGCGGCCGGCGCTCGCGGTGTCGGGCTCTTCCGCACCGAGTTCTGCTTCCTCGGCCGGGGCGAGGAGCCCGGCATCGACGAGCAGGTGGCCGCCTACCGGGCCGTGCTGTCGCAGTTCCCGGGGCAGCGGGTGGTCGTCCGCACGCTCGACGCGGGTGCCGACAAGCCGCTGCGCTTCCTCACGCCCGACCACGAGGACAACCCGGCGCTCGGCGTGCGCGGGCTGCGCACCGCCGTCGCGCACCCGGACGTGCTCGACCGCCAGCTCGACGCGATCGCACGTGCCGCCGCCGCGGAGACGGCCGAGGTGTGGGTCATGGCGCCGATGGTCGCGACGGTCGACGAGGCCCGCGACTTCGCGGCCGCGTGCGAGGCGCACGGCCTGCACCAGCCCGGCGTGATGATCGAGACGCCCGCCGCGGCGCTCCAGGCGCGGCACGTGCTCGCCGAGGTGGCGTTCGCGAGCCTCGGCACCAACGACCTCACGCAGTACACGATGGCGGCCGACCGCGACCTCGCCGGGGTGGCCGCCCTGTCGACCCCGTGGCAGCCCGCCGTGCTCGAGCTGGTCCGGGTGGCGTGCGAGGGCGGAGCGGTGCATGGTGCCCCGGTGGGCGTGTGCGGCGAGGCGGCGGCGGACCCGCTCCTCGCGCCCGTCCTGGTGGGCCTCGGCGTCGCGTCGCTCTCGATGACGCCCCGTGCGCTCGCCGAGGTGGCGGATACCCTGGCACGGGTGACCCGCGACGAGTGCGCGGAGCTCGCGCGGGTGGTCCTGGACCGCCCGACGGCCGAGGCCGCGCGCGACGCGGTGCGGGCACGTCTCCTGACCTGACCGCCGTGCCCTGAACGTCATCCGAACCCACCGGTCACATCCCAGTCACGTCTGCGCCCTAAGGTGGCCCGCATGCCCGAACCGATCCCGACCGACCCGGCCGGACCCGCAGCCCCCGAGGTGCGGGTCACCCTGTCGACGGCGTCGGTCTTCCCCCGCCGTGTGCCGCTCGCCTTCGAGTCGGCCGCCGAGCTCGGCTACGACGGCGTCGAGGTCATGGTCTGGTCGGAGGAGGTGACCCAGAACCCGCGCTCGCTCGCGAAGCTGTCCGCCGACACCGGCATGCCCGTGCGCTCCGTGCACGCCCCGACGCTCCTGGTGAGCCAGCGGGTCTGGGGCCGCTCGCCCGACGCCAAGCTGGAGCGCACCGCCGACATGGCGCTCGAGCTCGGCGCGGGCACCGTCGTGGTGCACCCGCCGTTCCGCTGGCAGTACAAGTACGCACGGCAGTTCCAGGACCAGGTGCGCACGCTCAGCGAGTCCACCGGCGTCACCATCGCCGTCGAGAACATGTACCCGTGGCGCGGCGGCAGGCGCGAGTTCCAGGCCTATCTGCCCGGCTGGGACCCCGCGGAGCACGACTACGACGCCGTCACGCTCGACCTGTCCCACGCCAGCGTCGCGCAGCAGGACGCCGTGGCGCTCCTGCACACCTTCGGGGACCGCCTCCGGCACGTGCACCTGGCCGACGGCAACAACGGCGCGCGCGACGAGCACCTCGTGCCGGGGCGCGGCAGCATGCAGGCCGAGAAGGTGCTGCGCGAGCTCGTGGCGCGCCGCTGGAGCGGCGACGTCTGCGTGGAGATCTCCACGCGCGCCGCGCGCACCGCGGCCGAGCGGCGCGCCGACCTGGCCGCGTCGCTCCAGTTCGCGCGGGCCTACCTGGCGCCGACGCCCGGCGACTTCCACACGCCGCCGGGCGCGCACCACCGGCCGCACGACGCCTGGTGACCCCCGGTGTGATCCTGCTCTCGAACGGTTTCGATCCGACCCGGTCCCGGGTCTAGACTGGCCCCGTCGGGAGAACGGCAGCGGCGACCCGCCGCACGGACGAAGGAGGTGGCGCGCATGACCCGTAGCGAGCCTCCGAGTAGTCCGAACCGCAGCTGAGCTGACGGTTCCCCTCCCGCCTCCCCGCGGGTTCCCGCGCACCGGTGCGCC
>DATGOB010000243.1:0-2428 GCA_036010205.1 Promicromonospora sp. | reverse complement strand
GACACCCGCACCGAGGTGCTCGTGCAGCAGGCGATGAACGCGCTGCGCGAGGGCCGGACGTCGTTCGTCATCGCGCACCGCCTGTCGACGATCCGCGACGCGGACACGATCCTCGTCATGGAGCACGGCTCGATCGTCGAGCAGGGGTCGCACGACGAGCTGCTCGCGGCCGGCGGCGCGTACGCCCGACTGTACGAGAGCCAGTTCGCGGCGCCGCTCGACGCCGAGGCGGAGGATCCGGAGGGCGTGGGCGCTCCCGCGGGCGGTCCCGCGGGACGCTGACACGCCGCGGCCCGCACCGCGCCCACCCCGAGGGGTGCGGCGAGGTGCGGGCCGCGTGCGTTCCGGCCGTCGCGCTTCAGGCGAGCGAGAGGAAGAGCTTCTCGAGCTTGGCCACGTCGAGCGTCGGGTCCTCGCCGTCCTCGGTCGGCTCGGTGAGGCACTGGCGCATGCCGGACGCGATGATCGCGAACCCGGCCCGGTCCAGGGCGCGCGAGACGGCGGAGAGCTGCGTGACGACGTCCTCGCAGTCCCGCCCTTCGTCGAGCATGCGCACGACGGCCGCGAGCTGGCCCTGGGCGCGCTTGAGCCGGTTGGCGACCTTGCTCATGTCGGTGGGGTCGAGCTCCACGGTCGTCCTCCTGCGTTCGTCGGTGTTCTTGTCGGTGCTCGTCGCGGCGCGCCTGGTCAGGCGCAGGTGCAGCGCTGCTCGGGCGGCACCTCGGCCATGACCTCGTCGGCGTGCATGCCGCAGCCGGTCCAGGTGGTCTTGCCGCAGGTGCGGCACAGGGCGGGACTGCACATGGTGGGTCTCCTCGGGTGTGGGGGTCGATCGGGGGTGCGAGGGTCGGGGTTCGGCGGGGCCGGGGGCGGCCCGTGCGTGGTGGCGCAGGATCAGCGTCGCACGGCTCCGCCCGCGGCCTGCCACGCGCCGAGCCCGCCGGACAGGCTCGTCGCGGCGTAGCCGAGCGAGCGGAGCTGGCGCGCCGCGGTGCGCGAGCGCATCCCCGACGCGCACACGACGACGACGGTCGCGCCGTCCTGCAGGCGCCGCGGCGCGGTCGACGGGACGTCGGCGAGCGGCACGTGCACGGCCTGGGGCGCGTGCCCGGCGCGCCACTCGTCGCGCTCGCGCACGTCGAGGAGCGTCGCGCCGTCGCGGACGAGCTGCACGGCGGTGGCGGCGTCGACGGTCGGGCGCACGCCGCCGTCGTCGGACGCGCGGGAGAACAGACGGCGGAGACGGTCGATCATGCGGGAACTCCTTCGAGGGTGCGCGCGGCGCGCGGCGTGGTGGTCAGGGTGAGCCAGCCGCCGGAGAGATTGCGCGCGTCGAGGCCGGCGGCGAGCAGGACACGGGTGGCGAGGTAGGACCGCACGCCGCTCGCGCAGTGCACGGCGACGGGGCGCCCCGCCGCGGCGGCGCGCACCTCGTCGAGCCGCTCGCGCAGCTCGGTGTGCGGCACGTTGAGGGCGCCGTCGAGGTAGCCGCCGGCGTGCTCGGCGCGCGACCGGACGTCGAGCACGAGCGACGTCGCGACGACCTCGTCGAGGTCGGCCGCGTGCCACTGCGGCATGGTGCCGTCGAGCACGTTCTGCGCGACGAACCCCAGCATGTTGACGACGTCCTTGGGGGCACCGTAGGGCGGGGCGTACGCGAGCTCGAGCTCCGCGAGGTCGTCGGCCGTGAGCCCGGCGCGCAGCGCGGTCGCGAGCACGTCGATGCGCTTGTCCACCCCCGCACGGCCCACGGCCTGCGCGCCGAGCAGGCGGCCGTCGGGCCCGAAGCTCGCCGTCACGTGGACCGGCTCGGCGCCGGGGAACCAGCCGGCGTGGTGGGCCGCGTGGACGCGCACCTGCTCGTGCACGACGTCGGCCGCCGCCAGGGTCGCGTGGCTCGGCCCGGTCACGGCGGCGGTGAGGCCGAACACGCGCACGATCGCCGTCCCGAGCACGGGCGCCTGCGGTGTCCTCCGGTGGCCCAGCATCGAGTCCGCGGCGCGCCGGCCCTGGCGGTTGGCCGGGCCGGCGAGCGGGACGGGGCCCGTCGCGCCGGTGACCGCGTGCACGACCTCGACGGCGTCGCCGACGGCCCACACGTGCGGGTCGGACGTGCGCTGGTCGGCGTCGACGCGGATCGCGCCCCGCTCGCCGAGCGCGAGCCCGGCCGCCGCCGCGAGGTCGCTCGCGGGCCGCACCCCGACGCTCACGAGCACCACGTCGGCGTCGAGGGCGGTGCCGTCCGTGAGCTCGAGCGCGACGGCGTGGTCCGCGCCCTCGGGCTGCGGCACGACGGCGCTCGCGGAGGTCCCGAGGTGGAGCCCGACGCCGTGGTCGCGGAGCTCGTCCGCGAGCAGCGGCGCGAGGTCGGGCTCCAGCGGCGGCAGCACCTGGTCGGCGCGCTCGACGACGTCGACCGTGAGACCAC
>DATGOB010000242.1:0-8139 GCA_036010205.1 Promicromonospora sp. | reverse complement strand
GCCAGTTCGCGAAGAAAGTCGGCCAACTCGCGTGCGACCGCGCCCGGCGCCTCGTAGTGCGCCAGGTGCCCCACCTCGGGCACGACGGCGAGGCGCGCCCGCGCGAACCGCCCCTCGAGCACGCGCTGCGTCGGCAGCGGGGCGACGTCGTCGTTCTCGGACGCCACGAGGAGCGTCGGCGCGGTGACGGCCGACGCGAAGCCCGACACGTCCGTGCCGACCGAGGCGTGGAACGCCTCCAGCAGGGTGCGCCGGTCGGCGAACCCCGAGAAGTACCTGTCGTGCTCGGCGTGGATCCAGCGGCGCAGCGCCGCGTCGCGCGTCGTCACCATCGCGACGCTCGCCACGCGCGTGAACACCGGGTGCCGCAGCAACCCCGTCCCCACGGCCTCCGGCAGCGCGGCGGCCAGGCGGTGCACACCGACGGTGACAGCGCTCAGCGCACGCCGCGGGCCGTCGAGCGGCGCCGCGGCGATCGGGTTGACGAGGGCAAGGCCGCGCAGCGCGGGGCCGGCGGGTCCCGCCGCGGTGGCCGCCGCGACGATCGATCCGAACGAGTGACCCGCGAGCACCGCGTCCCCCTCGGGGGCGACGGCCGCCAGCAGGTCGGTGGCCCAGCCCGCGTAGCCCGCGACGTCGTGCGCCGCGTGCGGGAGGGGCGCGGACGCGCCGAAGCCCGGCAGGTCGGGGACCACGACCCGCACGCCGGGACGCTCGCGCACGAGGTGCGCCACGATCGGCTCCAGGCCGTGGTGGTCACCCCGCAGACCGTGCAGGAACACCAGCGGGCGCGGCGCGGCGGGGTCACCGTAGACGCGCACGTGGGTGTGCGCGCCGCGGACCTCGCGGTCCTCGTCGCACACCGGCGTGCCCGCGACGACGGTCGCGTACGGGACGGGCGCAGGGGCCGTCGCTGTGGTACCGGTGGGTGTGCTCACGGTGCCGACCCTAGGCACGTGCGCCGCCCCCACGGCACCCCCTGGCGGCCGATCCGCCGAAGATGGGGGTAAACCCCCAGTGCATTCCGGGGAGAAACCTCATGGCGGCAGCCACGTGCCTCCACCAGGCTGAACCTATGCACGGACCCGTCGAGACGTCCCGGACCACCGAGAGGTACAGCACAGTGAACTTGCCCGGTTCTCCCCGCACGATCCTGATCGGCGCCGACACGTACCCGCCGGCGGTCAACGGTGCCGCACGCTTCGCCGGCAGCCTGGCCACCGGCCTCGCCCGCCGCGGCTACGAGGTGCACGTCGTCGCCCCGTCCCCGGACGGCGCCCCGGTGCGCGAGGTGCGCGACGGCGTCGTGCTGCACGGGCTGCGCTCGCATCGCTACCCGTCGCACGACAACCTGCAGATCTGCTCCCCCTGGGAGACCCGGCGCGGCGTCACCGAGATCCTCGACGAGGTGCGGCCGGGGATCGTCCACACCAACGGCAGCTTCATCGTCGGCCGCGCGCTGGTCGAGGCCGCGCACCGCCGCGACCTGCCCCTCGTCGCCACCAACCACCTCATGCCGGAGAACCTGGTCGGCTACCTGCTCGTCCCCCGCGCGTGGCACGGCACCGTGGGCCGCTGGCTCTGGCAGGACATCGGCCGCGTCTACGCGAAGGCCGACGTCGTCACGGCGCCGACGCCGCGCGCGGTCGAGCTGCTGGCCCGGCACGCCGGCCTGACCGACGCCCTCCCGGTGTCCAACGGCATCGACACCGACCGGTACGCGAGCACTGTCCGCCCCGACACCGCCGAGCCGACCGTGCTGTTCGTCGGGCGCCTCGACCAGGAGAAGCGCGTCGACGAGCTCATCAAGGCGTTCGCGCTGCTGCCCGCGGAGGTGCCCGGTCGCCTGGAGATCGTCGGCACGGGCACGAAGGCCGACGAGCTGCGTGCGCTCGCGGCCTCCACCGGTGCTGCCGACCGCATCCACCTGCGGGGCTTCGTGCCCGACGACGCGCTGCTGGACGCCTACCGTGACGCCGACGTCTTCTGCATGCCGGGCGTGGCGGAGCTGCAGAGCCTGGTCACCCTCGAGGCGATGTCGTCGGGCCTGCCCGTGGTGGCGGCCGACGCGATGGCGCTGCCCCACCTCGTCCGCCCGGGCGTCAACGGCTGGCTCTACACCCCGGGCGACGTGCGCGAGCTCGCCAACCGGCTGGGCGACCTCCTCACCGACGCGGGCCTGCGGCGCCGGATGGGCGCGGCGAGCCGCGAGCTCGTCGAGGCGCACGCCGTGGACGGCACCCTCGACGCGTTCGAGGCGATCTACGACAAGGCCCGCGCGATGCACGACGTCCCGGCGACCGTCTGACCGGCCGACGCCCCCGCGCGCGGCGGGGGCGTCGGCCGGGAGACGACCACCCGGGCCGGGCGCGGGGCGTCAGCCCCCGAACAGCGGGGAGACCGCCTTGACCAGCTCGTTCCCTCCGAGCACGAGGAACATCGCGGCCACGAGCACGAGCACGACGTTCACCCACCACCGGTTGCGCCAGCGCTCCGGCACCGCGCGCGAGTTCATGAGGAACAGCAGCGTGAGGGCGAGGAACGGCATGAACAGCGAGCCCAGCGCGCCGTAGATCACGACGAGCAGGATCGGCCGGTCGAGGAACAGCAGCGCCATGGGCGGGAACGTCAGCCACAGGATGTACCAGCGGTAGTACGTGCCGCCTGCGCCCCGGCGCCGGTCACCCGCCGGCAGGTTGCGCGTCGTGGCCAGGAAGTCGGCGAACATGAGCGACACGCCGTGCCAGACGCCGATCACGGACGAGAACGTCGCCGCGAAGAAGCCGACGAGGAACAGCGGCGCCATGAACGCGCCGTACCGCTGCGCGAGCACGTCGGCGACGTCGACGAGGCCCTTGTCGCCGTCGGCGACCGCGAGGCCTGCCGAGTACAGGAGCTCGGCGCCGACGATCAGCATGGAGATCACGAAGACGCCCGACATGACGTAGGCCCACGCGTTGTCGAGCCGCATGACCCGCATCCAGCGTGGCGTGCTCCAGCCCTTCTCGGCGAGCCAGTACCCGTACGCGGCCAGCGTGATGGTGCCGCCGACGCCGCCGGCGAGGCCCAGCGTGTTGAGCACGGCGCCGTCGGGGATGACCGGCACGAGGCCTGCGGCGACCTCGGCGAGGTTCGGCATCGTCGCCACGGCGGAGCCGACGACGGTCACGAACATGACGCCGATGAGGACCGCCATGACGTTCTCGAACGGCTTGTACTTCCCGAACCAGACGAGCAGCAGGCCCGCGACGCCTGCGATCATCGCCCAGTACCGCACGTC
This sequence comes from Promicromonospora sp., assembly GCA_036010205.1. Lineage (GTDB taxonomy): Bacteria > Actinomycetota > Actinomycetes > Actinomycetales > Cellulomonadaceae > Promicromonospora. Next base: position 4,859 of record DATGOB010000242.1, on the reverse strand, counting down.
GAGCCACGGCAGCAGCCCGTTGAGCGCCAGCCCGACGCCGGACATGGCGGCCGCGCCGTAGCTGAAGCCCCACACCACCACGTAGACGCCGAAGTAGACCACCGCCCAGAGGCCGAGCGACTTCCAGCCGTCGAAGATGGTGCGCCCGGTCGCCAGGGTCCAGCGGCCCGCACCCTCCACGAGCGCGATCTTCACGACGACGCCGAGCACCACGGCCCAGAGCAGCGCGTACCCGTAGTTGCTGCCCGCGACCATGGTGGCGACGAGGTCGCCGGCGCCGATGCCGGTGGCCGCGACGACGAGGCCCGGGCCGATGATCCGCCAGCGGGGCTGCTCGACCACCTCGTCGGGCGGGTCCCCCTGGCGAAAGGTGACGTCGTTGTCGTTTTCCATGGCGGGACTCTACCCAGACCTTTCACCCGCCCGGAAGTGCCCCGGCGGACTGCTGGGCGTGTCACGGAGGTTTAACACGATCGCAACGAATTGCATGCAGACAAGATCAATCAGGAGTGATTGTATGCAATCGTCCCAGTCAGAGCCGGATTGGATTCTCCCGATGCGCACTCCCCCGCTGCCGCGGACGCGCGGCCCTCTCGCCCCCGCCGGCCTCCTGGCCGCGACCCTCCTGCTGACCGGGTTCCTGACCGGGTGCCAGGAGGTGCAGACCACCAGCGACGCGGACGAGCAGTCCGCCGACGTGACGGAGGTCGGCCTCGACGGCCTGGCCGCGAGGGACGGCGGCGACCTCGTCATGGCCCTGTCCGCCGAGCCGGACGTGCTCGACCCCACCACCTCGTCGTCGCTCTACACGCGCTACGTCATGGAGACGATGTGCGAGAAGCTCTACGACATCGACGAGACCGGCGAGATCGTGCCGCTGCTCGCCACCGAGCTCCCCGAGGTCTCCGACGACGGCCGCACCGTCACCTTCGGCGTCCGCGAGGGCGTGCAGTTCGCCGACGGCACGCCGTTCGACGCCGACGCGGTGAAGACCTCGCTCGAGCGCCACCTCACCAAGGAGGACTCGTCGCGGCGCAGCGAGCTCGGCCCGATCACCGACGTCACCGCCGTCGACGACCACACGGTGCAGATCGACTACGAGACGCCGTTCGCCCCGCTCGCCGCCGTCCTGGCCGACCGCGCGGGCATGATCATGTCGCCCACCGCCCTCGAGGAGTCCGGCGACGACTTCGGCGCGCACCCCGTCTGCGTCGGCGCCTTCAGGTTCGTCGAGCGCGTGCCGCAGACCTCCATCACGGTCGAGCGCGACCCGCTCTACTACGACGCCGAGAACGTGCACCTCGACTCCATCACCTACCGCATCATCACCGACGCGGGCATCCGGGCCGCCAACCTGCGCTCGGGCGACGTGCAGGTCGCCGACACCCTCTCGACCCAGGACCTCACCGAGATCGAGGACGACGCAGAGCTCGGCCTCCTCGAGGTCGGCTCGCTGGGGTACCAGGCCATGACCGTCAACGTCGGCAACACCGAGGGTGTCGGCAACCCGCCCGGCGCCATCGACACCCCGCTCGCCTCCGACCCCCGGGTGCGCGAGGCCCTGTCGCTCGCGGTCGACCGGGAGCGGCTCGTCCGGTCCGTCTTCCACGGCCGGTTCGACCCCGCGTGCTCCCCGGTCTCGCCCGCGTCCCCGTTCTCGACCACGGCGAGCGAGGCCTGCCCCGCGCACGACCCCGAGCGCGCCAAGGAGCTCCTGGAGGAGGCAGGGGTCGAGGTGCCGTACGAGGTCGCCATGAAGGTGACCAACTCGCCCGACACCCTCCGCCTCGCCCAGGCGGTCCAGGCGTCCGTGGCCGAGGCAGGGTTCGACCTCGAGATCGTGCCCGTCGAGTACTCCACGCTGCTGGAGACCCAGGACCAGGGCGACTTCGAGCTGCTCCAGCTCGGCTGGTCCGGACGGGTCGACCCGCACGGCAACACGTACAACTTCCTCACCACGGGCGCGGGCAACAACTACTCCGGGTACAGCAACGAGGAGGTCGACGACCTGCTCACGCGCGCGGCGACCGTCGGCGACCCCGCCGAGCGCGGCGAGCTCTACGGGCAGGCCGTCACCCAGGTGCAGCAGGACAACCCGATCATCTACCTCTACCGGACCAGGAACCTGACCGGCTACCGCACCGAGGTGGCAGGCCTGGCCACCTACGCGGACGGCGTCGTACGGCTCAGCCGCGCCGCGTTCGTCAAGGCGGGCGACGGCTGATGGGCCGCTTCCTCCTCGCCCGCATCGGCCAGTCGACCGTGACGCTCCTGCTCGCCTCGCTGGTCATCTTCCTGGGCGTGCGTTTGCTGCCCGGCGACCCGGCGCTCGCGATGGCGGGCGAGGAGGCCACGCCGGAGCGGCTCGCCACGATCCGCGCCGAGCTGGGCCTCGACCAGCCGGTGTGGGTGCAGTACGGGCGGTTCCTCGGCGACGTCGTCTCGGGCGACCTCGGCGAGTCCACCCGCACGGGCGCCCCCGTGGCGGACCTGATCGCGGCAACGCTGCCGGTCACGCTCTGGCTGTCGCTCGCCGCGACGGTCGTCGCCGTCGTCACCGGGGTCGCCCTCGGGCTGGTCGCCGAGCGCTACCGCGGCCGGTGGCCCGAGTGGATGGCGAACGCGGCCGCCCTGACCAGCTTGTCCGTGCCGAACTTCTGGCTCGGCATGCTCGCCATCCTGTACCTGTGCGTCGGGCTGGGACTGTTCCCGGCGTCGGGCTACGTCCCGCTCACGCAGGACCCGGTGGGCTGGCTCGTGCACCTCACGCTGCCCGCGCTCGTGCTCGGCACGGGGCTGGCCGCCGTCATCATGCGGCAGACCCGCGCGTCCATGATCGACGCGATGCGCACCGACTACGTGCGCACCGCGCGGGCCAAGGGCCTCGGCCGCGCCCGGGTCCTGCTGCGGTACGGCCTGCGCAACTCGCTGATCGTCGTGGTCACCATCGCGGGGCTGCAGCTCGGCGGGCTGATCTCCGGCGCCGTCGTCACCGAGCAGATCTTCGCCCTGCCCGGCTTCGGCAAGCTCACGCTCGACGCCGTCTTCCAGCGCGACTACCCCGTCATCCAGGCCGTCGTCGTGCTGACCACCGTGGGATACGTGGTGGTCAACCTGGCCGTCGACGTCCTCTACTCCGTCATCGACCCCCGGATCCGGGTGGGAGGCCGCTCATGACCGCCGTCCTCGCCAGGATGCGCACCGGCCAGGCGATCACCGGTGCCGTGCTGCTCGGCGTCGTCGTGCTCGCCGGGGTGCTCGCCCCGGTGCTGGCCCCGCACGGGCCCGCCGAGGTGCACTTCGACGCCCCGTTCCAGGTGCCGGGCACCGTCGGCTACGCGCTCGGCACCGACGACCTGGGCCGCGACGTGCTGTCCCGGATGATGTACGGCGTCCGCGCCTCGCTCATGGTGGGCGCCGTCGCCGTCGGCCTCGCCGTCGTGGTCGGGACGCCGCTCGGGCTCGCCGCCGGGTACTGGCGGTGGCTCGACGCCCCGGTCTCGCGCCTCGCCGACGTGCTGCTCGCGTTCCCGTTCCTGGTGCTCGCCGTCGGGCTGGCGACCATCAACGGGCCCAGCCTGGCCGGCGCGGCCGTCTCGCTCGGCGTCGCGCAGGTGCCGACCATGGTGCGCGTGGTCCGCGCCGAGACGCTCCGGCTGCGCGAGAGCCCGTTCGTGCTCGCCGCCGTCGCCATGGACGCCTCGGGCCCCCGCATCCTGGGGCAGCACGTGCTGCCCAACTGCGTGTCGACGATCATCGTGCAGGCCACCGTCATCATGCCGGTGGCCGTCCTGGGCGAGGCGGTGCTCTCGTTCCTGGGGCTCGGCATCCAGCCGCCGACCCCCAGCCTGGGCATCATGCTGTCCGACGCGCAGCAGTACCTCGGCCGCGCGCCGACCGCCGCGCTCTTCCCCGGCCTCGCCGTCGTGGCCGTGTGCCTCGGCTTCAACCTGCTCGGGGACGCCCTGCGCGACGCCCTCGACCCCGCCACCTCCGACCGTAAGTGAGCTCATGACGTCCTTCACCCCGCCCCCCGCCCACCCGACCCGGCCCGACCTCACGGGCACGTTCGGCATGGTGGGCTCCACGCACTGGATCGCCACCGCGAGCGCCCAGGCCGTGCTCGAGCGCGGCGGCAACGCGTTCGACGCCGCCGTCGCGGGCGCGTTCGTGCTGCACGTCGTGGAGCCGCACCTCAACGGGCCGGGCGGCGACATGACCGGCGTGTTCGTCACGGCGCAGGAACCGGGGCGGCCGCGCGTGCTCATGGGGCAGGGCCCGGCGCCCGCCGGTGCCACGATCGAGCACTACCGGTCGGAGGGGCTCGACCTGGTGCCGGGGTCGGGCGCCCTGGCGGCCGCCGTGCCCGGCAGCGTGGATGCGTGGCTGCTGCTCCTGCGGGACCACGGCACGTGGGACCTGGCGGACGTGCTGGCGTACGCGATCGGGTACGCGCGCGACGGGCACCCGCTGCTCGCCCGCGTCGCGGGGACGCTCGAGGCGGTCGCCGACCTGTTCCGCGACCACTGGCCGACGTCGGCGGCGCTGTGGCTGCCCGACGGCGAGGTGCCCGCGCCGGGCACGCTCGTCACCAACCCGCGGTACGCCGACCTGCTCGACGAGGTGGTGGCCGCGGGCGCGGGCGCGCCGGACCGGCGGGCGGCGATCGACCGGTCGCGCGCGGCGTGGCGGGAGCTGGTCGGTGCGGCGGTCGAGGAGTTCGTGGCCACGCCGCACCGGCACGCGGACGGCGGCGACCACGCGGGCGTCATGACGGCGGCCGACGTTGCCGGCTTCGAGGCCTCCTACGAGGAGGCGACGACCGTGACGTTCCGCGGGTACACGGTCGCCAAGACGGG
>DATGOB010000241.1:0-23503 GCA_036010205.1 Promicromonospora sp. | reverse complement strand
GGGCGACGCGGTGGGGCTCGCCCGGGAGGTCGCCGCCTTCGCCGACGACAGCGAGCGGTACGAGAGGTACTCGCAGGCGTCGGTCAAGGCTGCCGAGCGGATGACCTCCTACGACATGTCGAGCCTGTACCAGCAGCTGCTGCAGGGTGGGCTGCCTGCCGAGTTCTCGCCGGAGCCGACGCTCGACGACGCCCGGCAGCTTCTCGACTGGGCCGTCTTCTACGCGGAGACCAGCTTCGCGGACTCCGCGGCGAACCCGCGCAGCACCGCGCCGGCCAAGAAGATCTCCTTGGCGCGTCGGGTCGCGAGGCGGAGCATCCGGACCTTCCCCGCTCTCGAGCCTGTCCTCCGGCGGGTGCAGAAGGCGTTGTGAGCAGGCCAGGAGTCGAGCCGATCCGTCAGGAGGTCAGAGGACAGAGTCCATGGCCTTGTGGATCCGCTCCTGCAGGTCCTTGAGCGTGGCCCTGGCGCTGTCGATGCCGGACACGAGGCTCGAGCGGCGCTCCACGACCTGCGGGCCGAGCTGGGCGAGCTCGTCGTACCGGCCGGTGAGCTCGCCGAGGCCCGCGGACTCGAGCAGACGCTTGATCTTCTCCGGGTCGGCGGCCGACCCGAGCGGGTACGCACCCTCCGTCGCGCCGATGATCAGGCCGTGCGCGCGGTCGCTGATGACCGCGAGCGACCGGCTGTACACGTCGCGCACGTGGACGTCGAGGTCGTGGTGGCTGGTGCTGGCCGCGACGAGGTACTCGCCCCCGAGCTCCTCGGCGACGCGCACGGCGCGCGGGGCGTCGCGGGCCACCTGGGCGACGGTGACGATCCGGGTCGACGTCTGCGCGGCGAGGGCGCGGACGGCGTCGAACCACGAGGCCTCGGGCCAGGCGCGGTCGAACCGCAGCGTGACGGCCAGCAGCGGGCGCTCGGACTCCGGCTTCCACTCCGTGGTGGGCGTGCCCATCGAGTAGGCCCAGTCGGGCGCGACGTCGCCGAACCCTGCGGCGTCGCGCGACGGCTGGTCGCGCCACGACACGATCGCGGCGTCCTTGAGCACCTGGTGGAAGCTGACGGTCTCCGCGGCGGTGCGCGGCGACCGGATCCCGATACCGGCGACGATCGCCGTGCCGCCGGCGTTGTACGCCTGCTGGAGGCCGGCGACGCGGCCGCGCTTGGGGTACACGCCGGGGCGCGGGTTGATCTCGCCGGCCTCGAACAGGTGCACCGGACGGACCGCTTCGCGCGCGGCCGCGGTCCACTTCGACGTCTTCGTGTAGACGCGGTCCTCGGGCGTCAGGGGAAGGCCGGAGACGTAGTCGGAAGTCTTCCGCTCCAGGAGCACGTGGAACCGGCGGTTCTCGCCGCGCGCGGCGAGCAGGAAGCCGGCGCGCAGCGCGGAGTCGCCGAGGTTGTCGTCCTGCCCACCGAGGTTGACGAAGACATCTTGGACGCGGTTCGAGTTCACGGTGGGGGATCCTATTATGCGAGTGGCGGATACGGGCGGTTCAGGGCTGACGTGCACAGTGCGCGGGAGCGTGCCCGGTCCGGGCGGGGCCACAGCGGCGGCCCGTCGAGGGCTGCCGTGACGCTGCGGACCGGAGCGCGGGGCCACGGTCCACGTTGGTATCGTAGCCCGGTGCCGAACGCCACTCACCTCGCCGCAGACCACGCTGCCGCGCCCACCGCCGAGAGCGATCACATCCTCGTCTACGCGTCGCAGCGCCAGCCGTCCCACATCCTGTCCTACGTCGACCAGATCGTCGGGATCGAGGGTACGCCCACCCCGGGCGTGGAGCTCCGCTTCTTCGAGGGCAAGCTTCCGCACACCGACATGGACGTGGTGCACCTGCACCGGTCCAGCGTGCTCCTGGGCAAGGGGAGCCGATGGAAGCGGCTCGCGCGTATGGCGGACTTCGTCCTCCAGGCCCGGCGCCGCAAGATCGCCGTGGTCCGGACGCTCACCCCTGCCGACGTCAACGGGCAGGGCGGTCGGCTGCGCCAGGCCGCGAACCTGCTGCTCGACCAGGTGACGACGTCGTACGTCGTGCTGGACGAGACGACGCGGACGCCCAGGAGTCGCCCCGTCACGGTGATCCCGCACGCCCACTACCGGGAGCGGTTCCTCGGGTACCCCCGTTCCGAGACGGTGCCCGGCCGCGTGCTGCGCATCGGGGCCGCACTCCCCAAGAACACCGCGGGGGCGCTCGGCGGCCTCCTCCTCACCGAGACGCCGGGCCTGACACTGCGTGTCGTCGGCAAGCCGGCGGAGGGCGGGACGTTCCGGCTCAAGGCGCTCGCCGAGCGGGACCCGGAGCGGGTCTCGGTGCTGCTGGAGAAGATCTCGGACGGTTCCACCGTGCAGGAGATCACCGCGGCGGAGCTGGTCCTCGTCCCGAAGGTCACCGAGCTCGAGGACATGCAGGTGCTGTACCTGGCGCTGTCCCTCGACCGCCCGGTCCTCGTGCCGGCGACGGAGCTGACGCGCCGCCTCGCCGAGAAGGTCGGCCCCGGATGGGTCACGCTCTACGACGGCACGCTCGGTCCCGAGACCGTCGACGCCGCGGTGGCCGGCCTGCGCGCCACGCCGCCGACGGGCAGCCCCCAGCTCGACGCCCCCGACCTGGAGGCGACCTCCGAGATGTACCTCAAGGTCTTCCGCGAGGCTGCCGCCGCTGTGCAGCGCTGAGCCGCTGGTGTGACCGGCTCCGGTAGATTCGCTCGGACACCCTGAGCCAGGACGGAAACCTTGACCACGCTGAGCATCATCGTGCCGGTCTACAACGCGGCCGAGTTCCTGCCCCAGTGCCTCGCGACGATCCGGGCGAATCGGCGCGACGACTACCAGTTCATCCTCGTCGACGACCACTCGACGGACGAGACGCCCGCGATCATCGAGCGGGCGGTGCGGACGATGCCCTGGCTGACCACGCTGCGCAACCCCGAGAACTACGGGGTGGCCCGGTCGCGGAACATCGCCCTGACGCACGCGGAGGGCAGGTACCTCACCTACCTCGACGCCGACGACTGGTACCACGTGGGACACCTGGGCCGGACCCTCGCGGCCCTGCAGCGGCTCGGGGTCGACTTCGTCCGGACCGACCACGTGCGCGTCGACGGGGCGGAGCGCGTGATCGAGCGGGCGCCCGAGGAGCGCCGCGACGTCGTGCTCGACCCGCGGTCGCAGATCGGCGAACCGGGCTACCGGACCATGGTCGACTACCCGTTCCTGTGGGCGGGGATGTACGACAGGGAACGGATCGACCCCGCGTTGTTCGCCTTCGACGAGTCGTTGCGCACGGCCGCCGACCGGCCGTGGTTCTGGCGGCTGCACCTCAACACGGAGTCCACGGCGGTGGTGGACCTGAACGGCTACTTCTACCGCAAGGACGCCAACCCGAGGGCGCTCACCCAGGCGGGCAACGCGAGCACGCTCCACTTCCTCGACGCCTACGCGGGTATCCGCGACCTGGCGGTCGCCTCGGGCGACGCCGGGTACGTGGACAAGGCGGCGTACGGTGCGCTCCGGATCGTCGAGTTCCACGTGTCGCGCCGGGCCCGGCTCTCCGCCGAGCTGCAGCGCGAGCTGTACCACCGGTCCTCGGCGTTCCTGAACTCGTTCCCGCCGGAGTCGATCCGGACCGCCCTGCGGTACTTCGACCTGCCCAAGCGCATCGTGCTCGGGAAGATCCTGCGAACAGAGGCCGACTGACATGCCGACCGGCACAGGGATGGACCAGCTCTTCGTCGCACCCTCGTTCACCGCAGCAGCCCTGATGGCGGCAGCGGTCGACGAGGGGCTGTACGCCGACGCGGGCACGACGGTGCTCCTGACGGTCGGCACCGCACCGATCCCGGAGCTCGGGGGCGACCTCGCCACGCAGCCCGGCTTCGACGGGCCGGCCCGGCGGTTCGACCGGGTCGTCTCCCTCAACGAGGCGATCTACCCGCAGCACCCGTCGTCGTGGGACCCGGACACGGACGACGGTCGCCGCCAGGCGGTCGCCGCCGCCGTGGGACTGCGCGAGCCCTTCGGGATCACGCTCCCCTCGGTGTCGGCCGCGCCGTCGGACGCTCTCCTGCGCGTCTTCCCGGAGGGACCGGTCGACGTCGTCGTCGATGCGGCGGCGGGCTACGGCCCGCCGCGCCCGGCCCTGCCGTCGCAGGTGATGGCGCGTCTGCGTCGCCTGGTCTCGCTCGACCTGGCGGGCGGGCTCCGCCCCGCGCTGGTGCGCGAGCACGCGCTGGAGCACGCGGTCGTGCCCCCCGCAGCGTTCCGCGCGGTCGTGCCGGACGACGCGGGCCGGGCCGTGGGGCAGGAGAGCGCCGACGCGATCGTGCTCGGCCAGGACCTGAGCCCGCTGTCACCCGACGAGGAGCAGCGGCTGCACGAGGCGTTCCTCCGGGTGGCGGCGGCCCTCGGGCACCGGCGGGTGGTGCTCGCGCCGCCCCCGAGCGGGCCGTCGGCGTCCGCGCACCGGCTCCCTGCGCTCGCTGAGGAGCTCGGCCTGCGGCTGCGGGTGCTCGACGACCCGGTCCCCGCGGAGGTGCTGTACGCCGCGCTGCGGCCCGCCGCCGCGATCGGCTGCTGCTCGACGGGGCTGGTCACGGCGTCGGAGGTCTACGGCATGGACGCCTACGCCGTGGGGATCGACGAGGTGCTCGAGCGGTTCGGGCCCGACGACCGGCTCGGCGCGGCGCTCGTCGGCACCCGGCTGCCGCGTGTCGACGTCGCACCGGACGGGACGCTCGTCCGCCAGGCGCCGCTCGACGTCGACCTGCCCCTGCTGGCGGAGGAGACGGCGCGCACCGACGTCACGGCCTCCCGCGACCGGTCCGCGCAGGCACCGGCGGCGTCCCCTGTGCCGGCGCGGACCCGGCTCCGCCGTGACGTGGCACGTGCCGTGCGGGCGGCGTCCCGGCGCTCGCGCGTGGTCCGCCGGGCGACGGCGGTCGCGCAGGCGGTCGTCTTCCACCCGCGCTGAGCCCGCCCCGCCCGGCGTCCCTGGCCCGGGCCCGGGGGAGGTCAGTCCCGGCCGTAGATGTCGCGCGTGTAGACCTTGTCGGCCACGTCGTCCAGGGCGTCGGTGCGCCGGTTGGCGATGATGACGTCGGCGCGGGCCTTGAACGCGTCGAGGTCCCGGACCACCTCGGAGTGGAAGAACTCGCCCTCCTCGAGGGTGGGCTCGTACACGATGACCTCGACGCCCTTGGCCTTGATGCGCTTCATGACGCCCTGGATGCTCGAGGCGCGGAAGTTGTCCGACCCCGACTTCATCACCAGGCGGTACACGCCGACCGTGCGCGGCTCGCGGCGCAGGATGTCGGCGGCCACGAAGTCCTTGCGCGTGGTGTTGGCCTCGACCACGGCGTTGATGAGGTTCTGCGGCACGTCGGCGTAGTTGGCCAGGAGCTGCTTGGTGTCCTTGGGCAGGCAGTACCCGCCGTAGCCGAACGAGGGGTTGTTGTAGTGCGACCCGATCCGGGGGTCGAGGCCCACGCCCTCGATGATCTGCGCGGTGTCCAGGCCGTGGGTCGCCGCGTAGGTGTCCAGCTCGTTGAAGTACGCCACCCGCAGTGCGAGGTAGGTGTTGGCGAACAGCTTGATCGCCTCCGCCTCCGTCGGGTCCGTCAGCAGCACAGGGACGTCCTTGGTGAGCGCGCCCTCCAGCAGCAGGTCCGCGAACTGCTTGCCGCGGTCGGAACGGTCGCCGACCACGATCCGCGAGGGGTGCAGGTTGTCGTACAGGGCGCGGCCCTCGCGCAGGAACTCCGGCGAGAAGACGATGGCGGCACCGGGGTGCTCGGCCCGCACCCGCTCGGTGAACCCTACGGGGATGGTCGACTTCACGACGATCGTCGCGGCCGGGGCCAGCTCCAGCACCTGGTCGATCACCGACTCCACCGTGGAGGTGTCGAAGAAGTTGGTGACCTCGTCGTAGTTGGTGGGCGTCGCCACGACCACCAGCTGGGCGTCCGTGTAGGCGGCCGAGGCGTCGAGCGTCGCGGTGAGGTCGAGCTCCCTGGTCGCGAGGTACTCCTCGAGCTCCGGGTCCGCGATCGGGCTCTTGCGCTCGTTGACCAGCGCGACCTTCGACGCATCCACGTCCACCGCCCACACCTGGTGGTGCTGGGCGAGCAGGACGGCGTTCGACAGGCCGACATAGCCTGTCCCGGCAACAGCGATCTTCATGAGGTCATCCTCTCAGAGGTGGCGTCCGCGCCCGCACCGCGCGAGCGGGCGCCCGAGCGCCCCCCGACGACCAGGAGAGGTGTCGTGGAGCGCTACAGTGGACAGCGCCCTGCGTGCGACGCAGGCGGCACGGGACCTGGGCTGCCAGGGTCCTGCCCGAGTCAGTCCGTCGAAGGAAAGCATGCCAGAGACAGCCGGCCCGTCGGCCATCGTGATCATCCCTGCCCGCGGCGGCTCGCAGGGGGTCCCGCTGAAGAACCTGGCCCGGGTCGACGGCATCACGCTCGTCGGCCGGGCGGTCCAGGCCGCGTCGGCGGCACCGTCCGTCGCGAGCGTCGTCGTCTCGACCGACCACGAGGAGATCGCGGCGGAGGCGCGCTCGCACGGCGCCCGCGTCGTGGCCCGACCGCCGGAGCTCGCCGGGGGCACGGCGTCGTCCGAGTCCGCCCTGCTGCACGTGCTGGAGCGCGTCGAGGCCGGTGACGGCGACCTGCCGCCGCAGGAGATCCCGCCGGTGACCGTGCTGGTGCAGTGCACCTCTCCGTTCATCGACCCGGCGGACCTGGACGCCGCGATCCGGACCGTCGCGGCGGGGGAGAAGGACGTGGTGGTCGCGGTCGCGGAGACGCACGACTTCCAGTGGCGGGTCGACGACGGCGTGGCGAGCCCGGTCGGCCACACCACCGAGTACCGTCCGCGGCGCCAGGAGCGGGCCCCGCACTACCGGGAGACCGGCGCGTTCTACGTGATGCGCACGGACGGGTTCCGGGAGCGCAGGACGCGGTTCTTCGGCGACGTCGGGATCCAGCCCGTCGCCCCCGAGTGGTCGATCGAGATCGACGAGCCGCGCGACCTCTGGCTGGCGCGCCAGCTGGTGGATCAGGGCCGCGACGCCGAGCCCGAGCCGCTGGACGTCGACGCGCTGGTGACGGACTTCGACGGTGTCCACACCGACGACCACGCCCACGTCGCCCAGGACGGGACCGAGCAGGTCCGGGTGAGCCGTGGCGACGGCATGGGCATCTCCCGCCTGCGCCGCGCGGGCGTCCCGATCCTCATCCTGTCGACGGAGACCAACCCGGTCGTCGCCGCGCGGGCCGACAAGCTCCGCGTCGAGGTGCTGCACGGCGTCGAGGACAAGGCCGCCGCGCTGCGCGCCTGGCTCGCGGAGCGGGGCCTCAACCCCGCGCGGGTCGCGTACGTCGGCAACGACGTCAACGACCTCCCGGCCATGGCGGTCGTCGGCTGGCCGGTCGCGGTGGCCGACGCGCGTCCCGAGGTGCGGACCCAGGCCCGGGTCGTGCTCTCCCGCGACGGCGGGGACGGTGCGGTCCGTGAGGTCTGTGACCGTATACTCGCATCGCGTCCGGGTGAAGTGGCTCCCAGCGTCGGTAGCGCCCAGGCCCCCGTCGCCGCCGGATAGCCATCGACGTCCAGCACGAGCACTACCCTGTGCACGACCTCTTCGGAAGGACCCTGTTATGAGCGCGACGAACGCGCAGCCCACGCCGGTCGCCATCGGCGAGCACCTGGTGGGTGCCGACCAGCCGGTCTACGTGATCGGCGAGATCGGCATCAACCACAACGGTGACGTCGAGATCGCCAAGAAGCTGATCGATGTCGCGGTCGACGCCGGGTGCCAGGCCGTGAAGTTCCAGAAGCGCACGCCGGAGATCAGCACGCCGAAGGACCAGCGCGACAAGATCCGTCAGACGCCCTGGGGCGAGATGACGTACCTCGAGTACAAGTACAAGGTCGAGTTCGAGGAGCCCGAGTACACGGAGATCGACGCGTACGCCAAGGAGAAGGGCATCCAGTGGTTCGCCTCTCCGTGGGACGCCCCGTCGGTCGAGTTCCTCGAGAAGATGAACGTGCCGACGCACAAGGTGGCGTCGGCGTCGGTGACCGACCACGAGATGCTCCGCGCGCTGGCGGCCACCGGTAAGCCGATCATCCTGTCGACCGGCATGTCCACGCTGGAGCAGATCGACGCCGCCGTGGAGATCCTGGACACGAGCCGGCTCGTGATCCTGCACTCCACCTCGACGTACCCGCTTCCCCCCGAGGAGGCGAACCTGCGCACCATCACGACCCTCCAGGAGCGCTACGGCGTGCCCGTCGGCTACTCGGGTCACGAGACCGGCCTGCAGATCTCCATCGCGGCCGTCGCGCTGGGCGCCGTCGCCGTCGAGCGGCACATCACGCTCGACCGCGCGATGTGGGGCTCGGACCACGCCTCCTCGCTCGAGCCCAAGGGGCTGGAGAACCTGGTGCGTGACATCCGCATCCTCGAGAAGGCTCTCGGCGACGGCCAGAAGCGCGTCATGCCCGGCGAGTTCTCGCCGATGTCGCGCCTGCGCCGCGTCGACGCCTGAGACCACGGTGCAGCATGTCGGGGGCGGGCGCCGCAGGTGCGGGTGCCCGCCCCCGGCCGTTCCGGGCACGCGAGTGTCCCGGGCCCCGGGCAGGGCAGCCCGGTGATCGAGCCCACGAGAGGAACCGTTGTGCCCGAGAGGACTGACGCGGCGAGCATGCCGCTGGTGACCGTGGTCGCCGTCGTGCGTGACGAGGAGCCCTACCTCGAGGCGATGGTGCGCTCCGTGCTCGGCCAGGACTACCCCCACCCGCTGCACCTGGTGCTGGCCGTGGGCCCGTCCCAGGACCGCACCCGGGAGATCGCCGACAAGCTCGCGATCGAGACCGGCCGGATCACCGTGGTCGACAACCCGACGGGGTCGAAGCCGCTCGGCCTCAACGCGGGCCTCGCGCGCATGCCGGAGGGGCACACCGTCTTCGTGCGCGTGGACGGGCACACCGTCGTCGAGCCGACATACGTGCGCCGCTCCGTGGCAGCGCTGCTGGCCTCGGGGGCCGACGGCGTGGGCGGCCGGATGCACCCCGTGGGCGACACCCCGGTGCAACGCGCGGTCGCGCGCGCGATGAGCCATCCCGCGGGCCTCGGCTCGGCCTCGTTCCACACGGGCGGGTCCGCGGGCCCCGCGGAGACCGTCTACCTGGGCACGTTCCGCCGGGAGGCGCTCGAGCGGGTCGGCGGCTACTCGCCCGTGTACGTGCGCGCGCAGGACTGGGAGCTGTGCCTGCGCCTGCGCACCACCGGCAGCCTGCTGTGGTTCGACCCGTCGCTCGTGGTCGAGTACAAGCCGCGCCGCTCCTTCGGCGCCCTCGCCACGCAGTTCTGGCGCACCGGTATGTGGCGGCGCGAGGTCGTGCGCAACAACCCGGGCACGGCCAGCCTGCGGTACCTCGCACCGCCGACCGTCGTCGTCGTCCTCGGCCTGTCGCTGGTCGCGGTGGTCGGCGGCCTGGTCGCCGGGGCGGTCCCCGCCGTCGTGGCGGGCCTCGTGCCGCCGGCGGCCTACCTGCTCGGCGTGCTGGCCGCGGCCGCGCACGCGGCGACCCGCCGTCCGCGGCTGGACCTGCGCTCGGCGCTGGCCCTGCCCGCCACGCTCGTGACCATGCACCTGTCGTGGGGCGCGGGCTTCCTGCGCGGCCTCACCGAGCGCATCCGCGTCGACGACGGCGTCTGAGCGCCGTCAGGCCTTCCTGTCCGGGAACAGGGTGCGCAGCGAGCGGGCCGAGAACCGGATCGCCTCGTACGCCGGCTTGGGCAGGTACATCTGGGCGAGCATGCGCACGTAGCGGCTGCGCAGCCACGGCGTGACCTCGGGCAGCGGCGTCAGGGTCCCGGCGGCACGGCGTTCGGCGAGCTCCCGGACGGTCGCGGGCAGCTGCGACTCGCTGGTGTGCAGGTAGTTGTCGTCGAGCCACTCCGGGTCCGGCTCCGGACCGCCCGCGCGGAAGGCCGCTGCCGCGTCGGCCACGGACATCACGCAGCCGCTGCTGACGAACGGCTCGTTGAGCAGCTCGGTCGACACGCCGAAGTCGTCGAGGATCACCGTGGACAGGCCCAGCGCCAGGGACTCCATCGCGGCGGTGGAGCTGACCGTCATGAGCCCCGTACCGGCCTGGAGCCACTCGGCCATGGGCCCGTCGACGAACCGCAGCGCGTCGCGGCGGTGCCCGAGGCGCTCGTGCTCGGCGTCCCACAGCTCGTCGTAGGGAAAGGCCTCGTTGTGCGTCTGCCGCTCACCCTTGCGCGCGCGGAGCTTGACGATGACCTCGATCTCCTCGGCCAGCCGTGCGAGGCGGTCGAGCAGCTCGACGCGGTCGGCGCGCTCCTCCGGCACCTTCGCCTGCGCGGCGAAGACGACCCGGTGGACGGGCTCGGTGCCGAGGCTCGTGGCGGCGTGCTCGAGGAACGGCAGGTGGGCGAGCGGGATGGCCGGGCTGACGCCGTGGGCCGCGAACGCCTCGCGGTAGGCGGTCACCTCGCGCCTGCTGTGCACCACGAAGGCGTCGCACCAGCGCCGCCAGCCCGTGCCCTCGGGGGTCGCGGGCAGCGCCATCCCGGGCAGGCCGGTCACGAGCGCCGGGCGGCGGGCCCCCGTCGCCGCGACGACGGTGCGCGCGACGATCTCCGCGACGGGGCCCGTCGCGGCGATGACGACGACGTCGGGCGTGGCGTCGCGGATCGTGGCGCCGAGCTCGGAGACGGGCAGCACGGCGGGCCGGACCACCGACGACCCGGCGACCGCTGCGGCGATCTGCCCCGTGGTCGGCGCGATCGGCGTCTTGACGAGCACGGCGGACCGGTCGAGGTCAGGGTCGTCGACCGGCCCGAGCCTGTCGAGCGTCGCGCATGCCCACTTGAGGTACGAGTCGCTGTCCGCGACAGCGAGCACGCGGATGGTCATTCGTTCGCCTCCGGGAAGTCGGGGTCGCCTGCGTCGACGACGGCTCTTGCGCGCTGCGCGAGCTCGCTGACACTGGTCAGGTGTGCTCGGTGCTCGGCGGTGGCGCGCGGCGTCCACCAGTCGGCGGGCACGTCGAGCGCCGTGACCGGCACCCCGAGCGGTGAAATGATAGTGGTCAGCAGGATCGTCGACGTCGACGGAAGGCTGACGACACGCTGGCCGCGCCGGAGCCCGCGCAGCCTGATCTCGACGGGCGCACCGGGTGCGTCCACGGTGACGCCGTCGATCGCCGCGAGCGTCGCCAGCAGCTCGCTCGTCTGGCGCCGGTGCGGCAGGTAGCGCAGCTCGCCCTCCGCGGCCAGCGACCGGATCCAGCCGACGTACCGCTGCGCGTCGATCAGGCCGTCGGCGACCATGCCGGTGCCGACGACGACGGTGGGCTCGGGGATCACCTCGTCGGCGGGCTGGGCGGCGAGCCAGCCGAACCGGTTGTGCCGGACGTCGAAGCCCTGGGCGCGCAGACCGTCACGCAGCTCCGGGGGCAGCGGCAGGGCGGTGAAGAGGGTGACGCGGCCTGCGGCGGCGAGCGCCCGCAGCCGGCGGCCGGCGAGCGCACCCAGCAGCCTGCGGGGCGCCGACGCGGGGCGGCCGATCCGGACCAGGGGGGCGCCGCGCACGAGGAGGCGCACGAGCTCGAGGGTCGCCAGGCCGTCGTCGACGAGCACCACGTGCCGCGGACGGCGCAGGGGCGCGGTGGCCTGGAAGAGGCCGGAGAACGCGTCCCCGACGACCCACACCGGCTCCCGGGCGGCGAGGGCGGCGCGCGGCCCGGTCAGGTCGAAGTCGAGGCCGTCGGGCAGGTCGAGGTGGCGGACGCCGGACAGCGCGTCCCCCAGTGCCGGGACGTCGTTGCGCACGTGCACGTGCGTGACCGCGCCCGCGTGACCTGCGGCGTGCGCCTCGACGGTGCACAGGAGCTGCAGGGGCGACTCGACCAGCGCGCCCGCTGCGGGGGCCGCGCCGAGGTCGCTGCCGACGGGGCGGGTGGCGGGGTGGGGGTGCTGCACGCGGTGCAGTCTCTCACGGGAGGCCTCGCCCCGGACCTGCCTGCGTGGTGACGTGCAGGTCAGGGGCCATGTGGCCATCTGATGCGTCCTGCTAGGGTTCGGGGCCCGCTAGGATCGAAAGGCCGGATGATGTCCGGCAGTGCCCCCGACCAGATAGGTATTTCACGCACCGTGAGCACACCTACTACCGACGCTGCAGCGCCCGCGGGCGCGGCGGCCGGCGGCAGCGCGAAGACGCCGCCGCCTCCGCTCGTGCCGAGCACCACCTCGGCCGAGCGCCTCGCCCTGGCGAAGAAGCACGGCCTGCGACCCCTGAACGTGCGGCCGCCGCTGGGCGAGTACATCCGTGACCTCGCGAGCCGCTGGGCCTTCATCCGGGTCCTCGCCTCGTCCACCGCGTACGCGCGGAACCAGAACAACTATCTCGGCCAGCTCTGGGCCGTGCTGAACCCGATCCTCAACGCGGGCGTCTACGTCCTGATCTTCGGCGTGCTCCTCAAGCTCAGCCGCGACGTGGACAACTCGATCGCGTTCATCGTGATCGGCGTCTTCATGTACCGGTTCGTCGAGGCCTCCGTGACCGGCGGCGCCAAGTCGATCAGCGGCAAGACGCAGCTGCTGCGCTCCCTCCACTTCCCGCGGGCTGTTCTGCCGATGTCGACGGTGCTGTCGCTGCTGAACACCCTGGTTCCCGCGATCGTCGTCATGTGCGCCATCACGCTGCTCAGCGGCTTCCTGCCGACGTACGAGATGATCCACGTGACGTGGTGGTGGCTGCTGCTGCCCGCCGCCGTCGCGCTCATGTGGGTCTTCAACACGGGGCTCGCGTTCCTCATGGCGCGGTTCGTGGCAGGCACGCCGGACCTCGAGAACGTGCTGCCGTTCGTCATGCGGGTGGTGATGTACGCGTCGGGCGTGATCTTCCCCGTCGTCAGCAAGGTGGACGAGCTGGAGATGCACGAGACGGCCAGGGCGGTCGTCGGCGGCATCCTGGAGTACCAGCCGGTCGCGGTGTTCCTCTACCTGGTGCGGTCCGTGCTCATGCAGGAGGAGACGATCCCGCCCAGCGGCCTCATGTGGGCGATCGGCGCGGCATGGGCCGTGCTGTTCTTCGTGATCGGGTTCGTCGTGTTCTGGCGCGGCGAGGAGAGGTACGGACGTGACTGAGGCCGACGAGCACATGGACTTCGACCTCGAGATCGAGCCGGAGGACGAGGGCGAGGAGGCCCTCGAGACCGAGCTCGGCGACCCGTGTCTCGTGGTCGACGACCTGCACGTCGTCTACCGCGTCATCGGCGGGCGCGCGAAGAAGGAGGCGGAGAAGCAGGGCACCGAGGTCCGCGAGGTCGAGGTCAAGGTGCCCTTCTGGAGGAAGCTGCTCCAGGCGGGCCGCAGGCACGTGGGCGCGGTGAGCGAGGTGCACGCGGTGCGTGGCGTCTCGTTCACGGTGCGGCACGGTGAGTCGGTCGGCATCGTCGGGATCAACGGCTCGGGCAAGAGCACGATGCTCCGTGCCATCGCGGGGCTGATCCCGCCGCGGTCGGGCAGCGTGCACGTCTCCGGCGAGCCGTCGCTGCTCGGCGTCAACGCCGCGCTCATGCCGCAGCTCTCGGGCGAGCGCAACATCATGATCGGCGGCCTCGCGCTCGGGCTCACGCCCAGGCAGGTCGAGGAGAAGTTCGACGAGGTGGTCGAGTTCGCCGGCATCGGCGACTTCGTCTACCTCCCGATGAAGACGTACTCGTCCGGCATGGGCGCGCGCCTGCGGTTCGCGATCTCGTCGGCGGCCTCCCCGGACATCCTCATGATCGACGAGGCGCTGGCCACCGGTGACGCCGCGTTCAAGGAGCGCAGCAAGGCGCGCATCGAGGAGGTCCGGGCCAGGGCGGGCACGATCTTCCTCGTGAGCCACTCGATCTCGACCATCGAGGCCATGTGCACCCGCGTGCTGTGGATGCACCAGGGCCAGCTCGTCATGGACGGCCCCGTCCACGAGGTCGCGGAGGCGTACAAGAAGTTCATCCTCGCGCAGCGCCCCGCCATGGATCCGGCGCGACGCCGGGCCAGGCAGCGCAAGCGCGCGGCGGAGGCGGCGGCTCGCCGGGCGGCGGAGGAAGCCGAGCTCAGGGCGGCCGAGGAGGCCGCGCGCAGGAAGGCGGAGGAGGCCGAGCGCAAGGCCGCGGAGGCGGAGCGCAAGGCGGCAGAGGCCGCGGCGCAGGGCCCCGCGTCCTAGTCCCGCAGTCCGCCCCGCACGTCGCACGAGGGCCGGTCCCGTCCGGGACCGGCCCTCGCGTGTGCATCCGGGCGCTCAGCCGAGCAGCGTGGCCAGGTGCGTGCGGATCCGCTCGGCGGCCTCTGCCACCGGTACGTGGGTGGTGTCGAGGACGAGGTCCGCGTCGGTCGGCGCCTCGTACGGCGAGGAGATGCCGGTGAAGTCGGGGATCTCGCCCGCCCGGGCCCGCGCGTAGAGCCCCTTGCGGTCGCGGGCCTCGCACACCTCGAGCGGCGTGCTGACGTGCACGAGGACGAAGTGCGCCCCGGCCTGCTCCGCGAGCTCCCGCACGGCGGCCCGGCCGTCCGCGAACGGCGCGATCGGCGCGGCGACGGCGATGCCGCCGTGCCGGGCCACGAGCGCCGCCACGTACCCGATGCGCCGCACGTTCGTCTCGCGGGCCGCGCGGTCGAACCCGAGGCCCTGCGACAGGTGGTGCCGCACCTCGTCGCCGTCCAGCAGCGTGGTGCCAAGGCCTTCGTCCTCGAGCTCGGCGGTCAGCGCGCGTGCGACGGTGGACTTGCCCGAGCCCGAGAGCCCGGTGAGGAGCACGACCGCCCCCGTGCGGCGGGTGCCCCGTGCGGCGCGGCGCACCTCCGCGGCCGACGACTCGGGGTAGAGCGTGCGGACGGCGTCGTCGTGGACGTGGGGCAGGGCGGCGACGGCCCGCGCGGTCTCGGGGCCGCGGTGGTCGGCGAGCGTCTCGACCCGGCCGGCACCGTAGGCGGCGGCCACGTCCTGCAGGGTCGCGACCTCGCTCGCGGCGTCCGCCGGGCGCGCCACGGTGCGGGGCCAGGGCACGGCAACCGTGACCGGTGGCACGCCCACCCGTCCGGCGAGGCCGGCGGCGAGGCCGTGTGCCGCCCGGACGAGGCCGGGTGCTCCCGGCGTGCCGGGGCCGGGCGCGCGTCGTGCGACGGGGACGAGCAGCAGCACCGTGCCGGCGGCGGACGCGAGCCGCACGGCGGCGTCGACCTCCTCACGGGTCGGCACCTCGGTGACGAGCAGACCGAGGACCGCGTCGCCGCCCGCAGGGCCGACCTGCCCGGCGACGTCCCGGGCGGGTCGGCGCACGGCCGGGTCCCACTGCGGGCCGACGGCCGTGGCGAGGGGTCGGAGAGGTTCGATCCCCACGTCGCCGTCCCGCACCGTGAGACGCGCCAGGGGGGTGTTCTCGGCGTCCGTCAGCACCGTCTCCTCGCCGGAAGCGAGCCCGGGCAGGGCCCGGACGAGCGCGGCGGGGACGAGCGCGCCACCGAGGGCCAGCTCCAGGAGGTCGAGCTCGTCGTCGGAGAGCGCGCGCGTCGGGAAGGGCTCGGTCATCAGCGAGGACTCGTCTCTGCCGGTCGTTCGTCGGGACTGCGTCGTGCCGGTCGCGGCCACGCCGGCACGGTCCGGGCGCCGAGCGACGTCGACATTTCCGATCAACCCGATCGGTCTTGTAGGTGAAAGGTGCCGGTCGGTCGGCGATCAGTCCGTATCGAGGGCGCCGGACACGGATCGCATGCACGAATGGTAGCGTCGGCGCGGCCGCGGGCGGCGTCCCGGCTGCTCGCCCCTTCCGGGCGAGCGGGCCCCCCGCCCGGGGCAGGTCCGCCGCCCCGGGCCTCGCAGAACTCTGAGACCTGGAGATCGATGAGCTCGCACTCTCCCGCCCTCCCCCCGGCGTCGCTCGACGACGACGCGCTCGCCCGCGCGCTGGCCGCGGGAGCCGCGGACGTGCTCCGGGCGCTGCGCGCGGAGGTGGACGCGACGGGAGGCACCTTCGACGCCCGAGAGCTCAAGGACACGGGCGACGCCGCCGCGCAGTCCTGGCTCGCCGCGGCGCTTGCGGCCGCCCGGCCGGACGACGTCGTGCTCTCCGAGGAGGCGGCCGACGAACCGGCCCGCCGGGCCGCCGGGCGCGTGTGGATCATCGACCCGCTGGACGGCACCAGGGAGTTCGCCGAGCGGACCGCCCCCGACGCCCCGGCGGGCGCGTGGCGGGACGACTTCGCCGTCCACGTCGCGCTGTGGGAGCGTGCCGTCGGGCTGACGACCGGTGCCGTGGCGCTGCCGGCGCGCGGACAGGTGCGCACGACCGCCGACGCCGCTGTGCCCGACGCCGCTGTGCCCGACGGCCGGGCCGACGCCGTCCTCGCGGGGGAGCGGCCGCTGCGCCTCGCCGCGAGCCGCAGCCGGCCGCCTGCCTTCGTGGCCGAGCTGGCCGCGCGCGACGACGTCGAGCTGGTGCCGATGGGCTCGGCAGGCGTCAAGGTGCTCGCCGTGGCCGACGGCTCGGCCGACGCCTACGTCCACGGCGGCGGGCAGTACGAGTGGGACTCCGCGGCGCCGGTCGCCGTCGCCCGGTCCCGTGGCCTCGTGTGCACCCGGCTGGACGGTTCCCCGCTCGAGTACAACCGGGAGAGCCCCTGGCTCCCCGACCTGTTCGTATGCCCCCCGGCACTCGTCGCGCACGTGCGCGGCCTGCTCGACACCGTCGGTGTCGCGTCCGTGGCCGGGACAGATCGCAAGGAAGGTGCCCAGCCGTGAAGAGCCACGTCCTGAGCCAGCTCCGCAGCCTGGAGGCCGAGAGCATCCACATCATGCGGGAGGTCGTCGCCGAGATGCAGCGGCCCTGTCTGCTGTTCTCCGGGGGCAAGGACTCGATCGTCATGCTGCACATCGCGGCCAAGGCGTTCGCGCCCGCGCGGATCCCGTTCCCGATCATGCACGTCGACACGGGCCTGAACTTCGCCACGGTGCTCGAGTGCCGCGACCGCTGGGTGCGGAGCACGGGCGTCCAGCTCGTCGTCGCCTCGGTCCAGGAGGCGATCGACCGCGGCCTGGTGCAGGAGGAGCCCAACGGCTCCCGGAACCGGATCCAGACGCCGGTGCTGCTGGAGGCCGCGGAGAAGCACGGCTTCGACGCGCTGTTCGGTGGCGGCCGGCGCGACGAGGAGAAGGCCCGCGCCAAGGAGCGCGTCTTCTCCTTCCGCGACGACTTCGGCCAGTGGGACCCCAAGAACCAGCGCCCCGAGATCTGGAACCTCTACAACGGCCGCGTCCACCAGGGCGAGTCGATCCGGGTGTTCCCGCTGTCCAACTGGACCGAGCTCGACATCTGGTCCTACATCGAGGCCGAGGACATCGACCTGCCCGACCTCTACCTCGCCCGCGAGCGCGAGGTCGTCGAGCGCGGCGGCATGCTCTACGAGGTCAACGAGTTCACGCCGCTCAAGGACGGCGAGACCGCTCAGGTCCTCTCCACGCGCTACCGCACCGTCGGCGACGCGAACCTCACCGCGTGCGTGGAGTCCCGCGCCGCGACGCTGCGCGCCGTCGTCGAGGAGGTGGCCGCCGTGCGCCTCACCGAGCGCGGGGCCACGCGGGGGGACGACCGGGTCAGCGAGGCCGCCATGGAGGACCGCAAGAAGGAAGGCTACTTCTGATGACGACGACGCTCCCCGAGCACGGCTCCGCCCAGCCCGGCGGCGTCGCCGACGGCGACCTGCTGCGCTTCGCCACCGCCGGCTCGGTCGACGACGGCAAGTCGACCCTCATCGGCCGGCTGCTGTTCGACAGCAAGTCGATCTTCGCCGACCAGCTCGCCGCCGTGGAGCAGGTCAGCAAGGACCGCGGCAACGACTACGCGGACCTGTCGCTGCTGACGGACGGCCTGCGCGCCGAGCGCGAGCAGGGCATCACCATCGACGTCGCCTACCGCTACTTCGCGACGCCGAAGCGCAAGTTCATCATCGCGGACACGCCCGGCCACATCCAGTACACCCGCAACATGGTCACGGGCGCGTCGACGGCCGACGCGGCCCTGATCCTCGTCGACGCGCGCAAGGGTGTCGTCGAGCAGTCGCGCAGGCACACGTTCCTCGCCACGCTCCTCGGCGTGCCGCACATCGTGGTGTGCGTCAACAAGATGGACCTCGTCGACTACGACGAGGCGGTGTTCGAGAGCATCCGCCGGGAGTTCACGGCGTTCGCCGCCCGGCTGCGCGTCGCCGACCTGACGTTCATCCCGGTGTCCGCCCTCCAGGGCGACAACGTCGTGACGCGGTCCGAGAACATGCCGTGGTTCGACGGCTCCCCGCTGCTGAGCCACCTCGAGCGGCTGCACGTCGCGTCGGACCGCAACCTGGTCGACGTGCGGTTCCCCGTGCAGTACGTGATCCGGCCGCAGCAGAACGACGCCCGCGACTACCGCGGGTACGCGGGCACCGTCGCGTCGGGGGTCATGAAGCCGGGCGACCGCGTGCTCGCGCTGCCGGCCGGTCTGGAGACGACGATCGCGTCGATCGAGACGGCCGACGGCCCGGTGGACGAGGCGTTCCCGCCGATGTCGGTCACGGTGCGCCTCACCGACGAGATCGACATCTCGCGCGGCGACATGATCTGCCGCCCCAACAACAGCCCAACGGTCACGCAGGACGTCGACGCCCAGATCTGCTGGATGGACGAGTCGGCACCGCTGGTGCAGGGCAAGAAGTACGCGGTCAAGCACACCACCCGGTGGGCGCGTGCGCTGGTGAAGCAGATCAACTACCGCGTCGACGTCAACACGTTGCACCGCGACGAGGAGGCGACGGAGATCCGGCTGAACGAGATCGCGCGCATCCGGCTGCGGGTGACCCAGCCGCTGTTCGTCGACCCGTACCAGGCCAACCGCCAGACGGGTGCGTTCATCCTCGTGGACGAGGCCACCAACAAGACGGTCGCCGCGGGCATGATCGGCGGGACGACGCAGCGCTACTGAGCGCCGTCCCGCCGACCGTGCGGGCGTCAGGCCGTCACGGCGTGACGGCCTCCAGGGCGTCGACGATGCCCTCGCCGTAGTAGCTGTTGTCGGCCGGTGTGCCCATGCACGCAGGGCCCGAGGCGGTGGTGCACTCGTGGTCGTCGGCCTGCGCGCGGACGGCGGCCTCGAGGCGGGCGGGGCTCCACCGCGGGTGGGCGGACTTCAGGAGCGCCAGCACACCGGCCACGTGCGGGGTGGCCATCGAGGTGCCGCTCTTGAGGCCCCACGTGCCGTCCAGCTCGGTGGACAGGATCGAGCTGCCGGGTGCCGCGACGTCGATCACGCCGAGGCCGCGGTTGGAGAACGAGCTCAGGTCCGTCGTCTGGGTCAGCGACGACACGGTCACGACGCCGTCCAGCTCCGCCGGGATGTCCTCGCACCCGGAGTTGATGACCCGCTCCACCGGCGTCGAGTCGTTCGGGCTGCTCGAGTCGGCGGTGTTGTTCGCCAGGTCGGTCGCCGCGTTGCCCGCCGCCGCCGCGTGCACGACGCCCCGGCGGGTCGAGAACTCGACCGCGCGGCGCACGGCCTCCTTGGCCGCCTGCTGGTCGGGCTGGTCGTCGCACCAGTACATGAACGGGTCCACGTAGTACGAGCTGTTGGTGACGTCCATGTTCTTCAGGCCGGCCCAGACGAAGCCGCAGACCGCGTACTCGGGGTAGATGAACCCGTCGTCGTTCACGACCTTGACCGACGCGAGCCGGACCCCTGGTGCGACGCCCACGATGCCGAGGCCGTTGCGCGCGGCGGCGATGGTGCCGGCGACGTGCGTGCCGTGGTCGGACGTCGTGGGCAGCCAGCCGGTCGGGGACAGGTCGGGCCTGCCGCCGTCGGAGCAGTTCACGGACTTCCTGGCGTCGACCTGGCCCGCGAGATCGGGGTGCGACGCCTCGATGCCGGAGTCCAGCACGCCCACCGTGACGCGGGGTGAGCCGTCGTTCACCTCGATGGCCTGGTCAGCCTTGATCATCTCCATGTCCCACTGCGTCACCTCGCCGGGATCGTCGGCGGCGGCGTCGAGGGACGGCCCGTCGACGGTGCCACCCACGTTCTCCTTCTTCGCCTGGCCGACGACCGCCCTGCCCCGCTGGGCACCGGCGGGGGCGTCGGCGCCCGGCGTGCCCTCCGTGGGCGAGACGGTGCGGGTCGCGCCCACGGAATCGACCACGCCGAACCGGTCGGCGGCGACAACGTCCTCGCGGAAGGAGCCGTTCGCCGAGTGCGCGACGACGACACCGATCTGCGGCCACGCCTGCACGACGACGCCGTCGGCCCGCGTGATCGCCTTGACCGCGAGGGCGGTGTCCCGCGCGGTGGCCCGGTCGGTGTTCACCACGTACGAGAACAGTGCCCCGTCCGGCGTGACGATCGGGACCGGGGTCGACTCCGGTTCGTCCGCGGCGTTTCCGGCGGCGCCGCCGAGCGCGGTCAGCGCGAGCGTCGCCGCCGTGGCGACGGCGACGGTGCGCCGGGTTCGGGAGATGCGCATGGATCACTCTCCTGGTGACAAGCGGGCCCCCGGGTGGGACCCGTAGGGCAACCTACGCGTTGTCGGGTGAATTGCCAGCCCGGTGGCCGGTGGTTCGATGGTCCTGTGATCCACACGAGCGAGTACGAGATCCGGGACGAGGGTCGCGTGCGCGACCTGGTCCGCACGCACGGCTGGGCGACGCTCGTCTCGGTGGCTGACGACGGCGCCCCCGTCGCGTCCCACCTGCCCGTGCTCCTGGAGGACACGCCGGAGAGCGAGCCGATGAGCCTGCTCAGCCACGTGGGCCGGCCGGACGAGGTGCTGCACGCGCTCGACAGCGGGCGTGAGTCCCTGCTCGTCGTGCAGGGGCCGCACGGATACGTGTCGCCCGGCTGGTACGAGACGACGCCCGCCGTCCCCACGTGGGACTACCTGGCGGTGCACCTGTGGTGCACGGTGGAGCTGCTCGACGCCGAGGACACGTACGCCGTGCTGTCCGACACCGTCGACCGCTACGAGTCGGTCATGCCACGGCCGGTCCGCCTGCCGGACGTCGAGCAGTACGCCCACCGGATCGCCCCCGGCGCCGCAGGGTTCCGGCTGCGCGTGGTCCGCTGGCAGGGCAAGGCGAAGCTGAGCCAGGACAAGCCCCGCGCCGTGGTCGAGCGCGTGGTCGCCGCCCTGGAGTCGGACCCGCACTACGCGCAGCCGGCGCTCGCGGCGGAGGTCCGCGCGGAGCTGGCCCGCCGCCCGGAGCAGACCCCGTGACGCGGTCCCTCCTCCTGACGAACGCCCGCCTCCTGCCCCCGCCGAGTGCAGACTCCGTCACCCCGCGGCCGTCGAGTGCAGACTTCTGTCCGGGCGCAGGCGGCGTCGACGTCGAGAACTCTGCACTCGCCGGTGGCGCGGGTGAGGGCGGCCGGGGTCGGCTCGTGGATGTGATCGTGCGGGGTGGGGGCGTGGAGCGGGTCGTGCCCGCCGGGACCTCGGGTGGGTTTGCGGGGGACGGGGCGGGGGGCGAGCGGGTCGACCTCGACGGGCGCGTGGTGCTGCCGGGGCTCTGGGACGCGCACGTGCACCTCACGCAGTGGGCGCTCGTGCGGCGGCGGCTGGACCTGTCCGGCGCGCGGTCGGCGGCCGAGGCGGTCGCCCTGGTCCGGGCGCGTCTCGACACGGACCCGCCGGCGCCCGGCACCGCGCTCGTCGGCTTCGGCTTCCGCGACGCCCTCTGGCGCGACACCCCGATGGCGGAGCTGCTCGACGCCGTCGCGGGGACGGTCCCGGTCGTGCTCGTCTCCGGCGACCTGCACTGCGCGTGGCTGAGCACGGCGGGCCTGCGGTTCGTCGGCGTCGCCGAGCATCCCACCGGCGTGCTCCGCGAGGCCGAGTGGATGCCGCTGTCGGCCGTCGTCGACCACGTGCCGGACCACCTCGCAGACGCCTGGGTCGCCGAGGCCGCCGCGGCGGCGGCTGCGCGCGGGGTGGTCGGCGTCGTCGACCTCGAGATCACCGACACCCTCACGCACTGGCGCCGCCGGTTCGCCGCGGGGTTCGACACCCTGCGTGTGCGGGCGGGCGTGTGGGCACCGTGGCTCGACGACGTCCTGGCGGCGGGCCTGCGCACCGGTGACGTTCTCCCCGGCACCGGCGGGCTGCTTGAGCAGGGACCGTTCAAGGTGGTCACCGACGGGTCGCTCAACACGCGTACGGCCTGCTGCCACGACCCGTACCCCGGCCTGGAGGGTCCCGAGGCGCGCGGGATCCTCACCGTCCCGCCGGACGAGCTCGTCCCGCTGATGCGCCGCGCGCACGCCGGGGGCCTGCGCTGCGCGATCCACGCGATCGGCGACCGGGCGAACGCCCTCGCGCTCGACGCGTTCGAGGCGACCGGTGCGCGCGGCTCGGTCGAGCACGCGCAGCTCCTGCACGACGCGGACGTGCCGCGGTTCGCGGCGCTCGGCGTCGTCGCGTCGGTGCAGCCGGAGCACGTCCTGGACGACCGCGACGTCGCGGACCACCACTGGGCCGGCCGCACCGGCCGTGCCTTCCCCTTCGCGGCGCTGACCGACCGTCGGTGACGGCCCGGGGGAGGTCGTGCCGGCCCGTCTGGACGCCGCCACGCTCGCTGCGCTGGACAGGCAGGCGAAGGCCGAGGGTCTGGCGAACCGGTCGGAAGCGATCCGTGCCGCCGTCCGCGCCCGGACGCATGTTGCGTGAGGCTGCACGACTCCGCTCGCAAGCACTTCCGTCGTGACCGGCTCACCGAAGCAGGGGTCCTGCACGCCTGTGAGGAACCGGCCTATCAGGCACCGCTGGACCTGGTGTCCTACCCCCGGCGGCGCTCGACCTCTGCGGCGACCTCCGGGTCGGAGCTCGGCGTCGTGACGCCGTAGCGCAGCAGGTAACCGATGCGGGACTCGCGCACGTGCCCGGCCATGAGCGCGGCGGCACGCTCGCCGTCGCCCGCGTCGATCGCCCCGACCAGCACACGGTGCTCGGGCCACAGCCGTTTGCCGCGCGACTGCACGTCCGCGGCGTAGAGCCACTCGATCTTCCAGGAGAGCTGGCGCAGCAGGCGGGTCAGGGTCGCGCTACCACTGAGCTGCGCGATCGCGATGTGGATCTGGTCGTTGATCGCGACCAGCGGGTCGAGGTCGCCTGCGGCGACGTGCGCGTCGCCCGCGTCGAGCAGGGCCGCGATCTCGCGGCGGATGCGCCACCAGTCCTCGGGGCTCTCGTCGCCCGAGTACAGCGCGGCCGCGCGCCGGGCGGCGCCCCGCGCGGTGGCCACCTCGAGGGCCTCGCGGACGGCGAACAGGTCGTCGGCGTCGTGCACCGGGATCTGCGCGACCCGGGACCCGACGTGCGGGCGGGAGTCGATGAACCCCTCGCTCTCCAGCGCCCGCAGCGCCTCCCGGACCGGCACGCGCGACACGTCGTACCGC
>DATGOB010000240.1:0-101795 GCA_036010205.1 Promicromonospora sp. | reverse complement strand
GGCTTGTCCGTGATGAACGCGACCGCGCGCGGCCCCTCCAGCGGACGGCGGGCGAACCGGTCGGCGCGCAGCGCGAGGCCGAGCTCCAGCACGGCCTTCTGCTCGGCGGGCGTCAGGTCGTCGTCGCGCAGGAAGTGGCGGGTCATGCTGGGTCCTCCGGGAACTGGGCGGGCTGCAGGGATGCGAAGAAGCGGGCGGCGTCGGCGGCCTGCTCCGCGGTCAGGATCAGGGGCGGGGCGAGCCGGATCGCGTCGGGTGCGACGGCGTTGACCACG
Organism: Promicromonospora sp.; assembly: GCA_036010205.1. GTDB lineage: Bacteria > Actinomycetota > Actinomycetes > Actinomycetales > Cellulomonadaceae > Promicromonospora. The sequence continues at coordinate 101,520 of DATGOB010000240.1, read as the reverse complement.
AACCCGGCGTCCAGCGCGGCGGCGGCGACCTGGGGCGCGACGGGCCGGTTCAGCACGACGGCGAGCAGCAGCCCGCGTCCGCGCACCTCCTTGACCAGGGGGCTGCCGCACAGCTCGATCTCCTGCCGCAGCTGGGTGCCGACCTGGCGGACGTTGGCCAGCAGCCCGTCGCGCTCGATGACGCCGAGGGTCGCCAGGGCGGCCGCCGCGGCGACGGGGTTGCCGCCGAACGTACTGCCGTGCTGACCGCGGCCGAGCAGGCGGGCGGCGTCGCCGTACGCCACGACCGCGCCGACCGGGAACCCGCCGCCCAGACCCTTGGCGACCGTGACGACGTCGGGCACGATGCCGCCGCCGACCTCGGGCTGCTGGTAGGCGAACCAGGTGCCGCACCGGCCGACGCCGGTCTGCACCTCGTCGAGGACGAGCAGGGCACCGTGCGCCCGGGTCAGGCGGCGGGCGGCCGCGAGGTAGCCGGGCGGCAGGGACCGCACGCCGGCCTCGCCCTGCACGGGCTCGGCAACCAGGGCCGCGACCTCGCCGCGCGCGGCGACGGCCTGCGGGGCGAACGCGGCCTCGAGCGCCGCCAGGTCACCGAACGGCAGGTGCTCGACGCCGCCGGGCAGCGGCTCGAACGGCGCCCGGTAGGCCTCCTTGGCCGTGAGCGCGAGCGCGCCCATGGACCGGCCGTGGAAGGCACCCTCCAGGGCGAGCACCCGGGTACGGGTTCCCGCGCCGTCCGACGTCGGCACGCGCCGCGTCATCTTGAACGCCGCCTCGACCGCCTCGGTGCCCGAGTTGGTGAAGAACACGCGCGAGCCCTCCGGCGCCTCGGCGATGCGCAGCAGCGTCTCGGCGAGCGCGATCTGGGCGGGTGTGCCGAAGAAGTTCGAGACGTGCCCGAGCGTGCCGAGCTGGGCGCTGATCGCCGCGGTGAGCGTGGGGTGGGCGTGGCCGAGCGCGTTGACGGCGATGCCGGCGAGCAGGTCGAGGTAGCGCTTGCCGTCGGCGTCCCACACGTACGCGCCCTCGCCGCGCACCAGGACGCGCTGCGGCGGGCCGAACGTGTCCATGACGGCGCCGGTGTACCGGTCGGTCCAGGCGGCGACCGAGCCGTCTGCGGTCAGGGCAGCGTCCTCGCCGGGTACCAGGGTGCTCATGCGGGGACACCTTCCTGCGGGTCGGCGGCGGGCCCCGGGACGACCATGGTCCCGTTCCCGCGCGTGGTGAAGACCTCGAGCAGCACGCTGTGCGGCTGGCGCCCGTCGATGACCGTCGCCGCGGGCACGCCGCCCTCGACGGCGCGCAGGCACGCCTCCATCTTCGGCACCATGCCCGCCTCGAGGCCGGGCAGGAGCGCCGACAGCTCGGGGGCCGCGATGCGCTGGACCAGTGACCCCTTGTCGGGCCACGCGGTGTACAGCCCCTCGACGTCGGTGAGCACGATGAGCTTCTTGGCGCCCAGAGCCACCGCGAGCGCCGACGCCGCGGTGTCCGCGTTGACGTTGAGCACCTGCGTGGGGTCGTCCTTGTCGGGCGCGATCGTCGAGACGACCGGGATGCGCCCGGCCTGCAGCAGGTCCTCGACGGCGCGCGGGTCGACCTGGACGACGTCTCCGACGAGGCCGACGTCGACGGGCTCGCCGTCGACCACGGCGGTCCGGCGCTCGGCGCCCAGGAGGCCGCCGTCCTCGCCGGACAGGCCGACGGCGACCGGGCCGTGCGCGTTGATCAGGCCGACCAGCTCGCGGCTGACCTGCCCGGTGAGCACCATGCGGACCACGTCCATGGCCTCGGGCGTGGTGACGCGCAGGCCACCCTTGAACTCCGACGCGATACCGAGCCGGTCGAGCATGGCGTTGATCTGCGGTCCCCCGCCGTGCACGACGACGGGCCGCAGCCCCACCTGCCGCAGGAACACCATGTCCTGCGCGAACGCGGCCTTGAGAGTGTCGTCGACCATGGCGTTGCCGCCGTACTTGACCACCACGAGGGCGCCGGAGAACTCCTGCAGCCAGGGCAGGGCCTCGATGAGCACCTCGGCCTTCTGGTCGGGCCGCAGCCCGTTCACGACGTCGCTGCTCATGTGCTGTACGCGCTGTTCTCGTGGACGTAGTCGTGCGTGAGGTCGTTGGTCCACAGCGTGACCTCCGCCTCGCCCGCGTGCAGGTCGACGGTGATCGCGACCTCGCGGGCCGCGGCCATGTCGACCTTCTCGCGCGGCTCGTGCGCGACTCCGGCCCGGCAGACCATGACGCCGTTGACGCTCACGTCGACCTGGTCGGGGTCGTAGGGCGCCACGTCCTCCGGGACGGTGCCGACCTGGGACAGGATGCGGCCCCAGTTCGGGTCGTTGCCGAAGATCGCGGCCTTGACGAGGTTGGACCGGCTCACGGCCCGCGCGACGGCGAGCGCCGCGTCCTCGGTCGTGGCGTGGGCGACGGTGATCGCGATGTCGTGGGTCGCGCCCTCGGCGTCGGCGACGAGCTGCCGGGCCAGGTCGGCGCAGACGGCGGTGACCGCCTCGGTGAGCACGCCGAGGTCCGGGGTGACGCCGGAGGCGCCCGAGGCCAGCAAGGTCACGGTGTCCGAGGTGGACATGGCGCCGTCGGAGTCGACCCGGTCGAACGTGGCGCGGGTGGCGGCCCGCAGGGCGGCGTCGGCGGCGTCCGGGGTCGCGACGGCGTCCGTCGTCACGACGCAGAGCATGGTCGCCAGGGCGGGGGCCAGCATGCCCGCACCCTTGGCCATGCCGCCGACCGTGAACGTGCCCGCGGGCGTCCCGACGGTGCGCACCGCCGTCTTCGGCACCGTGTCGGTGGTCATGATCGCCGTCGCGGCGGCCGTGCCCGCCGCCTCGTCGTCGCCCAGCGCGCCGACCGCTGCGGGGACGGCGGCGAGCAGCGCGTCGGCGTCGAGCCGCACGCCGATCAGGCCGGTCGAGGCGACGAGCACGTCGATCGCGCCGATGCCGAGCTCGCCCGCGACCTTCTCGGCCGTGGCGTGCACGTCCTGGAACCCGGCCGGGCCGGTGCACACGTTGGCGCCGCCCGAGTTGAGCACGACGGCGCGCGCCGCGCCGTCCTTGACCGCCTGGCGCGACCACAGCACCGGGGCACCCACGACCCGGTTGCTCGTGAACACGGCAGCTGCGGTGTGCTCGGGGCCGTCGTTGACCACGAGCGCCAGGTCCGGGGTACCGGAGGCCTTGAGACCCGCCGTCACGCCGGCGGCCCGGAACCCCTGCGGGGCTGTCACCGTCACGGGGCAACTCCTTCCGTGATGAGGCCGGCGGTCTCCCGCAGGCCGAGAGCGAGGTTCATGGACTGGACGGCCGCACCGGCGGTGCCCTTGACCAGGTTGTCGATGGCCGTCACGGTGACCACACGGCGCGCGGCGGCGTCGACCGCCACCTGGACGAGCGCCGTGTTGGCGCCGAGCGTCATCGCCGTGCTCGGCCACTGCCCCTCGGGCAGCAGGTGCACGAACGGCTCGTCGGCGTAGGCGGCCTCCCACGCGGCGCGCACCTGCGCCGGGTCGGCCCCGGCGGCCAGCGGCGCCGTCGCCGTGGCGAGGATGCCGCGCGCCATCGGCACGAGCGTGGGCGTGAAGCTGAGCGTCACCTCGGGCGCGCCCGCGGCCCGCAGGTTCTGCGCGATCTCGGGGATGTGCCGGTGCGTTCCGCCCACCGCGTACGGCTGGGCGGCACCCAGCGCCTCGCTCGCCAGCAGGTGCGGCTTGAGTGCCTTGCCCGCCCCGGAGTAGCCGTTGGCCAGCACCGCGACGACGTCGGTCGGCTCGACGACGCCCGCGGCGACGCCGGGCTGCAGGCCGAGGGTCACCGCCGTGACGTTGCAGCCGGGGACGGCGATGCGCCGCACGCCCGCGAGCTTCTCGCGCTGCCGCGGCGCGGTTGCGACGTCGGCACCCGGCGCCGGTGCGTGGAGGAGCTCCGGCAGGCCGTACGGCCACGTGCCCGCGTGCGTGGACCCGTAGAACTGCTCCCAGTCCGCCGCCGACTCCAGCCGGTGGTCCGCGCCGAGGTCGATGACCAGCACGTCGTCCGGGAGCTGCGCCGCGACCTCCCCCGACGCGCCGTGCGGCAGGCCGAGCACCACGACGTCGTGCCCCGCGAGCGTCTCGGGCGTCGTGGGCTCGAGGATGCGGTGCGCGAGGCCGCGCAGGTGGGGCTGCACCTCGCCGAGGCCGGTCCCGGCGTTCGCGTGCGCGGTGAGCGCGCCGATCTCGACGAACGGGTGCGCCGCGAGGAGGCGCAGCGCCTCCCCGCCCGCGTACCCCGAGGCGCCCGCGACGGCGACGCGGATGAGCTGGCTGCTGGACATATTCGGCACTATACATAGTTATGCAGCCGAGCGCATAGTCCGGCCGCGCTGGTTAGGCTCGGGGCATGCGTGCAGTCGTGGCCCGCGAGGCGGGCGGTCCCGAGGTCCTGTCGTACACCGAGCTCCCCGACCCGGAACCGGGCCGCGGGCAGCTCCTGGTCCGCGTCGCCGCGGCCGGCGTGAACTTCATCGACACCTATCGCCGCGGGGGCGTCTACCCCATGACCTACCCGCACACCGTCGGCGTCGAGGGCGCAGGCACCGTGGTGGCGCTGGGTGAGGACGTCACCGGCTTCGCCGTCGGTGACCACGTCGCGTGGCACGAGGGGCCCGGCTCCTACGCCGAGCTCGTCGCGCTCGACGCGCAGCACGTGGTGCACGTGCCCGACGGCATGGACCTCACCACCGCCGCGGCCCTGCCGTTGCAGGGCATGACGGCGCACTACCTGGTGCGCTCCACGTTCGAGGTGCAGCCGGGGCACGACGTGCTGCTGCACGCGGGGGCCGGCGGCGTCGGCCTGCTGGCCGTCCAGCTCGCCGCCGCGCGCGGCGGGCGCGTGCTGACCACCGTCTCCACGCCGGAGAAGGCGGCGCTCGCGTCGGCCGCAGGGGCGGCGCACACCATCGACTACGCCGCCATGGACGACCTGACCACCGACCTGCCCGCCGCGGTGCGCGACCTCACGGACGGTCGGGGCGTGCACGTCGTCTACGACGGCGTGGGCCGCACGACGTTCGACGCCTCGCTCGCGTCGCTGCGCCCGCGCGGCATGCTCGTGCTGTTCGGCGCGGCGTCGGGCCCGGTGCCGCCCGTGGACCCGCAGCGGCTCAACCGCGGCGGCTCGCTGTTCCTCACCCGGCCGACGCTCGGCGACCACACCGCCACGCGCGACGAGCTCGAGTGGCGCGCGAGCGAGGTGCTCGAGGCCGCGGCGGCAGGCACGCTCGAGGTCCGCGTCGGGGCGACGTACCCGCTGGCGGACGCCGCTGCGGCGCACCAGGCGCTGGAGGGCCGCGCCACGACGGGCAAGGTGCTGCTGGTCCCGTAGCCGTCGCGAACCCTGGCCGGCGTAATGTATCTTGACGTCAAGATACTCGACGTCGAGGAGTTGTGATGGCCGACTGGAACCCTGGTGCCTACCTGCAGTACACCGACGAGCGCTCCCGTTCGTTCAGCGAGCTCGTCGCGCGCGTGCCCGGCACGCCCGCGACGGTCGTCGACCTGGGGTGCGGGCCCGGCCACCTCACCGGGGTGCTCCGCGCACGGTGGCCGCAGGCCCGGGTCACGGGCGTCGACTCCTCCCCCGCGATGATCGAGCGGGCCCGCGCGGCCGACCCCGCGACCGAGTACGTGCTCGCCGACCTCGCGACGGACCGGCACACCGCCGACCTCGTGATCAGCAACGCCGCCCTCCAGTGGGTGCCGGGCCACCGCGACCTGCTGCCCACGCTCGCCGACCGCGCCGCCCGGACGCTCGCCTTCCAGGTGCCCGGCAACCACGACGCGCCCAGCCACCTGCTCCTGCGGGAGGTCGCGGCCCGCGCGCCGTACGCCGACGTGGTCGGCCCGGTCGAGCGACGCGCCACCGCCGACCCGGAGGAGTACCTGCAGATCCTGGCCAGGCCCGGCTGGACCGTCGACGCCTGGGAGACCACCTACACGCACGTGCTGCAGGGGCCCGACCCCGTGCTGCGGTGGATCTCCGCCACCGGCGCGCAGCCGGTGCTGCACGCCCTCGAGGCCGCCGACCCCGCGCTGCGCGCCCGGTTCGAGGCCGAGTACGGCGCCGCCCTGCGCGAGGCCTACCCCGAGCGCCCCTACGGCACGCCGCTCGCGTTCCGCCGCGTCTTCGCGGTAGCCACCCGCACCCCCTGACCCCCGCCGAGGTAGTCACCTGGCGAGGTAGTCACCTGGCGAGGTAGTCAGGCGACGTCGCCTCCCCCGAGCTGGATCACCGTCTTCACCTCGTCGCGGCCCGCGCCCTCCGGCTGCTCACCGAACGCCTCCAGGGCGTCCTCGAGGGGCAGCCGGCGGGTCACGACGCGGCCGAGCCAGCCGACGTCCGCCCGCGCCAGCGCCTCCGCCGCCGCCCGGTAGTGGTCGAGGTTCGCGTTGACCGTGCCGATCACGGCGTCGTTCTCCAGCACGATGTCGCGGTTCATCGCCCCGACATCGAACGAGATCTTGCGCCCCACCGACGTCACGCCCGTGAGGCACGTGACACCGTACGACCGCGTCGCCGACAGCGCGTCCAGCACGACCTGCGCGGCGCCCGTCGCCTCGATCACGATGTCCGGGCGCACCGCCTCGGCCACGTCCGGGACCGGGTCGGCGTGGTAGACCGCGCCGAGGTCGGTCACCAGCCCCGGCTTCGGCCCGTCCGTCACGCGGTCGAGCACGTGCACCTCCAGGCCGCGCTGCACCCCGAGCAGCGCCGCCAGCAGGCCGATCGGACCAGCCCCCGTCACGAGCGCGACCTTCGGGTCGAACCAGGCCCGCTCCCCGACGCGCTGCACCTGCTCCCACGCCTTGGCCACGACGGTGGCGGGCTCGAGGAGCACGCCGACCTCCTCGAGCGACGGGTCGAGGCGCACCGCGTACTCGGCCTCGACCGTCCACCGCTCGGACGCGAAGCCGTCCAGCTCCTTGATGCCGCGCTCGGTGTACCGCCCGTTGCGGCACATGTCGAACTGGCCCCGCGCGCACGCGCCGCACGGCTCCGGGTCCGGACGGCGCACCACGCCCACGACGAGGTCGCCCGGCTCGAACCCCGAGTCCTCCGGCGCCGCGCGCACCCGGCCCAGCGACTCGTGACCCAGCACGAGGCGCTCGCGTCCGGACGGCGCCCAGCCGTACTCGCCGGCCGCGATCTCGCGGTCGGTGCCGCACACGCCGACGGCGAGGCCGTCGACGAGCAGCTCGCCGGCGCCCGGCTCGGGCTCGTCGACGTCGGTGACGGCGAGCGTCTCCGGCTGCCCGGGGACGAGGGTCAGTGCACGCATCAGGCTGTCTCCTTGGTCGGTGCCGGGGTCACGTCGGCCTCCTCGTCACGCACCGTGACGCCGCGGCCGAGCCGCAGCGCGCTGTTGACGAGACCCAGGTGGCTGAACGCCTGCGGCGTGTTGCCGAGGTGGGCGCCGGTGCGGGGGTCGTACTCCTCGCTGAGCAGCCCGAGGTCGTTGGTCAGGGAGACCAGGCGCTCGAAGAGCGCGACGGCCTCGTCGCGGCGCCCGATGCCGTGCAGCGCGTCGACCAGCCAGAAGCTGCACACGAGGAACGTCGACTCCTCGCCGGGCAGGCCGTCCACGCGGTCGTCGGCGGAGGTGCGGTAGCGCAGCAGCAGGCCGTCGTGGCTCAGCTCCCGCTGCACCGCCTCGACCGTGCCGACGACGCGCGGGTCGTCCCAGGGCAGGAAGCCGACCTGCCCGATGAGCAGGAGCGCGGCGTCGAGGCCCTCTGAGCCGTAGAACTGGGTGAACGTGTTGCGCACCGGGTCGTAGCCCCGCGCGCACACGTCGGCGTGGATGCGGTCGCGCACGGCCCGCCACCGCTCGACCTGCTCCCCCGGCAGCCCGTGCTCCTCGACGGCACGCACGGCGCGGTCGAAGCCCGCCCACGCCATGACCCGCGAGTGCACGAACGCCCGGCGCGGCCCACGGACCTCCCACAGGCCGTTGTCCAGGTCGTCCCAGTGCTTCTCGAGGTGGTCGAGCAGCGCCCGCTGCAGCTCCCACGCCTCGGCGTCGGACTCCAGCCCTGCCTCGCGCGCCAGGTGCAGCGCCTCGAGCACCTCGCCCCACACGTCGAGCTGGAGCTGGTCCACCGCCCCGTTGCCGATGCGCACCGGCGCGGAGCCTGCGAAGCCCGGCAGCCAGTCGACGGTGTACTCGGGCAGCCGCCTGCGCCCGTCGAGCCCGTACATGATCTGCAGGTCGGCCGGCTCACCGGCGACGGCGCGCAGCGCACCGGCCTCCTCCGTCACCCACGGCACCACGTGCCCGTAGTCGAACCGCAGCCGGATCTCCGTGCGCATCGGCACGCGGCCCCGCACACCCTCGACGATCCGCACGAGGTCGGCCTGCTCCCCGCGCGGCGGCATGAGGTCGACGACGCGCACCCGGCCCTCGGGCACGTCCCACTCCGACTCCAGCACGAGCGTGCCGTCCCGGTAGCTGCGACGCGTGCAGTCGCCGCCCCCCGCGGGCCCGAGCCGCCACGTGCCGTGTCTCTCCTCCCCGAGGAGGGCTGCGAAGCAGGCCGGCGAGTCGAACCGTGGCAGGCACATCCAGTCGACCGCGCCGTCGCGCCCGACCAGCGCGGCGGTCTGCAGGTCGCCGACGATCCCGTAGTCCTCGATCCGACGCCTCATCGCCCCCCACACTAGGCGCGGGTCAAACCCCTCACCAGGCGAGGTGCGCCCCGGTCGATGCGAACCGATGAGCCGGGGCGACGCTCAGAAGGACGACGCGTCCGCCGCGTACACCCACCGGTAGCCGGGGTACTCACCGAGCGACCACAGGTAGTCGCGCGTCGGGTCGTAGGACAGGTCCTCCGCGCCGACCGTGAGCGCGTTGCCGTGCCGTACCAGCGAGCCCGACGGTGCCACGAACGTGTGCAGGTCACCGTCCGAGTTCGGGTCCGAGTGGTTGGAGCCGTCGCTCTGCGAGAAGAAGAACTCACCGTCGATCGCGGTCGACCCCTGCACGCTCTCCAGGTCCGTGCGGTACGCCTCCGTCGCCTTGATCACGCCGTCCGACGCCGGCTTGAGCAGCCGGTCCGTGTAGTCGATCGGCACCCGGACCGTGCGCACCTGGGCACCCTTCGCGAGGTCGTCCTTGCTCCGGTACTCGCTGACCACCACCGAGTCGGGCGTCGACGTGCGGTCGAGCGACACCGACGAGTGCTGCAGCTCCGCGTACCCGCCCACCGTCGAGTCGGTGAACTTCGCGGTCTGCGGCAGCACGTACTTGTAGTCGAACGCGTGGTACGACCCGTCGGGCTGCCTACCGATCTTCGAGGCGTCACCCGTGGACACCCGCCACATGCGGTCCAGGTCGAACACGCGGAACCCGCCCGTCGTGTCCGCCACGTACAGCAGGTTGCCGTACCACATGATGCCGCCGGCATGGACCTTCACCGGCTTGTAGGACGGCGCGCTCGTGGTCCCGCTCGGCTCGACGAGCAGCACGTGCCGGTACGGCGGGGCCGAGGCGCTCGCCGACAGGTTCGACACGCTGATGCGGACGCCCTTGTCGATGCCGTCGTCGGCGTGGTCGTACCAGCTCACGAGGTTGAGCCGCTTGCCGTCCCAGGTGCCTGCGCCCAGCGCGTCGGAGCTGGTCGTGATGCCCTGCGGGTACCACGCGCTCGTGTTCCGGTCGCCCTCGTTCCAGCAGTAGTACGCGGTGCGGTGGGTCACCGAGGGCGCGCTCGGGCACGACGGCGTCCGGTTCGCGTCGTCCGCCACGGCGCCGAGGGTGACGCCGGGCAGTGCCGCGTCCAGCGCCGAGAGGAGGCCCGACGACGTGCGCGACAGCGTGTACCGGAAGTTTCCTGCGGTGAGCGGCGTGACGGCGGCGAGGGACGAGTCAGCGACGCTCCGCTCCGAGCCCGCCGGTTCGAGCGGGGCCGAGCCGGCGGTGGCCGGGGCTGCGGCGGCGAGCAGGACGGCGAGCCCGACGCTCGCGGTGAGGGTGCGGCGACGACGGTGGCGCATGGTGGGTCTCCTTGTCACGTACGAGGGGACTGCTCCTGCGTGCCCACCGTACGGACAGCGGGTGAAATCGGCCACGAATTCAGGTGCCCGTCAGGTGATGACAGCGTTGACAGGTCGGTGCCCGGGTCATACGTTCCGTCTGGCGGGGCGCCGTGCCACGCCGCGTACTCGACCAGCAGATGCGAAGCGGGTGGACCGATGAAGCTCCGATACCTTGCACGTGCCCTGATCACCTGTGCCGCCGCCGCGGCCGTCGCCGTCGGCGGCAGCACCTCGGCCGGCGCCGCGAAGGCGCCGCACGCCGACACGTGGTCGACGTCCTGGACCCAGTCCCAGCAGCGCGCGTCCGGGCTGGGTCCCGAGACGTTCGAGAACCGGTCGGTCCGGATCGTGACCCGGGTGACGCAGGGCGGCAAGGCACTGCGCGTCCGCCTGCAGAACCAGTTCGGTACCGCGCCCCTCGTCGTCGACCGGACGACGGCGGGGCTGAGCGCGGGCGGCGCCGCCGTCCGCCCGGAGAGCCTGCGTTCCGTGACGTTCGGCGGGTCGGGCACGGTGTCGATCCCCGCGGGCGGAGAGGTCTGGAGCGACCCGGTGAACCTGGCCACCGCCGACCTGGACGACGTCGCCGTGAGCTTCTACCTCGCGGGGCCCACCCGGATGATGCTGCACGACCTCGCCGGGCGCACCAACTACTTCTCGGCACCGGGTGGCGGCGACACCACCGGCGACACGTCGGGCGCCGGTTTCCCCGAGACGCACGGCTGGACCTACCTGGTCAGCGCGGTCGACGTGCTGGACGACCAGGGCGGGGGCACCGTGGTGGCGTACGGCAGCTCGGTGGTCGACGGCGTGGGCGGCGACAACTGCGGGCCGGGCTGCCCGCCGCCCGCCGTCTTCCAGCGCTGGACCGACACCCTCGCCCGGCGAGTCACCGACGAGCTGCCGGCCCACCGCCGGTTCGCCGTCGTCAACGAGGGCATCTCCGGCACCACGGCCTCCCCCGCCTGCGCGGGCGACGGCAACGACGGGGTCTCCCGCCTGGAGCGCGACGTGCTCGCGCTGCACGACGTGCGCGCCGTCATCTACTACTACGGCACCAACGACATCGCGAACAACTGCACCGGCGAGACGATCGTCGCGGCCTACCGCGACACGTTCGCACGCCTGCGTGCCGCGGGCATCAAGGTGTTCGTCACGCCGATCACGCCCCGCCCCGGGTACACCGACCAGCAGAACGCGCACCGCGCCACGGTGAACGCGTTCGTCCGGCAGGGGAACAACTGCTCGGGCACGTGCGACGGTGTGCTCGACTTCGACGCCGTGCTGCGCGACCCGGCCGACCACGACTCGATCTACCCGCCCTACGACACCGGCGACGGCGTGCACGCCAACATCGCGGGGCAGACGGCGATCGCCCGGTCGATCCCGCTGGGCCTCCTCGCGAACGCGGCGCGGGCGCCGCGGTGAGGCACGGCTGATCGCGCAGCCGAGGGGCGGGCCCGGTGTCGCCGGGCCCGCCCCTCCGCTGCGTGCTCAGCGCCCGGTGAGCACCTCGGCCATGGGGTCGTCGCTCCCGGCGGGCAGGACGCGCAGGCGCCGTGCGGTGCCCTCCGTCCCCTCCGCCGCGACCCGGGCCGCGCGGTCCTTCAGCGACTCCGGGGTGTCGTCCGAGGCCCGCAGGAACCAGCCGGAGCACGCGTCGAGCTCGCCGGCCGCGACGGCGTTCACGATGCCGGTGACGCGCTCGGCCGGCGTCCACTCCGTGCGGCCCTGGTGCAGGCTCATGCCGGTCGACATGTCGGTGCGCACCACGCCGGGCGCGAGCTCGAAGACCCGCAGGCCGTGCTCGAACCCGTCGTCGTGCAGCTTGGTGCCCAGCCGGAGCAGCGCGGTCTTGCTCGCGTTGTAGGCCGAGGTGTCCCCGGCCATCTCGTGCGAGCTCGCCCCGGAGGCCAGATCGACGACGCGCCCGCCGCCCCGGGCAAGCATGCCCGGCAGGACGTACCGCTCGAACAGGAACGGCCCGCGCACGTTGGTCTCGAACACCGACCACCACTCGTCCGGGTCGGCCTCCCACAGGGGGCGCTCGGGCTCGAGGGCGCCCGCGTTGTTGACGAGGAGGTCGATCGCGCCGAGGCCCGCCTCGGCCTGGGCCACGGCTGCCCGGACGGCGCCGGGGTCGGTGACGTCGGCGGTCAGCTCGACCGCGGTGACGCCCTCGGCACGGACGGCCTCCGCCACGGCCCGGACCCGCTCGGTGTCCCGCGCGAGCAGGGCCACGTGGACCCCTGCCCGCGCGAGCCCGAGCGCGATCTCCCGGCCGATGCCGCGCGACGCGCCCGTGACGAGCGCGGTGCGCGCGGGCGGGACGGTCACGGTGGCGTCAGCCACGGAGCACCGCCTCGACCTTGAGCGCCGCCGACTCCACGACCGCGTCGCGCACCGCGCGGACGTCGTCCGCCGTCAGGGTGCGGTCCGCCGCGCGCAGACGCAGCGAGTACGCCAGGGACTTGCGCCCCTCGCCCACCTGCTCACCCGTGAACACGTCGAACAGCGTGACGTCCTCGACCAGGTCGCCCGCACCGGCCTCGATCGCCGCGCGCACCGCCTCTGCGGGCACGTCGTCGGCGACGACGAAAGCGAAGTCCTCCTTGGCCGCGGGGAACGCGGACACGGGCGTCGCGACGACCGGCTCGCCCGAGGCCGCGCCGATGAGGACGGTGAGGTCGACCTCGAACGCCGCCGCGCGGGCAGGCAGGCCCAGCCCTTCGACGACCTTGGGGTGCAGCTCGCCCGCGTGGCCAACGACCGTGCCGTCGGCGAGCTCGAGCCGTGCGCACCGTCCCGGGTGCCACGGCATCCGCTCGGTGTCCGGCACGACGACGACCTCCGTCCCGACCCGCTCGGCCACCAGGCGGGCCGCCGCGAGGGCGTCCTCCCAGCCGGCCGCGCGCCCGGCACCCCACCAGCCGGCGAGCTCCCGCCTGCCGGTCAGCACGCCCGCTGCCAGCCGCGGCTGGTGCGGCACGGCCTGAGCCAGCGCCGCGAGCTGCTCGTCGGTGGGCCGCACGCCGCCCGGCAGCGCGGGCGCGGCGGGAGCGCCCGGCGTGGGCCGGGTGACCAGGCCGATCTCGTACACGGCGAGGTCGGTCAGCCCGCGCGACACGTTGCGACGCACCGTGTCGAGCACGGTGGCGAGCAGCGTGGTCCGCATGAGCGGCTTGTCGTCGGCCATCGGGTTGACGAGGCGCAGCGACACGCGCCGCTCGTCGTCGGCCGGGAGACCGAGGGCGTCGTACTCCGCGGTGCCGACGAACGGGTAGCTGAGGGTCTCGACGAAGCCGGACTCGGCCAGCGCGCGTGCCACCGAGCGGCGCGTGCGCTGCTCGGGCGTCAGGCCCCGCCCGCCCGGCGCGGACGGGAGCACCGACGGCACCTGGCCGTAGCCCTGGATGCGCACGACCTCCTCGACCAGGTCCGCCGGCCCGGTGAGGTCGGGCCGCCACGTGGGCGGGGTGACCGCCAGCACGCCCTCGCCCGCAGGCTCGACCGTGGCCCCGATCTCCTCGAGCGTGCCGCGCACCTGCTCGGGCGTGTACTCGACGCCGACGAGGCGCGTGGGCTCGGTGACCTTGAGCTCGATGGGCCGCGGCAGGGCCGCCGCGGTCTCGTCGAGGTCACTCACGGCCGGGTCGGCGGTGCCGCCGCCCAGCTCGACGAGCAGGTCGACCACACGCTGCGCGGCGACGGGCGGCAGCAGCGGGTCGACGCCACGCTCGAACCGCTTGGCCGCCTCGCTGGAGAGCTTGTGCCTGCGCGAGGTGCGCGCGACGGTGATCTGGTCGAAGTGCGCCGCCTCGACGAGCACGTCCGTCGTGGTCTCGCTCACCTCGGACGACGCACCGCCCATGACACCGGCCAGGCCGAGCACGCGGCTGCCGTCCCCGTCGGGCGAGTCGGTGATGAGCAGGTCCTCGGGGTCGAGCGCGCGGTCGACGTCGTCGAGGGTCGTGAGCCGCTCCCCCGCCGTCGCCCGCCGGACCACGATCGGTCCGGCGACCTCGGCGAGGTCGTAGGCGTGCAGCGGCTGGCCGAGGTCGAGCATCACGTAGTTCGTGACGTCGACCGCGAGCGAGATCGAGCGCATGCCGGAGGCCTCGAGGCGATGCTTCATCCACGCGGGCGTCGGCGCGGACGGATCGATGCCGCGCACGATCCGCGTGACGAACCGGTCGCACCCGACCACGCCGTTGATCGGCGCGTCGTCCTGCACGCGGACCGCGAAGCCGTCGGGGGTCGGGGCCGGCTCGGCGCCCGTCGGCAGACCGCGGTCGGTGAACGCCGCACCCGTGGAGTGGGCGTACTCGCGGGCCACGCCGCGATAGCTGAACGCGTACCCGCGGTCGGGCGTCACGTTGATCTCCAGGACCTCCTCGCCCAGGCCGAGGAGCGCGATGGCGTCCTGGCCCGGCGTGAGGTCCTCGGCGGCGAAGCCGTTCCGGGTCAGCACGAGGATGCCGTCGTGGTCGTCACCGATGCCGAGCTCGCGCACCGAGCAGATCATGCCGTCCGAGACGTGGCCGTAGGTCTTGCGGGCCGAGATCTCGAACGGGCCCGGGAGCACCGTGCCGGGAAGGGAGACCACGACGTAGTCACCGACGCCGAAGTTGTGCGCGCCGCAGACGATGCCGCGGGCGCCCTCGTCGTCGTTGTGCTCCGGCCCGACGTCGACGCGGCACCAGTTGATGGTCTTGCCGTTCTTCTGCGGCTCGGGCGTCTGCTCCAGCACCCGGCCGACCACCAGCGGGCCGGTGACGGCCGCCGGGTGGATCTCCTCCTCCTCCAGACCCACCTTCACGAGGTCGGCCGCGAGCTGCTCCGCGGTCAGGTCGGCGGGCAGCTCGACGTGGTCCGCCAGCCAGTCCTTCACGATGAGGGGCACTTCAGATCTCCGTCCCGAACTGGGTGGAGAAGCGCACGTCGCCCTCCACCATGTCGTGCATGTCCGCGATCGAGTGGCGCAGCATGAGCGTGCGCTCGATGCCCATGCCAAACGCGAAGCCCGTGTACTCGTCGGGGTCGACCCCGGCGGCGCGCAGCACGTTGGGGTTGACCATGCCGCAGCCGCCCCACTCGATCCAGCCGGCGCCGCCCTTCTTCTGCGGGAACCACAGGTCCATCTCCGCGGACGGCTCCGTGAACGGGAAGAACGCCGGGCGCAGACGCGTGCGCGCCTCGGGGCCGAACATGGCACGCGCGAACGCGTCGAGCGTGCCCACGAGGTTGGCCATGGTGAGCCCCTTGTCGACGGCGATGCCCTCGACCTGGTGGAAGACGGGCGTGTGCGTCTGGTCGAGCGCGTCGGTACGGAACGTCTTGCCCGGGCACGCCACGTACAGCGGCACGCCGCGCTCGAGCAGCGAGCGCGCCTGCACCGGCGACGTGTGGGTGCGCAGAACGAGATTCGACTCGGCGCCGTCGGATCCCGCGACGTAGAACGTGTCCTGCATCTGCCGCGCGGGGTGGTCGGGGCCGAAGTTCAGCGCGTCGAAGTTGAACCACTCCGCCTCGACCTCCGGGCCGTCGGCGATCTCCCAGCCGAGGCCCACGAAGAAGTCGGCGATGCGCTCCTGGACGAGCTCGATCGGGTGGCGCGCACCGGTCGTCGTGCGCTGGACCGGGAGGGTGACGTCGACCGTCTCCTCCACCAGCACGCGGGCGTCGCGCTCGGCCTCGAGCTCGGCCTGGCGTGCGGCGATCGCCTGGTTGATGCGGCCGCGGCGGGGGCCGACGAGCTTGCCCGCCCGGGCCTTGTCCGGGCCGGGCAGGGCGCCGATCCCTCGGTTGGCGAGGGCCAGGGCGCTGCGGTCCCCGGTGTGCTGGGTGCGGGCGGCCTTCAGCGCGTCGAGGTCGCCGGCCTGCGCGATGTCGTCGAGGGCGGCCTTGACCGCGGCGTCGAGCGCCGCCTCGTCGAGCGGATCGATGGGTGCCTTCTCTTCGGGCGTGGACATGCTTGCCTTCCTGGCGGATTCGGGAGCCGGCTCCGGTCCCACCCGGGGACCTGCGCCGGCATCTGCAGTCTAGGTGCCCGCCAGGGCTCAGGACGCGTTGTCCACAGGGCAGCTCAGTGCCCACGCGCAGCGGTCGCCGCGCAGCCCGTGGCGGGCTGCGTAAATCGGCGGGTCAACGGCTGCATGCGGCCATCATTCCATGCCTGCTCCCGGCCGGGCAACGGGATCACGGGGCGGCGGGCGCTGCTTGGCACACTTTTTCTGCGCGCCTCAGCCGTCGAGCGACCACGTCTCCACGACGTCGTAGCGCGGACCGCCCTGCGGACCCTCGCCCGGGTGCGACTCGACCAGCACGAACGTGTCCGCCGTCCACGCCGGGCCCGCGTAGACGGACAGTGCCTGCGCGGCCGGCTCGAGCGCCGAGCGCGGCTCGCCGCCGGGCCTCCTGCCCCAGCGATCCCGCCCGCGGGGCGGACGCACCTGCCCGGCGCGGGCACGCGCAACGGTGAGGTGCGCGCGGTGCGGCTTCACGTCGTCGGGCACCTCGCGGGGCGAGGCCGCCAGGCAGTCGGCCGCGAGGTCGCGCAACGCGTCGGTGGCGCCGTCGACGCCGATCCACAGCACGCGCGCGCCGAACGAACCGGCCCCGCGCAGCCGCAGGTCGACCGGTCCGTGCTTGCGCGCGACGTCCGACAGGTCCTCGCACAGCTCCGGCACCGTGCCGGCGGGCAGGTCGGCGTAGAAGGCGAGCGTGATGTGGAGGTTCTCGCGCGGGACCCACCGCGGGGTCGCCGGGACGCCGTCGACGGCGAGCCGGAGGTGGTCAAGGACGTCCGGGGGCGGGACGACCGCCGTGAACAACCGCACGGCAGGATCCTACGTGCCCGGCCCCGCTCAGCGCTGCGCGCGGCTGCTCGCGTAGAGGCACACGGTCGCGGCGGTGGCCAGGTTGAGGGACTCGGCCCGCCCACGGATCGGCACGCGCACGACCGCGTCGGCGAGAGCCCGGTCCTCCTCCGGCAGGCCCCAGGCCTCGTTGCCGAACACCCAGGCCGTCGGTGCGGCGAGGTCCGGGACGCCACCCGAACCCGCGTCGTCGAGCAGGTCGTCCAGGTCGTGCGACCCCGCGCCGTCGGCGGCCAGCACCTGGCAGCCCGCCGCCCGCAGCGCGGCCAGCACCTCGTCGAGCGCGACGCCCGCGACCACGGGGAGATGGAACAGCGACCCGGCGGTCGAACGCACCACCTTGGGGTTGTGCACGTCGACGCTCGCCCCGGCGAGCACGACGACGTCGGCACCCGCGGCGTCGGCCGCCCGGATCACCGTGCCCGCGTTGCCCGGGTCCCGGACGGCCGCCAGCACCGCGACGAGCAGCGGCCTGCCCGCCCGCTCCGGCCCGCGGGCGGCCGGCGCCTCGGCCAGGGCATCGGCCAGGGTGCGCGCGCCGGTACGCAGCACGGCGAGCACGCCCTGCGCGTCGGGGCTCATCGCGTCGAGCACCTCGGGCGTGCCCAGGTGCAGGTAGAGCCCGGCGGCGCGGGCGTCGTCGACGATCTCGGCGTAGCGCTGCGCGGCCGCGGGCGTGAGATAGACGTCGCGCACGGCCCCTGCCGCGTGACGCACCGCCTCGCGCACGGCCTGCGGCCCCTCGACGAGGTACTGGCCGTGCCGCGAGCGCGCCGAACGCCCGGACAGTGCACGTACGTGCCTGACGCGGTCGGCCCGCGGGTTCGCGAGCGTCACGTCGGGCGACGGCACCGTCCGGGCGTCCGGGATGTCGTTCAACCTCAGGCAGCGGCCGGGGCGTTGACGTCCGCCGGCAGCGCGTCCTTGGCGACCTGGACGAGGGCGTTGAACGCCGCGACGTCGTTCACCGCGAGCTCGGCGAGCATGCGGCGGTCGACCTCGACCCCAGCGGCCTTGAGGCCCTGGATGAGGCGGTTGTAGGTCAGACCCTGCGCGCGGGACGCAGCGTTGATGCGCTGGATCCACAGCTTGCGGAAGTCGCCCTTGCGCGCCTTGCGGTCGCGGTACGCGTAGACGAGGGAGTGGGTGACCTGCTCCTTCGCCTTGCGGTAGAGGCGCGAGCGCTGGCCGCGGTAACCGGCGGCGCGCTCGAGGGTCGTACGGCGCTTCTTCTGGGCGTTGACCGCCCGCTTCACGCGTGCCACGTGAGACTCCTTGTACTTCGGTGCTGGAAGGGTTCCGTGCGGCGCCCGGTCAGGCGCGCGCCGAGGTCACTTGCCGAGCAGCTTCTTGATCTTCTTGACGTCGGCCGGGGCGACCGCCTGGTCCATGGCCAGACGGCGCGTGCGACGGCTGGACTTGTGCTCGAGGTAGTGGCGCGCGTTGGTCTGCTCGCGCATGACCCGGCCGCTACCCGTGACCCGGAACCGCTTCTTGGAACCGGAGTGCGTCTTGTTCTTCGGCATGACTGCCGTCTCTCCTCATGTCGGTCGACCGCTGCGGGAGCGGTGACGTGTACCGAACCGGTGCGCCGGTCCGGTGTCGTGTGGTCTGGTCAGCCCGACGCCCGTCAGCCGGCCTTGCGCGGGGCACGCGGCTTGGGGGCCGCGGGCTTGGGCGCAGGCTTCGGGGCGGGGGCAGGCTTCGGGGTCGCGGACGCCGCGGGCTTCGCGGCCGGCTTGGCCGCCGACTTCGCGGCGGGCTTCGGCGCGGCAGCGGGCTCGGGCGCAGCGGCGGGCTCCGCGGGCTCGGGCGTCTCCGCCGCGGGCTCCGGCGTCGCCACCGGCTCAGCGGCGGGCTCCGGCGCCGCCACGGGCTGCTCGGGCGCCTCTGCCACGGCCTCCTCGGCGGGCTCCGGCGCCTCGGCCGCACGGGCCTGCGCCTTGGCCTCCGACTTGGTCATCCGGCCGGCGTTGACCTCGGCGGCACGCTTGCGCTGCTCCACCTTGGCGTCCGCCTTCTTCTTGACCGGCCCGAGGACCATGGTCATGTTGCGGCCGTCCTGCTTCGGCATCGACTCGACGAAGCCGAGCTCCGACACGTCCTCCGCGAGGCGCTCCAGCAGGCGACGACCCATCTCCGGGCGCGACTGCTCGCGGCCGCGGAACATGATCATGACCTTGACCTTGTCCCCGGCCGAGAGGAAGCGCTCGACGTGGCCCTTCTTGGTGCCGTAGTCGTGCGGGTCGATCTTCAGACGGAACCGGATCTCCTTGAGGACCGTGTTCGCCTGGTTGCGCCGCGCCTCTCGCGCCTTCATGTCGGACTCGTACTTGAACTTGCCGAAGTCCATGAGCTTGGCGACGGGCGGGCGGGCGTCCGGGGCGACCTCGACGAGGTCGAGGTCGGCGTCCTGGGCGAGCTTCAGGGCGACCGCCGTGGCAACCACGCCGACCTGCTCCCCGCCAGGGCCGATGAGACGGACCTCGGGGACACGGATCCGGTCGTTGATGCGAGGCTCGGTGATGGTGATGCTCCTCAGAAGTCGTTGATTGACCACCAGGAACGGGGAATGGCCCCCGCCCTGAACACAGGTGGAGGCCATCACGAGAAGGGTGCGTCAGCTCCATGACGAGCCTCTGCACCCGACCGAGAACCCGGCCTCTGTCGGTGCCTCGCGGCACGCTGTCGTGACTCGGGTGGGATGGGATCCACTTTGCGCACCCGGCTCTCACCGGGTCGGTCGTCCCCCCCACGATACCAGGGCGACGAGCCACCGTGCCAGGCCACCGGCTGTGAGGTCCCGCTCACTGGAATGATTCCAGATTAGCGACTAGGGTACTGGTCATGACGTCGACAGCCCCGCTCCCGCCCGAGGAGCTCCTCCGCGGCGCCGGGCTGCGCGTCACCGCGACGCGCACGGCGGCGCTCCGCGCACTCGAGGAGACCCGCCACGCGACGGCCGACGACGTCCTCGGCTCCGTCCGTGCCCAGCTGGGCACCGTGTCGGTCCAGGCCGTCTACGACGTGCTGCACGCCCTGACCGACGCGGGACTCCTGCGCCGGATCGAGCCCGCAGGACACCCCGCGCGCTACGAGCGCCGCACAGGCGACAACCACCACCACGTGGTGTGCCGGTCGTGCGGGGCGATCGGCGACGTGGACTGCGCCGTCGGCCACGCGCCGTGTCTCACGCCGAGCGACGACAACGGCTTCGCCGTCGAGACGGCGGAGGTCACGTACTGGGGGCTGTGCCCCCGGTGCCGCTGACCGCGCGACGCACCCGTAAGAACCCTCCAGCAGCACACAGGAAGGCACGTCTGAATGACCACCCCCTTCACCACCACGCAGACCGGCACGCCGGTCGCGAGCGACGCCCACTCGCTGACGGTCGGCGCCGACGGCGCGACCGTCCTGCACGACCGCTACCTGGTCGAGAAGCTCGCCCAGTTCAACCGCGAGCGCATCCCGGAGCGCATCGTGCACGCCAAGGGCGGCGGCGCCTTCGGCGAGTGGGAGATCACGGGTGACGTCTCGCGCTACACGCGTGCCGCGGCCTTCCAGCCGGGCGCGAAGGGCGAGGTCGCCCTGCGCTTCTCGTCGGTGGCCGGCGAGATGGGCTCCCCCGACACGTGGCGCGACGTGCGCGGCTTCGCCCTGCGCTTCTACACCACCGAGGGCAACCTCGACATCGTCGGCAACAACACGCCGGTGTTCTTCATCCGCGACGCGATCAAGTTCCCTGACTTCATCCACTCGCAGAAGCGCCTGCCCTGGTCGGGCCTGCGCGACGCCGACATGCAGTGGGACTTCTGGACCCTGTCGCCCGAGTCGGCGCACCAGGTCACCTACCTCATGGGCGACCGCGGCCTGCCCGCCTCGTGGCGCGAGCTGAACGGCTACGGCTCGCACACCTACCTGTGGACCAACGCCGAGGGCGAGAAGTTCTGGGTCAAGTACCACTTCATCTCCCGGCAGGGCGTGAAGTTCCTCAGCAACGACGAGGCCGCCCGGATCGCGGGCGAGGACGCCGACTACTACCGCCGCGACCTGTACGAGGCGATCGAGCGCGGCGACCACCCGACGTGGGACATCAAGGTCCAGGTCATGCCGTACGAGGACGCCAAGACCTACCGGTACAACCCGTTCGACCTGACCAAGGTCTGGCCGCACGCGGACTACCCGCTGATCCACTTCGGTCACTTCACGCTGAACCGCAACCCGCGCAACCACTTCGCCGAGATCGAGCAGATCGCGCTGTCGCCGGCCAACCAGGTGCCTGGCACCGACATCTCGCCCGACAAGATGCTCATGGCCCGCGTGTTCGCCTACCCGGACGCGCAGCGCTACCGCGTGGGCACCAACTACCAGTCGGTCCCGGTGAACCAGCCGCACGCCGCTCCGGTGCACAACTACTCGCAGGACGGCTCGCAGCGCCACCACTTCACCGACGTCGGCGTGCCGAACTACGCGCCGAACTCGTTCGGCGGCCCGGCCGCCGACCCGGCCCGCGGGCACGACGGCGCCTGGGCGTCGGACGGCGAGCTGGTCCGCACGGCGGCGACGCTGCACAGCGAGGACGGCGACTTCGTCCAGCCGGGCATCCTGTACCGCGAGGTCTACGACGACGGCGCCAAGGCGCGCCTGCTGGAGACGCTCACCGGTCAGGGCCGTTCGATCACGATCGACGACATCCGTGAGCGCTTCTTCCAGTACTGGACCAACGTCGACGAGGAGCTCGGCGCCAAGCTGCGCGCCGCCGTCGCCGCCTGATCCACCGCGCCGACACGCACAGAGGCCGGGGCCCCGTCGGGGGTCCCGGCCTCCGCCGTGTCAGGGATCCCCGCAGGATCGCGCCGAAGACCTTGTGACGGGTGAATCCGGTCGCTAGCGTCGGCTCACGCCCTAAAGCGCTTTAGCGCGGCCCGCACCGGGCAGCACCACGCACGGACAGAACCGACGCACGGACAGAACCGACGCGCGGACAGAAGGAGCCCACGATGACGTCTCGCTCGCTCGCCCGACTCGGCGCCGCCCTGGCGGCAGGCCTGCTCACCCTCACCGCGGCGGCGGGCCCCGCCGCCTCCTCGACGACGCAGGAGGCCGCCCGCACCGACGCGTCACACCGCGTCCTCGCCTTCTACCAGACCATCTACGAGACCGGCGCGGACGGCGTGCGCCGCTACGTCGACCCGAAGCCGCTGCTCGGCTCCGTCACGGACGTCAACGTGGGCGCGATCCATCTCAACGCCGACGCCACGCTCACCGTCAACGACATCCCCGCCGACCACCCCGAGCTCGACGCCATGTGGCGGGACCTCGCGACGATGCAGGACCAGGGTGTGACGGTCAGCGCGTTCCTCGGCGGGGCCGCGCCCGGCACCTACCGGTACCTGCGGGAGGACTTCGACCGCTTCTACCCCGTGCTGCGCGACTTCCTGCGCACGTACGGCCTGGACGGCGTCGACCTCGACATCGAGGAGACGTTCTCGCTGCAGGACACGGTCCACCTCGTCGACACGCTGCGCGCCGACTTCGGGGACGACTTCGTCGTCACCCTCACGCCCGTCGCCACCGACATGGCCGGGCGCTCGAGCTTCTCGGGCGGGTTCTCCTACGCCGAGCTGGAGCGGCAGGCCGGTGACCGGATCGACTGGTACAACACGCAGTTCTACTGCGGCTGGGGCGACCTGAGCTCCACGGCGGTGTACGACGAGATCCTGGCCAACGGCTTCACGCCCGGCCGCGTCGTCGCAGGCACCGTCACCAACCCCGCCAACTGCGGCGGCTACGTCGACTGGTCGACCTTCGACGCCACCGTCGGCACCCTCGTGGCGCGGCACCCCGACTTCGGCGGCGTGTTCGGGTGGGAATACTTCAACTCGGTCGGGTACGACGGCGGCGGCCGGGAGAGCTGGTTCGCCCACGTGGCGGACGTCGTCGGGCGCTGAGCCGTCCCGGGAACGTGCGGCAGGGCCGGTCCGTCGTCGGACCGGCCCTGCCGTCGTCGTCGCGACGCCTCGCCTACCAGGACGGCAGCCCCAGCGCGGTGAGGGCGGAGCGCAGGTGCTCCCGGCCCCGCAGCGAGCCGTTGCCGCGCAGGCGCGCCAGTGCGCGCGCGACCCAGCCGCCCTCGAGACCCTCGCCCCGGTAGTAGTCGACCATGCGCCGCTCGTAGGCGGCCACGGGGCGGAGCTGACGCTCGACGTCGTACGTCTCGTGGTGGAGCACGGCCGCCTGCGGCAGTCGCGGCTTGACCCGGCCGGGGCACGACGGGTCCGGGTGACCCACCACGAGGCCGACGACAGGGGCGGCCCCGCGCGGCAGCCGCAGCTCCGCGGCCAGCGCCTCCGGGGCGTCCCGGACGCTGCCCAGGTAGACGGTGCCCAGCCCGAGCGACTCGGCCGCGACGACGGCGTTCTGCGCGGCGAGCGTCGCGTCGAGGAACGACGCCACCGTCGTCTCGAGGTAGCCCGTCGCGGGGACGGCCCTGCCCCTGCGGGCGGCGAGCGTGCGCACCCGTGCGACGTCGGCCACCCAGACGAGCAGCAGCGGGGCGTCGCGGACGTGCTCCTGCTCGCCGCACAGGCGCGCGACGCGCGTGAGCCGTGCGGGGTCGGTGATCGCGACGACGCTCCAGAGCTGGAGGTTGGACGACGTGGGGGCCGACTGGGCCGCCGCGACCAGCGTCGGCAGCACCGACGACGCCAGCGGGCGCGGCAGGAACCGGCGTACGGACCGGTGCGAGAGCTGGACGTCGAGCACCGAGCGCGGCAGGTCGGCGGCCGCGGCGACGGTCTCGGCGACCTGTGGCGCCGCGGTGTCCGCCCGGCGCCTGCTCACGCCGTAGCGGGCCGCGACCTGGGCGCGCGCGAGCGCGAGGCGGCCGGTCCGGCCCGGCGGCGCCTGGGTGGACCGCCGGGTCGGCTGCGGGCAGGCCGGCAGGGACGTGCGGGCCGGGACGTGTCCCGTCGTCGGTACGGGAGCGGTCTCGGTCGGGTGGGTGGTGACCGGAAAGGCATCGATGGCTGTCATGAGAGCTCCGTGGGGTGGACGGAAGGCTAACCACTCATGAACAGGGGTCTCTCGTCAATGCCCCAGTTTGCTGTCTCGCATGTCGGGAAGAGGGCGACTGCCAGCATTCGGCCTGTTTTGAGGGTTCTACGCCTCTTGTGCTCGCCAGATGGACTCGAAAGAACTTTTCCGGCATGCGGTCATCCGGCCCTCTCAGGCGCTCAGCAGGCGCGCGACGGGGGTCGGGCGGGGACGGGGCTGCGGAGGAGCAGCGGGCTGAGCAGCGGGCCGGGCGGAGCGGGAGCGGGAGCGGGGCGCCAGGTCGGCGCCGGGCGCCGCGTCGACGTCGGGCAGGCGGAGCGCGCCGCGCAACGTGGCGGACGTGCGGGACGAGCGGAACAGACCGGCGCTCTGCAGGGCGGGGACGAGCTGCCCCGCGATCGCGTCGAGGTCCGCGTTCAGCGACGACGGACGCAGCAGGAACCCGTCGGCCGCGCCCACCGCCGCCCAGTCGGCCAGGAGGGTCGCGAGTTCGCCGGGCGTGTCCGCGACGACCAGGGCGCCGCCCGACGGCGTCGCCCCCTCCAGGGCCTCGACCAGCTCGAGGCGAGCCCGCGCCCCGTCCCGCTCGGCGGCGAGCACGACGTAGACCTCGACGAGCACGCGTACCGACTCGGGGTCGCGCCCGGCCGACAGCGCGGCGTCACGGACGAGACGGCGCAGGCGCACGGCATGAGCGGTGTCGCGGGCGACCACACGGGCGACGTCGGCCGTGCGCCCGGCGACCGCCGCGCTCGCCTCCGACCGCACGCGGACGACCAGCGGCGGGCGCACGCGGGTGAGCGACCCGCCGACGCCCGACGTGCGGCCACCGCGGACGGCGAACCGGACGCCGTCGTGGTCGACGCGGAAGCGGCCCTCGGCGTCGAGCTCGACCGCGCCGCCGGCCCCGCGCCGCGTCCACACCTGGTGCACCGACCGGATGCCCTGCTCGACGTGGGCGGCGAAGGCCTCGTCCGGCTCGGGGTGCGCCGTCGGGCGCGACGGCTGCCAGCCCGCCCGGCCGGCGCTCGCCCGGTCGACGCTGCTCAGCGCCACGGCCGCGTGCGCCGCCTCCAGGTGCACCGTGTCCACGGCGGGCACCAGCCCGACCCCCGAGGTGACCCGCGCGGCACGGGCGGCGGCGACGACGGGGTCGAGACGGCCCGTCATCCTGCCCCTGCCGGGATGGAGCAGGAAGCCCTCGTCGAGGGTCACGAGGTCGAGCAGGGCCTCGTCGGCGGTCCGCACGAGGTGCAGGAAGTGCTCGCCGTCGAACGCGCGGGGCGGCACGGGGCCGCGGTCCCTATGGGCACCCGGCCGGGCGCCCGCCGCGGTGAGATCCACGCCGAGCACGAGGGGGCGGGCAAGGGACGGGGTGTCGTGGGCGGTGCCGGTTCCGGTGCCGGTTCCGGTGCCGGTGCGGGCCGGGGTCGGCCGGGCGGGCTGTCGGGTGGGGCGCTGCTGGGCGGGCTGCGGGGTGTGGGGCATGGCGGGACTCCGTTCGGTCTGCTGCGCTGTCACCACGCTCCGGCGCCGGGAGCACGAGGGTTCACCAGGGCGCACGGCATCGAGGCGGGCGGCGGGGAGCCCGGGCAGGCGACGTCGTCCGGTCGGGACGGCGGGCCGGACCAGGCGGGTTCGGCGGACGTCGGGTGCGACGGCCCGTCGGTGTGCGCCGGGCGCGAGGGTGTGCGAGGCACGGTCGGGCCGGCGGGCGGACGCCCGGTGTGCGGACGAGCTCGGCTCACTCCGGACGTCGGCGTGTCGCGCTCAGCGACAACACCTGGGCGCGCAGCAGGCGGCGCGGGTCCTCGACGGGGTGACGGGCGGCAGGGACACGTGGACGGCGGGGGCGGTGCTCCGGATCATCGTCGTTCTCCTCACCTGCTCGCCGTGCGGCGAGCGACGCGTGTTGTCCGTCGCCGGGCGGCGACGGGCCTGGTCCTCACCCGGGGCACCCACCCGCGCGGGGGGTTGCCGTCCGACCAGCCGGGGCTTGACGCCGGAACTCATGACCTGTCGGATCACATCCACCTTCCCTATCATTCCGATCGGAAAAATGGATCGATCTCGATGGCGAGCAATGTACGAACCGCCGGTGCCGCGGTCAACGGTCCCCGGAAACTTCTCACATACCGGACCGGGCCGGTAGCGGATCGCCGGTCATCTGCCGGCCGGCGGCTGGTGGCGTCGTGGCGGCGTCGAGATCTGGTGCTCGCGTCGCGGTGCCCGTGGGGCTCACGGGCTCCGGGGCGTTCAGGGCTGGGGGGGTGCGGCGTCCGGGAGGTCGTACGGACAGAGCGGTCCGTGTGTTCGGTCCGACGGTGGCGAGGCAGCGGGCAGTTCGGTCGGTTGTGCCGAGATCGGCAGGACGGCGGACCGATCTCGTGACGAGGGACCGAACTCATCGGGCCCGGCGGAGCAAGGGACCGAACTCGCACTCGGGCAGGCAGGTCGATGCGACGAACGTGCACGGGCAGGCGCCGCCACCAGGCCGGGCGGCAACACCGTGGTCCGGTGGGCCACCGAGGTCTGGTGCGCCGGTGAGGTCTGGTGTTCGTAGCGAGATCTGGTGTTCGTGGCGAGATCTGGTCGTGCGCAACCAGATCTCGCCACAAGCTCCAGACCTCAGCGACACCAGACCCCAGCGACACCAGACCCCAGCGTCACCAGGACCAGCGGGGACCGAGCCCACGCGTGAGCAGCAGGACCCAGCAGGCACGCGGCCTCAGCGGGACGCCGGAATTCAGCGGCAGCAGGACGGCGCGCGGCGTCAGGCGCGGGTCGTCAGGAGCTCGATCTGGGTGAGGGTGCCCGGGCCGGTGAGCTCCAGCCGCAGGTCGCTCAGCGGGACCGGATCGTCCAGGACGAAGGGACGCAGCTGGTGCGGCCAGCGCCACTGCTCGTCCGCGCGCTCGTCGACCACCCGGCCGTCGGGCGCGACGAGCCGCCAGGACGACGGCGGGGCACCCGCCGCGCCGGCGCCGGCCGCCCCGGCGCCCGACAGGTCTCCCGCGCAGGTCAGCGTGTACGCGCGGAGCATCGTCCCGTCGGGCACGGTGTCGGCCGGACGCCAGGTGAGCGCACCGGCCACGTCGACGGGCGTGGTGAGGTCGCCGTCGGTGAGCCCGGGGCGAGCGGTGCCGCCGTCCTGCCAGGTCCCGGTGGCACGGGCCCAGGGCCCGGAAGGCGTTCCGGGCTCCGCGACCGCGCCCGGCGCCGGCCCACGGTCAGCGGCGCCCGCACCGGCACCACCCGCACCGCCACCGGGCCCCCTCCCCCACGCGCTCCGCTCCTCCGCGAGCGCGAAGCGCAGGGTCGCACCGCCGGTGAGGTCACCGTGCTCGACGGACGGCACGTCCAGCGCCCGCTCACCCCCGCCGCCGTCGACCAGGCAGAGCCCGGCCACGTACCGGCGCGACGCGGCGCCGGGGGCCTCGACGACGAGGTCGCCGTCGGCCCGGTGCACCACGGCCCGCTCGAACAGCGGCGAGCCGACCGCCCACCGCGACGAGCCGATCTCCAGCGGGTACAGGCCCAGCGCGGAGAGCACGTACCAGGCCGACATCTCGCCGTTGTCCTCGTCGCCGTGGTAGCCCTGGCCGATCTCGGAGCCGGTCCACAGCCGCGCCAGGATCTCGCGCACCGTCTCCTGCGCGCGGTCCGGGCGGCCTGCGAACAGCCACACGTACGGGATGTGGTGCGACACCTGGTTGGACTGGCCGAGCTGCCCCAGCCGCACGTCGCGCGCCTCGACCATCTCGTGGATCGGCTGCCCGTACGAACCAGGCTTGTCGGCCCGCTCGGGCGCGGCGAAGAAACGCTCCAGCAGAGCCTCCAGCCCGCCACGCCCCCCGTGCAGCGCCGCGAGGCCCGCGCCGTCGTGCACGGGGTGGAACAGGAAGTTCCAGGCGTCGGACTCGGTGTAGTCGCCGCCCCACTCGTCGGGGTCGAACGGGCCCGGCGCGACGGCGCCGGACCGGTCCCGACCGCGGAAGAAGCCCGTGCCCGCGTCGAAGAGGTGCACGTAGCCGAGCGAGCTCTGGTGCAGGTAGGCCGCCTCGTCGCGCAGCGCTCGGCGGCGCTCGTGGGGGGTCGACGGCGCGTCGGCGAGCGCCCGCGCCATGCGGGCGAGCCCCGCGTCGTTGATGTACCCCTCCAGGCCCCACGAGACGGACTCCTCGACGTCGCGCGGCACCCATCCCCGCGTGAGGGCGAACGCCTGGCCCTTGCGGCCGACGCCCGGCAGCTCCGGCAGGGCGGTGGCGTTGCGCAGACCGGCGTCGTAGGTGGTCAGGGGGTCGGGCAGGGGCACGTCGCGCAGGTAGAGGTCGGCGAAGGCGACGTCGGACGAGGTGCCGGTCATGAGGTCGGCGTAGCCGGGCGACGACCAGCGAGCGACCCAACCGCCCTCGCGGTACTGCTGCACGAACCCGTCGGCCAGGCGCGCGGCCACCTCGGGGTACAGCAGGGCGTAGGCCGGCCAGCAGGTGCGGTAGGTGTCCCAGAACCCGTGGTTGACGTACATCTCGCCGGGGCGCACGGGGGCGCCGTCGAGCACGGGCGAGGCGTGCACGGAGGCGCCGTCGGCGTCGGTCTCCGTGTAGGAGGAGGGGTAGAGGTTGAGCCGGTACAGGTTGGAGTACAGGGTGACGAGCTGCTCGTCGGTGGCGCCCTCGACGTCGAGCACGCCGAGCCGCTCCTCCCACAGGGCCCGCGTGCGCTCGGCCACCTCCTCGAACGTGCCGGACACCTCGCGCTCGAGCGCACGCCGCGCGAGGTCCTCGCTGATGTACGACGTCGCCACGCGCACCTCGACCGTACGGCCCGCCTCACCCGCCGCCGGGTCGAGCGCGACGGTGGCGTAGGTGGCGTGGTCGCGGCCGGTCGCGCGCCCGGTGCGCAGCACGGGCGCCGAGACGCGGCCGACGACGTGCATCCGGCTGCGGCCGACGGACAGGGTGCTGCCGTGGTCGCTCCACCCGGTGAGGGTGCCGTCGTCGTGCACGGTGACCTCGACGGGGGCGCCGTCGGCGCCGGCGTCGCTCACGGCGTCGACCACGAGGTGCCCGGTGGCGGCGCCGGGCGGGAAGGTGAAGCGCAGGATGCCGCCGTGGTCGGACGCCGCGACGGACACGCGGGCGCCGTCGTCCAGGTCGACGTCGTAGCGGTGGGGGCGGGCGGTCTCGGCGTCGTGCGTGAAGGCGAGCGAGCGGGCCGCGAGGCCGGCGTCGGGCACGGCGACGCCGTCCCGGGCGGGCACGAGGTGGAAGGCGAGCTGGTCGCGGTCGCCCATCCAGGGGCTCGGCACGTGGGAGATGCCGACGCCCTGCAGGCGGGGACGGTTGCCGGGGCCGTTGTGCGCGGCCCACGAGTACATCCAGCGCTCGGTGGCTCCGTCGGTGAGCGGCACCCAGAGCGTGAAGCCGTTGGGCACCGAAGCGGCCGGGACGTTGTTGCCGCGCGAGTAGGCGCCCGAGGAGTGGGTGCCGCGCCGGGTGTCCACCAGGTCGGTGCGGCCCGTCGCCGCGCGCGGCACGCGCGGGGCCACCGTGACGTCGTCGAGCCAGACCTCGGTGCGCCCGCCGTCCGGCGGGGCGGTGACGACGGCCGCGGCGCGCACGCGGCGACCGGGCAGGCGCTCTGCGGCCGCGTCGAGGTCGACGCGTACCACGTTCCAGTGGTCGGCGACGAGGATGCGCGCGGCGCCCTGACCCTGCGCCGTCGCGGGCATGCCGTGCTGGTCGGTCAGGGCGCGACCGGGCTCGGTGTCGGTGAGCCAGGTGCCGTCGTCGAGCAGCAGGTCGACGGCGACGTGCGTGGAGCGGTACGTGAGCTCGTCGTCGAGCACGGGCAGCAGCGCCCAGCGCAGGGTCAGGCCCTCCGTCAGGGGGACGTCGAGGTCGTCGAGCACGACGGTGCGGCCAGGGCCGTCGTGCTCGACCAGCCGCGCGTGCTCGCCGGTCAGGCCGACACCGGGCCGCCCGGCAGGGACGTGCGCCGGGCCGGTCATGACGCCGCCCCCGGGACGGCGCCCGTGCTGCCCCGCACGGTGAGCGCGGGCGTGGGCGCGGCGACGACGTCGGGCACGGCGTGGCCGCGCACCACCGACAGCACGGTCTGCGCGACGAGCTCGCCGAGCTCGAACGTGTCGCGGGTCATCGCGGTCAGCGGCGGGTGCGCGAGGCGCACCAGCTGGGAGTCGTCGAAGGAGGCGACCGACACGTCACCCGGCACACCGAGGCCGGCCTCTGCCAGCACGGTGGTGCCCGCGAGCGCGGCCACGTCGGAGTCGTACACGATGGCGGTGGGCCTTTCGTCGGGGGCGAGCAGCGCCCGGGTGGCTGCCGCGGCCTCGTCCTGCGAGAAGTCCGTCGGCACGGTGGTGACCGCAAGACCGAGGCGCTCCGCGGCGTCGTGCAGCGCGGCCACGCGGCGTGCGGAGTGCACGTAGCCCGCGATGCCGCCCACGTGGCCGACGCGCACGTGGCCGAGGGCAGCCAGGTGCTCGACGAGCGCGGTCATGGCGGCGTGGTCGTCGGCGAAGACGGCGGGCACGGGTCCCGGCCGCCCGTCGCCGCCGACGAGCACGGCGGGCAGCCCCATCGCGACCAGCGCGTCCGGGCGCGGGTCGTCCTGCTCCAGGTCGAGCACGACGACGCCGTCGGTGCGCCGCTCGGCCGCCCACCTCCGGTACACGTCGAGCTCGGCCGCCGTGTCCTCGACCACGAGGAGCTGCAGCGCCACGAGGTCGGTGGACAGGCGTGCCTGGAGGCCCGAGACGAGCTGGGCGAAGAACGGCTCGACGCCGAGCGTGCGCGCCGGGCGGGCCACGACGAGCCCGACCGTGTCGGCGCGCCGTCCGCCGAGCGCGCGGGCTGCGACGTTGGGCCGCCAGCCGAGCTCGGCGACCGCCGCGAGGATGCGGTCCCTGGTCCGGTCGCTGATGCCGGGCCGGTCGTTGAGCGCGAACGAGACCGCCGTCGGGGAGACCCCCGCGTGGGCGGCGATGTCGGCGATGGTGGGCCGGCGGCCCGGACGTCGCGCTGCGGTCACCCCTTGATCGCCCCCTCGTCGACCCCTCGGAAGAAGTACCGCTGCAGCGCGGCGAAGAACACGACGATCGGGACGAACGCGATCATCGTGCCCGCCGCGACCACGCGCGGGTTGTTCGTGAACGTCCCCGACAGGTACTCCAGGCCCACCGTCAGTGTGAACTTCTCCGGCGTGGTGAGCACGATGAGCGGCCAGAGGAAGTCGTCCCACGCGCCGATGAACGCGAAGATCGCGACGACCGCCATCATGCCGAGCACGTTGGGCACGCCGACGTGCCACAGCCGCTGCCAGGCGTTGGCGCCGTCGACGATCGCGGCCTCGTCGAGCTCCTTCGGCAGGGCGGCGAACGCCGTGCGCATGAGCAGCACGTTGAGCATGCCGATCGCGCCGGGCAGCGCGACCCCGACGAGCGTGTCGGCCAGCCCGAGCTGCCGGATCGTGAGGTACTGGGCCACGATCGTCGCCTCACCGGGCAGCAGCAGCGTGAGCAGCAGCGCCCCGAGCACGAGCCGCGCGCCGCGGAACCGCAGGCGCGCCAGCGCGTACCCGGCGAGGGTCGCGCCCACGACGTTGCCCGTCACGACGATCGCGGCCACGACGACCGAGTTGCCGGCGAACCCGAGGATGGGCACGGCCTCGAACGCCCGCGCGTAGTTGTCGAGGGTCGGCTCCGCGGGCAGGAAGCTCGGCGTGGTGGTGTAGACGTCCTCGGCCGCGCCCTTGAGCGAGGTCGAGAGCTGCCACAGGAACGGCCCGATCGTGACGAACAGGGCCAGCACCAGCAGCGCGTAGCGCAGCACGACCTCGCGCGGCGACGGCGTCGAGAAGCCGCGAGCGCCCGACCGCGCGGTGACGGCGCCGGCGGACCGGGCCCGCCCCGCCATCAGGCCCTCCCCCTGTTCATGCGGGCGATGAGCAGCAGCGGCGCGAGGGTCACGGCGAACAGCAGGAGGGAGAGCGCCGAGGCGTACCCGAGGTTGCCGCTGAACCCGCGCGCGTACATCTGGATGAGCATGACGACCGACACGTCGGCGCCCCCGACGCCGCCCGTGCCGTCGGTGAGGATGTAGAGCTCGGCGAACACGCGCAGCGCCGAGACGATGATCATCACCGAGACCAGCAGCATGGTGTTCCGCACGCCCGGCACCGTGACGGACCAGAACCGGCGCAGCGCGCTCGCGCCGTCGACGGCGGCCGCCTCGTGCAGCTCACGCGGCACCCCGCCCAGCGCGGACAGGTAGATGACCATGTAGTACCCGAGCCCCTTCCAGACGGTGAGGCTGATGGCGCTGAGCAGCACGAGCCACCGGTCGGTGAGGAACGGGATCGCCTCGGTGACGAACCCGAGGCGCAGCGCCATGGCGTTGACGACGCCCCTGTCGTCGAGCAGCCAGCCCCAGATGAGCGCGACCACGACGGCCGACGCCACGACGGGCGTGTAGAACGCGGTGCGGAAGAACGAGATGCCGGGCAGCTTCTTCTCCACGAGCACCGCGAGGCCGAGCGGGACCAGCAGCAGGAACGGCACGCACACCAGCATGTAGACGATCGAGTTGACCAGGGCGGTCACGAGCTGGTCGTCGGTGAGCATGCGCTCGAAGTTCGCGAGGCCGACGAGCTCGCCGCCCGACAGGACCCGCACGTTCGTGAACGCGAGGAACACGACGTTGGCGGCGGGCCACAGGTTGAAGGCGACGAGGAAGACGAGCGCGGGGGCGACCAGCACCCACGGTGTGAACCACGCGTGGGTGCGGGCCGCGCCCGAGGTGGTGCGGGCCGTCACTGGTCGGCGAGCAGCTTGTTGCACTCGTCGACCGCCGTCTCGAGGGCCTCCTGCGACGTCTTGTCGCCCGCGATCGCCGCGGCGAACTGCTGGTTGACGATCGTGGTCATCGCGTCGGTGACCTCGACCGGCTGCAGCACGCGCGCCGTCGTCAGGTTGCCGAACGCGATCTGCTTGGCCTCGCCCTGCGGCGTGCCGTCGCTCTCGGCGAGCCCGGGGTCGTCCTGCGACGACGTCGTGGACGGGAAGATGCCCGGCACCTGCCGCGCGAACTCCTCCTGCTGGGCCGCGCCGGTGACGAAGCGCGCCAGGGCGTGCGCGGTGGCCGGGTTCGCCGACCGGCTCGAGACCGAGACGCCCTGCACGTACAGCGGCGTCTGCCCGATGTACGGCGACGGCGCGATCTTGCCCTCGAGCGACGGGTTGTTCTCCACGGTGGTGGCGATGAAGTTGCCGCCGCCCGTGCTCCAGGCCACCTTGCCCTCGGTGAAGAGCTGGCTGTTGCCGAGGTAGGCGTCGGTGAGCACGTCGTCGGGCAGCAGGCCCTCGGCGTAGGCGTCGCGGTACACGTCGAGGATCTCGGCGGCCTCGGGCGTGTCGAACACGAACTCGGTGCCGTCCTCCGACAGGACGGGCAGCCCCTCCGCCGCGAAGTCGCCCAGGCCGGGCTTGCGGCTCATGAGGTATTCGCCCGTGGCCTCCTTCATGGTGCGCGCCTGCGCCACGAGCTCCTCGAGCGTGGTGGGCGGCGCCGCCGGGTCCAGCCCCGCCTCCTCGAACATCGCGGTGTTCCAGTAGTTGAGGTCGGTGGTGAGGTACCACGGGTACCCGTAGGTGCCGTCCAGCCCGCCGTACCGGTAGGCGTCCAGCGCGCCGGGCACGTAGGTGTCCTCGAGCGTCTCGTCGACGGCGGCGACGTCGGCGAGCAGGCCCTCGCGCGCGAGGGACAGCGCGAAGTCGGGCGGCAGGTTCGTGACGTCGGGCAGCTCGCCGGCCGCGGCCTGCGCGAGCACCTTCTCCGAGTAGCCGTCGCCCGGCTGGTCCAGCCACGTCACCTCGGTGCCCGGGTACTGCTCCTCGAAGTCGGCGATGACGCCCTCCACGTAGTCGGTGAAGGTCGGCTTGAGCGCCCAGGTCTGCAGGGTGACCTCGCCGGTCACCTCGCCCGACGCGTCGGCGGCCGCCTCGTCGCTGCCGCCGCCCGTGCCGTTCAGCGCGCAGCCGCCGAGCGCCAGCACGGCGGGCACGGCCAGGGCGAGGCCCGCGGCCCCGATCCTCCGTGAGTTCATGACAGTTCCTTCCAGCAGAAGCCTCGTCGCGCCTGAGGTAGAAGTCGTGAGGTGGTGCGCCGATGCGCCACTAAAGCGCTTTAGCGCGCGCCAAGGGTCCCGCCGGGGACGGTGCGGTGTCAAGACGCCGGGTGCGCGGGCCGGCCGCCCGCGCACCCGGTGCCGGTCAGACGCGCGCGAAGCGCAGGGTGCGCACCTCGAACGGCCCGAGGTCGACGGCGACCGACCCGTCGGCCACGTCGAGCGCCGCGTCGTCGAGGTCGTCCTCGATGAGGCTCACCACGCGAGCCCCCGCGACCGGCGCCGCCACCGTCACGGTGCCCGACGCCCGCCGGCCGAGCGCCTCGTAGACGCGCACGACGAGGTCGCCCGAACGGTCGTCGGCGAGCTTGACCGCCGACAGCGTCACACCGCCGTCGACCCGCACCAGCGGCTCGACGCCCGTCGCGCCGCGCAGCTCCCGCGGCCGTGCGCCGAACGTCGTACCCGCCTCGGTCGCCCCCGCGACGTCGACGCCCACCACGAGGCCGTACCGGTGCGTCTGGACGCCCTGGTCGGTCTCGGGGTCGGGGAACCGCGGCGCGCGCAGCAGCGACAGCCGCACGGTGGTCGTCACCTCCGGCGTGCCGGGCGCCGGCGCGACGCCGTCGTCGGACACGTCGCGCGTCACGTCGAAGCCGTACACCGAGTCGTTGACCAGCCCGACGCCGAAGCCCGGCTCCTCGGCCAGCACCCAGCGGTGCATGGAGGTCTCGAACTTCGCGGCCTCCCAGCTCGTGTTCGTGTGGGTCACCCGCCGGTGGTAGCCGAACTGCGTCTCGGCGGCCACGTGCTCGGCGCGCACGTCGAGCGGGAAGGCGACCTTGAGGAACTTCTCCGTCTCGTGCCAGTCGGTCGCCATCGTCACCTCGAGCGTGCGGCTGCCGGGCGCGAGCGTGAGCACCTGGTCCACGGTCGACGCCGCGAACGCGCGGTGCACGCGCACCACGGCCACGCCGTCCTCGACGGCGGCCGAGACCTTCTCCGCGTCCCGCAGGTCGGTCACCGCGTTGCGGTAGAACCGGTCCACGTCCCAGGCGTCCCACTTGTTGGGGAAGTCCTGGTGGAGCTGGAGCACGTTCGCGAGCCGCCCGGGCGCGACGGCGTCCCGACCGGTCGCCAGGTCGACGGCGGAGGTCACGTGGCCCGCGGCGTCCAACGTGATGCGCACGAGGTCGTTCCCCAGCTCGTACCCGCCGTCCGGCAGCTCGGTGAGCGTGCTCGCGGGAGCCTCCGGCGCCCGCACGGGCGCGACGCCGAGGGCGGCCACGCCGTCCTGGGCGAACCCAGCCGGGTTGGCGCGCAGGGGCACGTCGCCCTCGCCGACCAGTGCACGCAGCGAGCGCTCGATGATCTGCTGGGCGCCCGCCGTCACGACGGCGTGCCGCTCGACGGCCTCGCGGTGCACCCAGGCGACCGACGTGCCGGGCAGGATGTCGTGGAACTGCATGAGCAGCACCTGCTGCCACAGGTCGTCCAGCTCGTCGTACGGGTACGGCGCGCCCGTGCGGACGGCGGCCGCCGACGCCCATGCCTCGGCCTCGACCAGGAGCTGCTCGTTGCGGCGGTTGCCCTGCTTGGTCATGTGCTGCGAGGTGAGCGTCGCGCGGTGCAGCTCGAGGTAGAGCTCCCCCACCCAGACAGCGCTGTCACCGTGCTTGGCGGCGGCGAGCTCCTCCCGGGCGCGCTCGAAGAACGCGTCGGGGTGCTCCCAGCGCACGCGCGCGCTGCCCTCGAGGTTCGCCAGGCGCTCGGCCCGGCCGGTCATCTCGCGCGTCGTGCCGCCCCCGCCGTCGCCCCAGCCGACCGGGGCGATCGAGCCCGTGGCGTGCCGTGCCTCGCGGAACTGGCGCGTGGCGCGTGCGAGCTCCTCGCCCGAGAGCTGCGAGTTGTAGGTGTCCATCGGCGGGAAGTGCGTCAGCACGCGCGAGCCGTCGATGCCCTCCCACCAGAACGTGTGGTGCGGGAAGACGTTGACCTGGTTCCACGAGATCTTCTGCGTGAAGAACCAGTCGAACCCGGCGCGGCGCACGAGCTGCGGCAGGGCCGGCGAGTAGCCGAACGAGTCGGGCAGCCACACGCCGTGCGTGCGCACGCCGAGCTCCCGCTCGAAGAACCGCTGCCCCTGGGAGAACTGGCGGGCCAGCGCCTCGCCCGACGGCATCACCGTGTCCGACTCGACCCACATGCCACCGAGCGGCAGGAACCGGCCCTTGGTCACGGCCTCCTTGATCCGCACCCAGATCTCGGGCCGGTGCTCCTTGACCCACGCGTACTGCTGCGCGGACGACATGCCGTAGACGAAGTCGTCGGTGCGGTCGATGAGGTCCGTCATCGACGACGTCGTGCGCGCGACCTTGCGGATCGTCTCGCGCACCGGCCACAGCCAGGCCGAGTCGATGTGCGCGTGCCCGACGGCGGAGATCTGGTGCGCGCTGTGCTCGGCAGGGCTGGCCAGCACGTCGGCGAGGCGGGCGCGCGCAGCCGCCGCGGTCTCGGGGATGCGCTGCAGGTCCAGCACGTCGAGCGCGTCGTCGAGCGCCTGGAGCACGCGCATGCGGCGCGGACCGGTCGGCAGCTCGGCCTGCAGCTGGAGCAGCACCTCGACGTCGAGCGCGAGCGCGTGCACCTCCTCCTCGAAGATCGCGAGGTCGATGCGGCGCGTCGTGTACAGCGGGCGCGGGGACGACGTCCTGATGTCGCCCTCCTGCGTCTGCCGGAACGCGTCGTGCCCGAGCAGCACCGGGTTGGACGCCGCCTCGAGGTACAGCTCGACGCGCTCGCCGCCCGTCGCGGCGTCGGCCACCGGCACGTGCTGGTTGCGCGGGTTGATCGACTTCACCGCGGTGCCGTCCGGCCGGTAGACGAGCGCCTCGGCCTGGAAGCCCGGCATGCTCGCGTCGAAGCCGAGGTCGACCACCGCCTCGACGGTGCGGCCGGCCCACTCCGCCGGCACGGTCCCCGTCAGACGGAACCAGGTGGTGCCCCAGGCCGGGCCCCACGGCGTGCCCACCTCGTAGGGCTCCATGGCGAGGGCGAGCCCCTCGGCCGGCGGCACGGGCTCGCCGGGCAGGGCGTGCCAGGCGACCTCCAGCGGGACCGACGTCCCGTGGACGGCGGGCCAGATGCGCTCTGCCAGCACGCGCCCCGCGCGCTCGGTGGTCAGTGTGATGTCGTCGTGCATCGAAGAGGGCCTCCCCCTGTGTCGCCGTTGATCGCACGCACACTAACCCACCTCCGCCCGGCGTCCGCATGGCGGCCGCGTGGGCGTCCGCACCCCCGCGGGGATGAAAGGATGGTGCCATGAGCAGCACCGAGCAGACACCCGTAGGCGCTGACCAGGCGACACGCGACATCGCGGAGGTCGCGGCGGTCGAGGTCATCACCACGGCGGCCGTCCACCTGATGAGTGCGGCGGCCGTGAAGTGCGGCCTGGCCGAGGGCGACGACGCCGAGGAGCTCAAGGACCTCGACGAGGCGCGCAAGCTGATCACGGCGCTGGCCGCGCTGGTCGTCGCGAGCGCCCCCGACCTCGGCAACCAGCACGCCCGCTCCCTGCGCGACGGGCTGCGCAGCCTGCAGCTCGCGTTCCGCGAGGCGTCGTTCGTCCAGGACGCGCCGGGCGAGGGCCCCGGCGAGAAGTACACGGGCTCCGTCGTCTGATGACCGAGGCTCCCGTCATCGCGACCCCGGGGCCTGCACCCGCCCCCGGGCCCCGCCGTGGCGCGCGCTGGCTCGCCGTCCTCCTCGTGGCGACGATCGCCGTGGGCGGCTACCTGTGGGTGACGACCGTGCGCTGGCAGCACAACGCCGAGCAGTGGGAGCAGAAGGCGCGCGCGTACGCCGAGGAGGTGGCGTCGCTGCGCATGCAGCTCGACGCGGCGGGCACCGAGCTGCAGGCGGCACGGGACCAGCTCAGGACGGCGACCGCGCGGATCACCGACCTCGCCAACGAGAAGGCCCAGCTCGGTGACGAGAACGTGGCCTCGCAGCAGGTCCTCGACTACCAGACGCAGGTGAGCGCCGCGGCGGGCACCGTCGCGTCCGCGCTCGGGCAGTGCGTGTCCGGCCAGGAGCAGCTCGTCGGCTACCTCAAGGAGGCCGACCAGTACCGGGCGGACGACCTGCGGCGCTACGAGGACGAGGTCAACGCGCTGTGCGACGAGGCGGAGCAGGCCAACGAGGCGCTGCAGCAGGAGCTGCGCCCGTGAGGCGGTCCGGCCGCGCCCTGCTCGCCCTCGGGCTGGCGGTGGGGCTGCCCGCCGGTGCGCTCTCCGGGTGCGGCGTGCTGCCGCCCCTGCCGGAGCCGGTGCCGAGCGACGTCGTGCCGACGGCGCCACCCGTCGCGCTCTCCCCCGCGGCGGGCGGGGACGCGCTGAGCCCCGACGGCTTCGACGCCGTGGAGCGCATGGCCGTACGGATCCGCAACGTGGGCTGCGAGGAGCTGTCGACGGGCTCGGGGTTCGCGATCGACGACCACACGCTCATCACGAACAAGCACGTCGTCGCCGACTCGCGCGACCTCGAGGTGAGCACGTACGACGGCCACGACATCCAGGTGGGGGCGACGGCGACCGCCGCGCTGGCCGACCTCGCGGTCGTGCGCACCACCGACCCGCTGCCGTCCTACCCCGAGCTGGCCGAGACCGACCCCGGGCCGGGCGACCCCGTGACCGTCGTCGGCTACCCGGCGGGCGGCGAGCTCACGGTGACGGAGGGCCGGGTCATGGGTTCGACGCGTGACCCGCTCAACGCCAACCTCGGCGAGGTGCTGCTCACGGACGCGCCGGTCGAACCGGGCTCGTCGGGGTCCGCTGCGCTCGACGACAAGGGCCGCGTGATCGGCGTGGTCTACGCCAAGACCGCCGACGACAACAGCCTGCTCGTGCCGCTGTCGACGCTGCAGGACGTGCTCGCGGACGACACCGCGTTCACGCCGGCCAAGGGCTGCTGAAGCGGGGGCGGCGGGCCGCCGGGCCCGCCGCCCTCCGTGTCAGCGGGCCGCGCCGATGCGCAGCTCGAGGGAGTCGACCCGCGCGGAGATGACCTCCGACGCCGCCAGCCGGGCGTTGACCTGCCCGAGCACCGCGTCGAGACCGGCGCGGTCGAGGCCCGGGTCGAGCGCGAGGACGACCGCGACCTCTGCGGTGCGCCCCGGCTCGGCGTGCGCGCGCACGACGTGCTGCACCGGGCTCGCCGCGACCGCGACCTCTGCCGCAACCTCGGCGTCGACGGCGATGCCGTCCTCGTGCGGCACCAGCGCGGGGCGCCACGGCTCGCCCTGCGCGAGCGCCCACACGGCCGGGCGCGGCACGACGGCGGTCGACGGACCGGCCGGGTCCACGACGAGCAGGGCCCAGTTCTCGTTGACGGCCGACAGGGCCGCGCGCGGCGCCTCGACCGGGACGGGCCGCGCGTCGGCCCGCCAGGCCCGCATGGTGTCCACCGACGTGAAGACGGGCAGGGCGCGGCGGCCGTCCGACGACTCGAGCGCCACGACGCCCGACGACGCCTCCTTGTCGACGGTGAGCCCGTCCGGGTTCTGCTCGGCGACGCCGAGCTCGGCCAGCACCGGTACGAGCACCCGCGTCTCCGCGAGGCGCGCGACGACGTCCCGCAGCGGGACGGCGCCGGACACGTGGCCGGCGAGCAGGCGGGTCAGCTCGGCGTCGGCCGAGCCGTCGTCGCCCGCGAACTGGCTGGACGGCTGGATCGACTTCACGCGCCCGCCCCGGCCGCGGCCGGGCGGCCCGCGACGTCCAGTGCCTCGGGCAGCGTGAACGCGCCCGCGTAGAGGGCCTTGCCGACCACGGCGCCCTCGACCGTGCCGAGCGCACGCAGGGCGCGCAGGTCGTCGAGCGACGAGATGCCGCCCGAGGCGACGACCTTCGCGGGGGTGCGCGCGGCGACGTCGGACAAGAGCTCGAGGTTGGGACCGCGGAGGGTGCCGTCCTTGGTCACGTCGGTGACCACGTAGCGGGCGCAGCCGGCCTCGTCGAGTCGGGCGAGCACCTCCCAGAGGTCGCCGCCCTCCTTGGTCCAGCCGCGCGCGGCGAGCGTCGTACCGCGCACGTCGAGGCCGACGGCGACCCGGTCACCGTGCTCGGCGATGACCTTCGCGGTCCACTCCGGGTCCTCGAGCGCCGCCGTGCCCAGGTTGACGCGGCGCGCGCCCGTGGCCAGAGCGCGCTCGAGCGACGCGTCGTCGCGGATGCCGCCCGACAGCTCGACCTGCACGTCGAGCTCGCCGACCACGCGGGACAGCAGCTCGGCGTTGGACCCGCGCCCGAAGGCCGCGTCCAGGTCGACGAGGTGCACCCACTCGGCGCCGCCCGCCTGCCAGTCCAGGGCAGCCGCCAGCGGGTCGCCGTAGGACGTCTCCGAGCCGGCCTCCCCCTGGACGAGGCGGACGGCCTGGCCGTCGGCCACGTCGACGGCGGGCAGGAGCACGAGTCGCTCGGTCATCTCTCTCACAATCTCTCGGTCGAACGCTGAGTGCTGGATCTTCGTCCTCTGGGCTGTGCCAGGAGGGCGAAGACCCAGCACTCAGCGGGGTCGTGGGGTCAGGACAGGGTGGACAGCCAGTTGCGGAGGAGCTCCGAACCGGCGTCGCCCGACTTCTCGGGGTGGAACTGCGTGGCCGACAGCGGCCCGTCCTCGACGGCGGCGACGAACCGGCCGCCGTGGTCGGCCCAGGTGACACGCGGCGGGCGGAAGCGGCTGATCGCGTGCTCGTCGTGGCCCTTGGTGAACGTCTGCGCGGCGTAGGAGTGGACGAAGTAGAAGCGCTCGCCGGCCAGTCCGTCGAAGAGCACGGAACCCTCGGGCACCTCCACGGGCGACCAGCCCATGTGCGGCACCACGGGCGCCTGGAGCCGCTCGACGACCCCGGGCCACTCGCCGATGCCCTCGGTCCGCTCGCCGTGCTCCACGCCCGCGTCGAACATGACCTGCATGCCGACGCAGATGCCGAGGACGGGGCGGTTGCCGGCCAGGCGCCTGCCCACGACCTCGTGCCCGCGCACGGCCTTCAGCCCCGCCATGCACGCGGCGAACGCGCCGACGCCCGGCACGACGAGGCCGTCGGCGTCCTGCGCGGTCGCGCGGTCGGCGGTCAGCGTGACGTCGGCCCCGACGCGCTCGAGGGCGCGGACCGCCGACCGGACGTTGCCGAACCCGTAGTCGAGGACGACGACCCGCGCCCCCATGCTCAGGCCCCGCCCTTGTCGGAGTCGCCGCGGCCCATCTCCTTGCGGGCCCTGCGCGCGGCGGAGGTCAGCATCCGGACGGCCTTGAACTTGCTGATCGACGTCGAGGCGACGACGCCCTCGGCGTCCGCCACGCTCATGGACCCGGTCAGCAGGTCGACGACGCTGTCGGGCGCGCCGCCGAGCACGAGCCCGGGCGCGAGCTCGTCGCCGCGGACGCCGTCCGCGAACCGGACGGCGGTCATCTGCTCGCCCGTGCGCGTCACGAGGACCAGCGGCACACCGCGGACGAGCTGCGAGATCGCTGCCGCGGCCTGCTCGGGCGCGTCCCCCGACCGGTCCTTCAGCACGCCGACGGCGCCGATCGACGTCGGCACCGCGTCCAGATCGAGCTGCGCCAGCGAGCTGGCGGCCGCGAGCGGCTCGGCGCCGGCGATCTGCGTGATGAGCGCGGCGAAGTCGGGCTCGCCGCCACCTGTCAGCGAGGAGAGGTCGTCGGGGATCTCGACGTCGAGGTCGAGCTCCGGGAGGTCGTCGCCCGGCGGCGTGCGGTCGGGCCCGCTGCCGTCGGGAGCGGGCGTGTCGGGCGTGTTGCTGTCGGACATGCTGCTAGAGCGCACCCTTCGTGGACGGGATGCCCTCGACCCGCGGGTCGAGGGCGACGGCGGCGCGCAGCGCACGCGCCAGCGCCTTGAACTGTGCTTCGACGATGTGGTGGGGGTCGCGCCCGGCGAGCACCCGCACGTGCAGGCAGATGTTCGCGTGGTGGGCGATCGACTCCAGGACGTGCCGGGTCAGCGAGCCCGTGAAGTGCCCGCCGATGAGGTGGTACTCCTGCCCCGCGGGCTCGCCCTCGTGCACGAGGTAGGGGCGGCCGGACACGTCCACGACCGCCTGGGCGAGCGCCTCGTCCAGCGGCACCAGCGCGTCACCGAACCGCGAGATGCCCGCCTTGTCGCCGAGCGCCTGGCGCAGCGCCTCGCCGAGCGAGATCGCGACGTCCTCCACCGTGTGGTGGGCGTCGATGTGCGTGTCACCGGTGGCGTGCACCGTGAGGTCGATGAGCGAGTGCTTGCCCAGCGCGGTGAGCATGTGGTCGTAGAAGGGCACGCTCGTGCTGATGTCGGTGCGGCCCGTGCCGTCGAGGTCGAGCTCGACCAGCACCTTCGACTCCGAGGTGGCGCGCTCCACGCGTGCTGTCCTGGTCATGCCCGTGCCTCTCCGTGCTCGTCCTGCTGCTCGTCCTGCTGGTTCTGCACGACCTCGGCCAGCGCCTCGCGGAACGTCGCCATCTCGGCGGAGGTACCGATCGAGACCCGCAGCCAGCCGTCGGGGCCGGTCTCCCGGATCAGCACGCCGCGGTCCAGCAGCCCCTGCCAGACGGCGTGCCGGTCGGGGAAGGTGCCGAACAGCACGAAGTTCGCGTCGCTCTCCGCGACGTCGAACGGCGTGCCGTCGGGCCGCTGCTGCTGCCGCAGCCACCGGACGGTCGCGTCGCGCTCGGCGCGCAGCGTCGCCACCTGCGCCATGAGCGACTCCCGGTGGCGCAGCGCCGCGCCGGCCGCGGCCTGCGTGATCGCGCTCAGGTGGTACGGCAGGCGCACGATGCGCAGCGCGTCCACGAAGTCGTTCGACGCGACCAGGTAGCCCAGCCGCGCGCCGGCGGCGGCGAACGCCTTGGACATCGTGCGCGTCACGGCGAGGTTCGGGTAGCGCTCCAGCAGCGCGACCGCCGACGGCGTGCCCGGGCGGCGGAACTCGGCGTACGCCTCGTCCACGACGACGACGGGGTGCGCCCCGTCGATGTCGACCGCCAGCGCGGCCTCGCAGACCGCCTCGACCGTGGCCGCAGGCAGTGCCGTGCCGGTCGGGTTGTTCGGGCTGGCCAGCAGGATCACCGACGGCCGCACCTCGCGGATGGTCCGCGCGGCGTGGTCCGGGTCGAGCGTGAAGTCGGCCTCGCGACGCCCGACCACCCAGGCGGTGTGGGTGTCGCG
Organism: Promicromonospora sp.; assembly: GCA_036010205.1. Lineage (GTDB taxonomy): Bacteria > Actinomycetota > Actinomycetes > Actinomycetales > Cellulomonadaceae > Promicromonospora. The sequence continues at coordinate 58,112 of DATGOB010000240.1, read as the reverse complement.
CGCGTACTCCGGGTACATCGAGTAGGTCGGCGCGAACGACAGCGCCGTGCGGCCCGGGCCGCCGAACGCCTGCAGCACGTGCAGCATGACCTCGTTGGACCCGTTCGCGGCCCAGACGTCGCAGTGGTCCAGGTCGACGCCCGTCTCCAGCGTCAGGTAGTCGGCCAGGTCCTGGCGCAGCACCGTGGCGTCGCGGTCCGGGTAGCGGTTCATCCCGCGGGCGGCGCGCGCGACCTCCTCCGCGATGGTCGCCACCACGTCCTCGCCGGGCGGGTAGGGGTTCTCGTTGACGTTCAGCAGCACCGGCACGTCGAGCTGGGGCGCGCCGTAGGGCGTCTCGTCCGCCAGCTCAGGACGCAGCGGCAGCCGCACCGGTGGCACGGGGGCGCTGTGCTGGTCGACGGCGTGGGTCATCACCGCACCAGTCTACGGAGGGCGCGGCACCGGCCCGGTGTGAGTCCGCCCACCGGGCCCGTCGGTCCACCGCGCCCGACCGCGTCACCGGGTGTCACCGGATCGCCAGGACGAACGGGTAGACCGCCGAGGCGCCCGCCTGGCGCAGCAGGCGGGACGCGACGGTGAGCGTCCATCCCGAGTCCGTGTAGTCGTCGACGAGCAGGACGGCGCGGCCGGGCAGCCCGCGGAGGGCCGGCTCACCGAGCTGGAGCTGCAGCCGCCGGGCCACACCCGCCAGCCGCATCGCCGAGTTCACGTCGTGCCTGCCGGGCTCCTCCTGCCCAGCGACGGGCCCCACCGCGCCGATCATCGGCACGCCCAGGTACTTCGCCAGGCCGGTCGCCAGGTGGTACGACAACTTCGGCCGGCGTACGGACCGCACGGCGACGACGGCCTCGACGACGAGCGGCCCCGGCTCCGCTCCCCCGTCCGCGACGGCCGCGCCCTCGTCCGCGCCCTCGTCCGTGCCCTCGGCCTCGTCGAGCGAGGAGCCGTCCGACGCCACGGGCGGCCGCAGCGCCGGCCACTCGTCGAGCACGCGCGCGGCGGCACGACGCAGCGGCACGGGCAGCTCGCCGTCGGCGGCGTTCGGCCCGAGCAGGTCGCGCAAGGGCCCGGACCAGCCCAGCCCGTCCAGGCGCGCGACCGCCCGCCCCGGCTCGGCCAGCTCGGCAGGGGCGATCTTGCCCTTGAGGTCGAGCCCGAGGCTCGCCAGTCCGGTGGGCCACATCTTGCGGACCTCGACCTCGACGCCCGGACGGTCCATCTCGGCGCGGGCCGCCGCCACGGCCTCGACGTCCGGCGCCTCGGGCAGCGTCACCGCACCGCACCGGTCGCACCGACCGCACCGCCAGCCCGGCGCGAGGTCCGGGTCGTCGAGCTGGGCACGCAGGTAGGCCATGCGGCAGCCGGGTGTGGCCACGTAGTCGACCATCGCCTGCTGCTCGGCCGCGCGGGTCGCGGCCACGCGGGCGTACCGCTCGGCGTCGTAGACCCAGTCCCGGCCCGTGGCTTCCCAGCCGCCGCGCACCCGGCGGACCGCGCCGTCGACGTCGAGCACCTTGAGCATCGTCTCCAGCCGGGACCGGCGCAGGTCCACCTGCGTCTCGAGCGCGGCCGTCGACATCGTGCCGCCGCGCTGCAGCGCGTCGAGCGTGACACGCACCTGACCCTCGGCCGGGAAGCCCTGCTCGCCGAACCAGTCCCAGATCGCCTTGTCCTCCGTGCCCGGCAGCAGCACCACCAGCGCCTGGTCGACACCGCGGCCCGCACGGCCGACCTGCTGGTAGTACGCGATCGGCGACGACGGCGCGCCGAGGTGCACCACGAACGCCAGATCGGGCTTGTCGAAGCCCATGCCGAGCGCCGAGGTCGCGACCAGCGCCTTGACCTCGTTGTTCTTGAGGTCGGCCTCGAGCTGCTCGCGCTGGGCCGGCTCGGTCCGGCCGGTGTAGGCGGCCACGGCGAGCCCGTAGCCACGCAGCTGCTCGGCCACCTGCTCGGCGGCCGACACCGTGAGGCAGTAGACGATGCCCGAGCCCTCGATGTCCTGCAGCGCCTCGGCCAGCCAGGCCACGCGTGTCGGCTGGTCCCCCAGCTCGAGCACGGCCAGGTGCAGCGACTCGCGGTCGAGCGCACCCCGCAGCACGAGCACGTCCTGCGCCGCCGTGCCGTCGGCGTGCACGGCGAGCTGCTCGGCGACGTCCTGGGTCACGCGCTCGTTGGCCGTCGCTGTCGTGGCCAGCACGGGGATGCCGCTCGGCAGGTCGGCCAGGAGCGTGCGGATGCGGCGGTAGTCGGGCCGGAAGTCGTGCCCCCAGTCCGAGATGCAGTGCGCCTCGTCGACGACGACGAGCCCGGCGTCCGCCGCGAGCCGCGGCAGCACCTCGTCCCGGAAGCCGGGGTTGTTCAGCCGTTCGGGCGAGCACAGGAGCACGTCCACCTCGCCGCGCGCGATCGCGGCGTGCACCTCGTCCCACTCGGTCATGTTCGCCGAGTTGATGGTCACCGCACGGATCCCGGCCCGCGCGGCCGCCGCGATCTGGTCCCGCATGAGCGCCAGCAGCGGCGACACGATGACCGTCGGCCCCGCGCCGCGGGCACGCAGCAGCCGCGTGGCCACGAAGTAGACCGCCGACTTGCCCCAGCCGGTGCGCTGGACGACCAGCGCCCGCCGACGGAAGGCCGCGAGCGCCTCGATCGCCGTCCACTGGTCGTCGCGCAGCCGGGCGTCGTCGCGCCCGACGAGCTCGCGCAGCGCCGCCTCGGCCTCCTCCCGCAGCGAGTCCCCGGGGGGCGCCGTGACCGGGCGCGCAGCCGGGGCGTCCCCAGCCGGGGTGTCCTCAACCCGGGCGTCCTGAGCCGGGGCGTCGTCAGCCGGGGCGTCGTCAGCCGGGCCGGAGGCGTCGGCCGAGGCGGGAGGCAGGCCGTCGGCCGCTGCGCCCGCAGGTCCGGCGGTCGCCTCCTCGGCGTCCGCAGCCGGCTCGCGGCGGGCCGGCGCGGCGGGCGCCGCTCCGCCGTCGTCGAGGAGGCCGCGCAGCATCTGCAGCTTCGCCGCCTGCGCCTCGGGCGTGTTGCGCGCCGACGGGGGCAGCGCCGGATCACCGACCTCGGTGAGGAGGGCGTCGTCCGGCGGCTCCTCCATGGCGAAGGGCAGGTCTGCGAAGGGGTCCTTGGTCACGTCTCGATCCTAGGAGCAGCCACCGACACCGCGACCCGGTCATCCACAGGCGGTCCGCGCCCCGCCCCGTCCGGCCGGGGCCTCGGCCGCCCTACCTGCCGTCGGCCGACTCAGCGACCGACTCAGCGACCGGCCCGGCGGCGGCCGGTTCCGGGGCTGCCAGCGAGGCGAGGAGCGCGAGGCGCTCGCCTGTCGGCGACCCCGCGTCGGCGTGCAGCAGCACGAGCATCATCCGGTCGGTGCCCACCACGGAGAGCTTCTCCATGTCCATCTCGAGCTCCCCGACCTGGGGGTGCCGCAGGCGGGTCGTGTGCGGCGCGCCGAGCTTCACGTCGTGCCGGGCCCAGAGCGTCCGGAACCGGTCCGAGGCGAGCGACAGCTCGCCCACGAGCCGTTCGACCCGCTCGTCGTCGGTGTCGGTGCCGACGGCCTCCCGGAACCTGGCCACCATCGTCGGTGCCACGGCGGGCCACTCCGCGTTCAGGACCTGCTCTGCGGGGTCGAGGAACAGGTCGCGCAGCCGGTTGTGCCCGGGCGCGAGGTTGGGCGAGAGGGCTCGGGCCAGGGGGTTGGCCGCGAGCACGTCGAAGTAGCGCCCCTCGACGTAGCCGGGCGTGCCGATGCGGTCGAGGAGCCGGAGCGTGCCCGGCGGCACGACCTCCCTGCGCGGGCGCCGCCTGCGCCGGCGCGGGGCGGGCGCGGCGAGCTGCAGCAGGTGCTGCGTCGCGGGCTCGTCGAGCTGGAGCACGCGCGCGAGCGCCTCCACGACCTGCACCGACGGGTTGCGGTCGCGCCCCTGCTCGAGGCGCAGGTAGTAGTCGGAGCTGATGCCGGCGAGCAGCGCCACCTCCTCGCGACGCAGACCCGGGACGCGGCGGACGCCCGAGGCGGGCAGCCCGACGTCCTGCGGGCGTACGAGCTCGCGACGGGCTCGCAGGTACTCCCCCAGCTGGTTGTCGGCCATGTCTCCACGGTACGGCGGCGGCACCCGGCGCTGCCTGGTCCCCCGGCTCCCAGGAGCGCCCGGGCACCCCGCGCACCAGCCGGGTCCGGCGGCGCCTCGACGCCGGACCCGGCCGTGCCTGGCGGCCTACCGCCCCTGCAACGCCCTGACGTTGTCCGCGAACGTCCAGCCACGGGAGCCGTCCCAGTTGATCGACCAGGTCATGAGCCCCTTGAGCGCCCCGTCGTACGAGCCGTACGCCTGCGAGACCAGCGACGGTGCCATGTACCCGCCGCCGGCGCCCTCCTGCGCGGGCAGGCCGGGCACCTGCTTCTCGTACGGCACGCGGATCGTCACGCCCTGGACCACCAGGCCGTCGTCCAGGCAGTCGGTCTGGGCGCGGAAGCCCTCGACGGTGCCCGCGGCGTAGGAGTTGCCCGCGCAGTCGTACATCGACCCGTTGTAGTACTGCATGTTGAGCCACCACAGGCGGCCGTTGTCGACGTACTTCTTGATGATCGGCAGGTACGAGCCCCAGATCGAGCCGTAGACGACGCTGCCGCCCGTCACGTAGGCGGTCTCGGGCGCCATCGTGAGCCCGAAGCCGTCGGGCATCGCGGCGAGCACGCCGTCGATGATCCGGATGAGGTTGGCCTGCGACGTCGAGAGCTGGTTGATGTCACCGCTGCCGCTCAGGCCGGTCTCGATGTCGATGTCGATGCCGTCGAAGTTGTACTCGCGCAGGATCGGCACCACCGTCTCCACGAACCGGTCCGCCACGGCCTGGGAGGACAGGTCGATGCCCGCGGTCGCACCACCGATGGACAGGAGGACCGTCAGGCCCGCCTCCTTGGCGGCGCACATCTCCTCGGGGCTGGGCACGCGGACGCCGGCGTCCATGCCGTCCTCCCACAGCACGGTGCCGTCGGAGAGGATCACCGGGAACGCGAGCGTGGCCACGTTGTAGCCGTGCTGCGTGATCCGCTGGTCGGTGACCGGGATCCAGCCGAGGCCCGGGTGGACGCCGTTGCTCGCACCGTCCCAGTTCTCCCAGTACCCCTGCAGCACCTTGCCCGACGGGCGTGGCCGCTGGCTGCAGTCCTCGGGCGTCGGCTGCGGGTCGGGCTCCGGGTCCGGGTCGGGGTCCGGCTCGGGACCGGGATCGGGGTCGGCCCCCGGGTCGGTCGGGTCGGGGTCGGGCTGGGGCGCGCAGGCGCCGTCGTCGGCCCAGAGGGACGGCGTGGTGTCGGGGCTCCAGCCGGCGCCGACGTGCGCGGTGTGCCCCACGAGCGCGGTGTACCCGCGGCCCAGGTGGGTCACGCGGTCGCCCGCCGCGTAGCTGCTGCCCTCCGCCCACGCGGCGGCGGTGCAGTCCGCGTCCGCGGCGAGCCCCGCGGGCACAGGACCTGCCTGCGCGACGACGGCGGGCAGGAGGGCGGGCACGGCGAGCCCGAGGCTCAGCACGGCGGCGACGCCCGCCGCGAGGATCGAGGTCCGAGGTCTCTGCAGCGGCTTCATGGCACTCTCCTTCGACGCCCGCTATTTGTCAGGACAGTAGCCATATCCGGGAGGGCGGCATATACGGGGAACCCACACGCGCAGACCTAGACTCGCGACGTGTTCCGACTCAACCCCGAGCAGCTCGTGTTCGTCACGGAGCGTCACCTCGCGACCCTCACCACCCTGCGGCCGGACGGCACGCCGCACGTCGTCCCCGTCGCGTTCACGTGGGACGCCGACCAGGGGGTCGCCCGCATCACGACGAACCGCACGTCCTACAAGGCGCGGCACGCGGTCCCCGGGCCGGACGGCGCGCCCCCGCGCGCGGCACTGTGCCAGGTGTCGGGCGGCCGGTGGATCACGCTCGAGGGCACCGTCGCGGTCAGCGAGGACCCGGACGAGATCGCCGACGCCGTCGCGCGCTACGCACGCCGCTACCGCGAGCTGGAGCCGAACCCCGAGCGCGTCGTGCTGCGGGTCACGGTCGACAAGGTGATGGCGTCGACCTACATGGCGTGAGGCACGGCGTGAGGCACGGCGTGAGGCACGCGCCTCACGCCACGCGCGCCGACTCCTCGCCCGCCGGCAGCGCGACGGTCACCACGTCGCCGCGCACGAGCTGGCGCCCGCGCCTCGTCTCGGGCTCGCCGTTGACCCGCACCTCCCCGTCGGCCACGAGGTCGCGGGCCTGCGCGCCGTCCTCGGCGAGGCCGGCGAGCTTGAGGAACTGGCCGAGGCGGATCATGTCGTCGCGGATGGGGACGTCTGAGATGGACACCCCGCCATTGTCCCTGACACCCGCCCTAGACTGGTCCCGTGATCCAGCGCATCGACCTGCGCGGCCGGTCCCTCGGCCGCCGTGAGCTCCTCGACGTCCTGCCCCGAGCCGAGGTGGGGGTCGACGAGGCGGTCCATGCGGTCGAGCCGGTGCTGCGCCAGGTCCGCGAGGGCGGCGGTACCGCGCTGCGCGAGCTCGCGCAGCGGTTCGACGGTGTCACGCCCGAGCACCTGCGCGTGCCCGCCGAGGCGCTGTCCGCCGCCGTCGACAGCCTGTCGCCGCTCGTGCGCGAGGGGCTCGTCGAGGCGATCCGGCGTGTGCGCCGCGTGCACGCCGACCAGGTGCCCCACGACCACGTCACCGAGCTCGCGCCGGGCGCCGTCGTGCGGCAGCGCTGGATCCCGGTCCAGCGTGTCGGCCTGTACGCACCGGGCGGGCTCGCGGTGTACCCGTCGTCGGTGGTCATGAACGTCGTCGCGGCGCAGGAGGCCGGCGTGCCGGCGCTCGCCGTCGCGTCGCCGCCGCAGAAGGACAACGGCGGACTGCCGCACCCGACGATCCTCGCGGCGTGCGCGCTGCTCGGCGTCGACGAGGTGTACGCGGTGGGTGGCGCCCAGGCCGTGGCGATGTTCGCCTACGGCGCCGCGGGCACGGAGCCGCAGGACGGCGAGACGCTGTGCGAGCCGGTCGACGTCATCACCGGCCCCGGCAACGTGTACGTCGCGGCGGCCAAGCGGCTGGTGCGCGGCGTCGTCGGCATCGACGCGGAGGCGGGCCCCACCGAGATCGCCGTGCTGGCGGACGGCACGGCCGACCCGGGGCACGTGGCCCTCGACCTCATCAGCCAGGCCGAGCACGACCCGATGGCCGCCTCGGTGCTGGTCACCGACTCGGTCGAGCTCGCGGCCGCGGTCGACGCGCGGGTCCAGGACCTCGCGTCCGCCACGAAGCACGCGACCCGCGTGGTGCGCGCCCTCGAGGGCCCGCAGTCCGCGATCGTGCTGGTGGACGACGTCGACGCGGGCCTGGCCGTCGTCAACGCCTACGGCGCGGAGCACCTGGAGGTCCAGACGGCGGACGCCGCCGCGGTGGCCGCGCGCGTGCACAGCGCGGGGGCGATCTTCGTGGGCCCCTGGTCGCCCGTGTCGCTGGGCGACTACATGGCCGGCTCGAACCACGTGCTGCCGACGGGCGGCACCGCGCACTTCGCGAGCGGCCTGGGGGTGCACAGCTTCCTCAAGTCCGTGCAGCAGGTCGAGTACGACCGCGAGGCGCTCGGGGAGCTGGCCGACCGGATCGTCGCCGTCGCGAACGACGAGGACCTCCCGGCGCACGGCGAGGCGGTCCGCGGCCGCTTCCACTGACTCACCCGCCCCACCGGCCTGAGCCCGATGTTTCTTCGCTGTGACGTCTTCCTGAGCGAAGAAACATCGGGTTCAGACGTCTGTGGCACGTGACGCTGCCACCTGGCCGGTACCTGGGTGAAACCCGGACAGAACCATTGACACGCCCTGTCGGGGTAGGCGAGGAATGACACGCACGTGCACGCGCTCGTCCATCGCTGCCGAGGGAGCCTCGTCGATGAAACAACGGTTCAGAACGCCCCTGCTGGTCACGGCGGCGGTCACGGCACTAGCGGCGGCGATCGCGCCCGCTGCCGTCGCCGTGCCCGCCGCGCCGGGGGCAACGTCCGACAGGTCCGGGGACAAGGTCGAGCCCCGCGACCTGCTCGCGGAGGACCTCGTCCCCGCACAGACCACCGCCCAGCCGGGCGTCGAGCGTGACGCCGGCATCCAGAAGCTCGCCCTCGGCCGCGGCAAGGCCGAGCGCACCTACCTCGTCCGGCTCGCCGACCCGGCCGTGCCCACGTACGACGGCGGCGTCTCCGGGCTGCGGGCGACGGCGCCCGCCCCCGGCCGCGCGCTCGACCCGTCGGCGCAGCGCGTCCGCGCGTACACCGAGTTCCTCGAGGCGGAGCAGGACGACTTCGTCACCCGCGTCGAGCGCACCGTCGGCCACGACGTCGAGGTGCCCTTCACCTACCAGTACGCCGTCAACGGCCTGGCCGTCGTCCTGACGCCCGCCGAGGCCGCCGAGGTCGCCAAGGACCCGGCCGTCGTGCACATCGCGCTCGACGAGGAGCGCGAGCTGCACACCGACGCCGGCCCCCAGTGGAGCAACGCCGACGCGCTGTGGAACGCCGTCGAGGAGCTCGGCCTGCCGGAGGACTACAAGGGCGAGGGTGTCGTCATCGGCACCATCGACACCGGCATCCACCCGGGCAGCCCCTCGTTCGCCGAGACCGGCGACGACGGCTACACGCACACCAACCCGCTCGGCGAGGGCAACTACCTCGGCGTGTGCGACCCGGCGAACACCGACCAGTACGACCCCGACTTCCCGTGCAACGGCAAGCTCATCGGTGCCTACGGGTTCCTCAGCGCGGCCGACCGCAGCGCGCTCGACGAGGACGGCCACGGCTCGCACACGGCCTCGACGTCGGGCGGCAACGTCGTGCACGACGTGACCCCGACCGCGCCGGAGGGCACCGACCCGCCGACGTTCGACGTCTCGGGCGTCGCCCCGCACGCCAACGTCATCAGCTACCGCGGCTGCTGCACCACGGCGGGCCTGACGGCGTCGATCGACCAGGCCATCGCCGACGGCGTCGACGTCATCAACTACTCGATCGGCTCGTCGTCGCCGTCGGACCTCTGGAACGACTTCGACTCGATCGGCTTCCTCAACGCGCGTGCCGCCGGCATCTTCGTGGCGACCTCCAACGGCAACGACGGCCCCGGGTTCGCCACCACCGGCTCCCCCGCCGACGCGCCGTGGCTCACCTCGGTGGGCGCCTCGACCCACAACCGGCACATGGTCAACACCCTCGGTGACCTGACCAGCAGCGCGGGCGACCTGCCCGACCTCGTCGGCAAGTCGCTGACGGGCCCGCTGCCCGCGACCGAGATCGTGGACGCCGCGTCCGTCGGCGACCCCCAGTGCACCACGACGACCGGCCACGAGGCCGAGTTCACCGACAAGATCGTGGTCTGCGCCCGCGGCGGCAACGGCCGCGTCGAGAAGTCGGAGAACGTGGCGGCCCAGGGCGCCGTCGGCTTCGTGCTGACCAACGACGAGCCCAACGGCGCCTCGCTGCTCGGTGACGCGTTCGCCGTGCCCGGCCTGGCCGTCTCCTACGCGGACGGCGAGACCCTGCGCGCCTGGCTCGCCGAGGGAACCGGGCACACCGGCACCGTCTCGGGCACGGACTTCGTGATCGACGACGAGCGCGGCGACGTCATGGCCAGCTTCTCGTCGCGCGGCCCGAACCGCGCCGTCGACACGGTCGTGCCGTCGATCACCGCACCGGGCGTCGACATCCTCGCCGCCTACGGCGTGGCCGACGGCGCCTACGACCACGTCGAGTACGGCGTCATCTCCGGCACGTCGATGTCGAGCCCGCACGTGGCCGGCGCCGGCGCCCTGCTCTCGCAGGCCCGCCCGGACTGGACCCCGGCCCAGCAGCAGTCGGCGCTCATGACGACGGCGCGCACGACCGTCCGGGACTTCGACGGCTCGCCCGCCACCCCGTACGAGCAGGGCAGCGGCCACATGGACATCGGGGCCGCCGTCCGGGCCGCCCTGCTGTTCGACGAGACGCACGCCAACTACCTGGCCGCCGACCCGGAGGAGGGCGGCGACCCGACGACGCTCAACCTGCCGTCGTTCGCCGACACCCAGTGCCTGGCCACCTGCTCGTGGGAGCGCACGGCGGTCGCGCCGCCGTCGGCCCCCGCCGACGTGACCTGGACGGCCTCGGCGACCTCGGACGACGGGCTGTCGCTCGACGTCACGCTCTCGCAGGAGACGGTGTCGCCCGGCGACTCGCTCGGCATCTCGGTCACGGCCGACGTCGCGGGCGCGCCCGACGGCGAGACGCTGTTCGGCCGGATCACGCTCACCCCGAGCGACGAGGACGTGCCCGCGGTGACCATGCCGGTGGCCGTCGTGCCGTCCGGCGCGATCCTGCCGGACGACATCGACATCACCACCCGCCGTGACACCGGCTCGCAGGCCGTCACGGGCCTGAAGTCCATCGCGGTCAGCGACTTCACCGGCTCCGTCGAGGGCCTCGTGAAGGCCGACCGGCACGAGGGCTCGCTGGCCCAGGACCCGACCAACGGCGACCCGTTCGACGACCTGGGACAGGTCGAGGTCACCACGCTCGACGTGCCCGACGGCGCCGCGCGGCTCGTCGCGCAGATCACCGCCGCCGAGGCGAGCGACCTCGACCTCTTCGTCGGCACCGGCGACACGCCGAGCGCCGACACCCAGGTGTGCGCGTCGACGTCGTCGGGTGCGGCCGAGCTGTGCGAGGTGCCGGACCCCGAGGCCGGCACCTGGTGGGTCCTCGTGCAGAACTGGCAGGGCAGCGGCGACGAGCCCGACGCCCACACGCTGGTGACGGCCGCCGTCCCGGGCGAGGACCTGGGCAACGCAGGCGTCGAGGGTCCCGAGGGCGAGGTGCCCGTGGGCGAGCCGTACGACGTGCGCGTCCGCTGGGACCTCGACGACGCCGCCGAGGGCGACCTGTACTTCGGGACGGCCGTGCTGGGCACGTCGCCCGACAGCCCCGGCGACATCGGCGAGATCCCGGTCCGCCTCGCGCGCGTGGCCGACGACGTCACCAAGACGGCGTCGGTCGACGAGGCGGGCGTCGGCGACACGATCGGCTACGACATCACCGTCCAGCCGAACGTCACGCCGGAGGACCTCACCTACACGATCACCGACACCGTGCCCGACGGCCTGACCGTCGACCCCGACTCGGTGACCGGTGACGGTGTGGTCGACGGCCGGACGATCACGTGGGAGGTCGAGGTGCCGTCGACGGTCGGCGCCGTGGGCTCGTACGTGGCGTCGACGCCCGCGGACGACCCACAGTGCGCGGCATGGTCCGGGTTCCTCGACCTGGGCTCGGTGGGCATCGGGTTCAGCGCGCTCGACGGCGACACCGCTGCCGTCAACGCGTTCTCGAACATCGGCCCGTTCACGCACTACGGCGCCCCGTCGCCGAACCTGACGGTCTCCGAGGACGGTCTGGTCACGGTCGCGGGCGGCTACGGCGGCCAGCCGTGGACGCCGCAGGACCTGCCGAGCACGGCGGCGCCGAACGGCGTCATCGCACCGCTCTGGTCCGACCTGGCGCTGTCGGTCGCCGACGGGCGCGGCGTGCGGCTGGCCACCTCCGGCGGCGAGGTCGCCGTGGTCCAGTGGGACGACCCGTTCGAGTTCGGCGGCGACCCCGCCGACCTGTCCAACTCGGTGGGGACGTTCCAGGCGTGGATCTACACCACCGTCGCCGACGACCGCCCGGAGATCACCTTCGAGTACGGCGAGCTCGGTGCCCTGCCGGCGACGGCCACGATCGGCGTCGAGAACCTCGCGGGGACGCTCGGCACCGCCGTCGTCGGCGCGGGCGACCCGTCGTCGGCGCTCACGGAGGGCGGCTCGATCTGCCTCGACTACGTCGGCCCCGAGGTCGACCCGGTCACGCTGTCGTACGAGGTGACGGTCGATGCCGACGCCGCGAGCGGCACGTACACCAACGAGGCGGAGCACGTCACGGACAACGCGTTCGACCAGCCGGCCGTCGCGTCGGCCGACGTCGAGGTGACCGGCCTGTCCGCCGAGCCGTGGGACCGCAAGGCGGTCTACGACACGGGTGACGAGGTGTCGTACGACGGCGCCGTGTACGTGGCCCTGTGGTGGACGCGCGGCGACCAGCCGGGCGCGAGCCCGTGGGGCCCGTGGGCCGAGGTCGGGGCGGACGTCGTCTGCGGCGACGAGACGTACCAGGCCTGGACCGACTCGTGGGTCTACACCGGCGGCGAGACCGTCGCGCACGAGGGTGACCTCTTCCGCGCGAAGTGGTGGACCCGCAACCAGGAGCCCGGCGCCTCGCCGTGGGGCCCGTGGGAGAACCTGGGCACCTGCTGACAGGGTGCCCAGCAGGGCGGCGCCCGGCAGAGTGCGCTGAACGGGGCGGCCCCCGGACCACCGAGGTGGTCCGGGGGCCGTCCCGTTCGCGCCGGTGCCGTCAGAAGCCGAACGTGAGCAGCCGCGGCACGGGTGTCCGGTGCCGGCCCGCGTCGTGCACGGCGCGCAGCACGGCCGCCTCGTGGGGCACCAGCGGCTCCGGCAGCGCGACGAAGGGGAACCACGCCAGGTCCGCCGCCTTGTCGGGCTCCTGGATGGCGGGCGTACCGCTCCAGCGGGTGGCCTCGAACATGAAGTCGACCCGCTGCTCGACGGCGGGGCCACCGGGCTCGCCGCGGTGCAGCACCGTCAGCGGCTGCACGTCCTGCGGAGCCACGGTGACGCCGAGCTCCTCGTACGCCTCGCGGACGGCCGCCTCGACGACCGACTCGCCCTCCTCGACGTGCCCGGCCGCGGCGCACGCCCAGTACCCGTCGCGGTAGCCCGTGCCCTGGCGGAGCTGCAGCAGCACCTGGCCCTCGCGGCGCAGGAAGAGGTACGCGGCGGGCACGAGCGCGAACCGCTCGTGGTCGCGCTCGTCGTAGCGGGCGTCGTCCTCCGTGCTCGTCGTCACGACAGGCAGCCCTGGCCGAGCAGCGCCTTGAGGTCGCCGAACAGCGCGGGCGACTTCTCGACCCGCAGCGTGTCGGCGGCCCGCACGATCGTCTTCTTGCCCGGCTCGGCGACCGCGACATGCACCTCCGCCGAGCCCGGGTGGGTGGCGAGCACCTCCCGCAGCCGCACCATGGTCGGCTCGATCGCGCGCGTGTGCGGCACGGTCACGGCCAGCGGCGAGTCCGACCCGACGGTGATGTCCGGCAGCGCCACCTCCATGGCCTGCAGCGACAGCGACTCGTCGCGGCGGCGCACCTTGCCGCGCAGCACGACCACCTGGTCCTCGGCGAGCATCGTCGAGTACGCGAGGTAGGTCTCCCCGAAGAACATCACCTCGACGGCGCCCTCGAGGTCCTCGACGGTCACCGCCGCCCACGGGTTGCCGTTCTTGCTCATCTTGCGCTGCACCGAGGTGAGCAGACCCGCCACGGTCACCACCGAGTTCTCGGGCCGGTGCTCGTCGGCCAGCAGCGAGGCGATCGACGTGTCGGCGGCGCGCTGGAGCACGTGCTCCAGGCCGGACAGCGGGTGGTCGCTCACGTACAGGCCGAGCATCTCGCGCTCGAACTGGAGCTTTTGCTTCTTCTCCCAGTCGGGCAGGTCCGGCACCTCGACCGAGAAGCCCATGCCCGCGTCGTCGTCCCCGCCGAAGTCGGCGAACAGGTCGAACTGCCCCTCCGCCTCCTTGCGCTTGACGCTGATCACCGAGTCGACGGCCTGCTCGTGCACCACGAGCAGCGAGCGCCGCGTGTGCCCGAGGGAGTCGAACGCACCCGCCTTGATGAGCGACTCGATGGTGCGCTTGTTGCACACCGTGGCGGGCACCTTGTCGAGGAAGTCCTGGAACGAGGTGAAGGCCCCCTTGGTCTCGCGCGTCTCGACGATCGCGTCGACCACGTTGCGGCCGACGTTGCGCACGCCGGTGAGGCCGAAGCGGATGTCTCCCCCGACCGCGGTGAACTTCGCGGACGAGTCGTTGACGTCCGGCGGCAGCACCGTGATGCCCATGCGACGGCACTCGTTGAGGTAGAGCGCCATCTTGTCCTTGTTGTCGCCCACCGACTGGAGCAGGCCCGCCATGTACTCGGCCGGGTAGTTCGCCTTGAGGTAGGCCGTCCAGTACGCGACGAGGCCGTAGCCGGCGGAGTGCGCCTTGTTGAAGGCGTAGCCCGCGAACGGGACCAGGGTGTCCCACACCGCCTTGATGGCGCCGTCGCTGAACCCCTTCTCCTTGGCGCCCTTCTCGAAGTTCACGTACTCCTTGGCCAGCACCTCGGGCTTCTTCTTGCCCATGGCGCGGCGGAGCAGGTCGGCCTGGCCGAGCGAGTAGCCGGCCATGATCTGCGCGGCGCGCTGCACCTGCTCCTGGTAGACGATGAGGCCGTACGTCTCGTCCAGGATCTCCGCGAACGGCTCGACCACCTCGGGGTGGATCGCCTCGATCTTCTGCTGACCGTTCTTGCGCAGGGCGTAGTTGATGTGCGAGTTCATGCCCATCGGCCCCGGCCGGTACAGCGCGATGACGGCGGAGACGTCCTCGAAGTTGTCCGGCCGCATCTGGCGCAGCAGCGAGCGCATGGGCCCGCCGTCGAGCTGGAACACGCCGAGGGTGTTGCCGCTGGCGAGCAGCTCGTACGTCGGCTTGTCGTCGAGCGGCACGTTCTCGATGTCGACCGGCTCCTTGCCGTTCGCCACGATGTTCTCGAGCGCGTCGTCGAGGATGGTCAGGTTGCGCAGCCCGAGGAAGTCCATCTTGATGAGGCCGAGGCCCTCGGACGTCGGGTAGTCGAACTGCGTGATGATCGCGCCGTCCTGCGGGCGCTTCATGATCGGGATGATGTCGATGAGCGGCTCGCTCGACATGATGACGCCGGCGGCGTGCACGCCCCACTGGCGCTTCAGACCCTCGATACCGCGCGCGAGCTCGACGACGCGCTGCGCCTCGGGGTCGGTGTCGTGCACCTGCCGGAACTCGGCCGCCTCGGGGTACCGGGGGTGCTTCGGGTCGAAGATGCCCGACAGCGGGATGTCCTTGCCCATGACGGCGGGCGGCATCGCCTTGGTCAGCTTCTCCCCCATGGCGAAGGGGAAGCCGAGCAGCCGCGCGGAGTCCTTGATGGCCTGCTTGGCCTTGATGGTGCCGTAGGTGACGATCTGGGCGACGCGGTCGTCGCCGTACTTCTCGGTGACGTACTTGATGGCCTCCCCGCGCCGACGCTCGTCGAAGTCGACGTCGACGTCGGGCATGGAGACGCGCTCCGGGTTGAGGAAGCGCTCGAAGATGAGCCCGTGCTCGAGCGGGTCGAGCTCGGTGATGCCCATGAGGTAGGCGACCATCGACCCGGCTGCCGAGCCACGGCCCGGCCCGACGCGGATGCCCTGGCGCTTGGACCAGTTGATGAAGTCGGCGACCACGAGGAAGTACCCCGGGAAGCCCATCTGGATGGTGACCTCGACCTCGTAGTCGGCCTGCTTGCGCACCGCGTCGGAGTACCCGTTCGGGTAGCGCCGCTGCAGGCCCGCCTCGACCTCCTTGACGAACCAGGAGATCTCGTCCTCGCCCTCGGGGACGGGGAACCGGGGCATGTAGTTGGCCGACGTGTCGAACGAGACCTCGCACTGCTCGGCGATGAGGAGCGTGTTGTCGCACGCCTCGGGCAGCTCCTTGAAGACCCGCCGCATCTCGGCCGCCGACTTCACGTAGTAGCCGGTGCCGTCGAACTTGAACCGGTTCGGGTCGTCCAGCGTCGAGCCCGAGTTGATGGCGAGCAGGGCCTCCTGGCTGGTGGCGTCCTCCTCCCGCACGTAGTGCAGGTCGTTGGTCGCCACGAGCGGTGCGCCGATGGTCTTCGACAGCTCGAGGAGCTCCTTGGTCACCCGGGTCTCGATGTCGAGCCCGTGGTCCATGAGCTCGACGTAGTAGTTCTCCTTGCCGAAGATCTCCTGCAGCTCGCCCGCCTGCCGGACCGCCTCGTCCCACTGCCCGAGCCGCAGACGGGTCTGGATCTCGCCCGACGGGCAGCCCGTCGTCGCGATGAGGCCCTCGTGGTACCGCTCCAGGAGCTCGCGGTCCATGCGGGGCCACTTGCCCATCTGGCCCTCCAGCGAGGCCAGCGACGACGCCCGGAACAGGTTGTGCATGCCGGTGTTGTTCTTGCTCAGCAGCGTCATGTGCGTGTACGCACCGCGCGCCGACACGTCGTCGGACTCCTGGCCCGCCTCGCCGTACCGGACGCGCCTCTGCTCGAACCGGCTGGTACCCGGGGTGACGTACGCCTCGACACCGATGATCGGCTTGATGCCCGCCTTGTTCGCCTGCGCCCAGAACTCGTGCGCGCCGAACAGGTAGCCGTGGTCGGTGGTCGCGATGGCGCGCTGCCCCTGCCGCGCGACCTCCTCCATGAGGTCACCGACCCGGGCCGCGCCGTCCAGCATCGAGAACTCGGTGTGGACGTGGAGATGAACGAAGTCGTCACTCGTGGCGGTGGGCATGGCGTCGATCTTAGAACTGCTGTGTGACACTCCGCGTGTCCCGCGCCGAGCCTCTTCTCACACTCACGAGTACGCCCCGCGCACCACCTCGAGCGCCGCCTCGAGGTCCGCCGGGTACGCCGACTCCACCTCGACCCAGCGCCCCGCCACCGGGTGCTCGAAGCCCAGCCGGTGCGCGTGCAGCCACTGCCGTGCGAGCCCGACCTTCGAGGCCAGCACGGGGTCGGCGCCGTAGGTGAGGTCACCGACGAGCGGGTGCCGCAGCGCGGCCATGTGCACGCGGATCTGGTGCGTCCGTCCGGTCTCCAGGTGCACCTCGAGCAGCGAGGCCGCCGGGAGCATCTCCAGGGTCTCGTAGTGCGTCACCGACGGCTTGCCGTCGGCCGTCACCGCGAACTTCCAGTCCGAGCCGGGGTGCCGGCCGATCGGCGCGTCGATCGTGCCCGACGTCGGGTCCGGGTGCCCCTGCGCGAGCGCGTGGTAGACCTTGTCGACCGTGCGTTCCTTGAAGGCCCGCTTGAGCCCCGTGTAGGCGGGCTCCGACTTGGCCACGACCATGAGGCCGGACGTACCGACGTCGAGCCGGTGCACGATGCCCTGCCGCTCCGCCGCGCCCGACGTCGAGACCCGGTAGCCGGCCGCCAGCAGCGCGCCGACCACGGTCGGGCCGGTCCAGCCCGGCGACGGGTGCGCCGCGACACCGACCGGCTTGTCGATCACGACGAGGTCGTCGTCGTCGTACACGATGCCCATGCCGGGCACGGGCTCCGGCACCACCTCGGCGGCGGGCCGCTCGTCGGGCACGTCCACCTCGAGCCAGCCGCCCGGCACCACACGGTCCGACTTGCGCACGGTGCGGCCGTCGAGCCGGACGGCGCCCGCCTCCGCGAGCTCGGCCGCCCGCGTGCGCGAGAAGCCGAGCATGCGGGCGAGGGCAGCGTCGACACGGTCGCCGGCGAGCCCGTCCGGGACGGGCAGGGTCCGCAGCGCCATCAGACGACGTCGCCGCGGTCGGCGGGCGTCGCGGTCGGCGCCGCGGGGCCGGGCTGCGCCGCGTCCGGTCCCGCGACGTCCGGTCCCACGGCGTCCGGTCCCTCGGCGTCCGGTCCCGTGGATCCCGTGGCGTCCGGTCCCGCGGCATCGGGCTCGTCCGTGTGCCTGCGCCCGTCGAGCCCGATCCCGCGCAGCGAGAGCAGTGCGATGAGCACGGCGGCCGAGACGACGGCGATGTCGGCCACGTTGCCGACGAAGAAGCCCGCGTAGTCGATGAAGTCCACGACGTGCCCGCGCGCGAACCCGGGCTCCCTGAGGAGGCGGTCCACGAGGTTGCCGAGCGCGCCGCCGAGCAGGAGGCCGAGCGCCGCGGCCCACCCGCGCGAGCCCAGGCGCCCGATCGCCCGGACGATGAACACGACGACCACCGTCACGACGATCGTCAGGATCCACGTGTAGCCCGATGCGAGCGACAGCGCGGCACCGGGGTTGTAGATGAGCCGGATGCCCAGCAGGTCACCCACCAGGGGGATCGTGGGATCGTTCGCGACGAGGGCCGACTCGGCCCACCACTTGGTGAGCTGGTCCGCGGCGAGCACGACGGCGGCGAGCACAGCGGTCCAGACCACGAGGGACCGGCTGCCGCGCGAGACGGCGGAGGGTTCAGCGGGAGTAGACATCAGGCAAAGTGTCCCACGCCGCGGGCCGTGCCGGGGACGAGGCCCTCCGCGCCCGTCGGCGGATATTTCCCGGGCACAAGGGCGAGGCCCTTTCCCGGGATTCCGGGAAAGGGCCTCGCGACCACGTGGCGCCTGAGATCAGTTGCAGGCCGCGTAGGTGGTGAAGTTACCCGTGTTGAACAGGTTGAGCGGGCCGTCCCAGTGCCACGGGGCGACGCACACGTTGTTCAGGATGTTGACGGAACCGTCGCCACCCAGCTCGACGTCGCCGTTGCAGGCGACGTAGTCGGTCACGTTGGCGGTGCTGCCCACGTTGCCCGGGCCCTCCCAGTACCAGGGAGCGACGCACACGTTGTTCAGCGCGTTGAAGCTGCCGTCGCGCTCGATCTCGACGACGTCGCCGACCGTGGCGACCTCCTCGGGGACCATCACGCCGTCGACACCGACGGGCGCCTCGTCGAGGCCGTAGCCCTCGAGCACGTCCAGGGCGCCGTCGACGCCGACCACGCCGAGCGGGTTCGTGGTGCCGAGCACGTCCGCCGCGTGGGCGGCCGCGTCCGCGACGCTGTC
Organism: Promicromonospora sp.; assembly: GCA_036010205.1. Classification (GTDB taxonomy): domain Bacteria; phylum Actinomycetota; class Actinomycetes; order Actinomycetales; family Cellulomonadaceae; genus Promicromonospora. The sequence continues at coordinate 39,366 of DATGOB010000240.1, read as the reverse complement.
GGTGGAGGGTGCGCTGATCAGCTCCGGCGCGTCCCCCTGCACCATCGCGCTCGCACCCGTCGCCGCGGCGACGACCAGGCCGGCCGACATGACGACCGCAGCCCCTGCGCGACAGGTCGCACGGAATCCTCGGATCATTGTGTTTTCCCCCTTGATAGTGCTCGTCGGAAAGACCGGTGAATCACACACGTGTGATTCACCTCGACGAGCATCCGGGGGAAATTTCACCCTGTCAATCGGAACGACAACGCGCACAGTCGCCACGAAAGCCGACATTCCTGGACCGAGTACCGAGGGAATTGCGCCAAAAACTGCCACGACCCGGACATCACAGAATTGATATCCGGGTCGTGGCGGGTTCGGTCAGGCGCCGCGTCGCTCCTCGCGCGCCTTGGCCTCGACCGAGAGCGTCGCCCGCGGGAACGCCTGCAGGCGCGCCTTGCCGATCGGCAGCGCCGTCACCTCGCACGTCGCGTACGTGCCCTTGCGGATGCGGTCCAGCGCGTGGTTCGTCTGCTCGAGCAGGTCGCGCATGTTGTTGACCAGCGTGAGCTCCTGCTCCCGCTCCAGCGCGCTCGAGCCGTAGTCCGCCTGGTCGTCGCCGGCGCCGTCGCCGGAGTTGCGCAAGAGGTCCGACAGCTCCTTGTCCGCCACGTGCAGCTCGCGCTCGAGCCGTTCCTTGTCCTCCAGCAGGAGGGCAGCGAGCTCCTCGACCTCGCGCAGCGTCCAGGGTTCCTCGCCGTCGCGGACGGGGAACTGCTTCACGTCGCGCGCCAGGTTCGGGAACTCGTGCTTGATCGCGGCTCGCGTGGCAGTCGAGATCTTGGTCATGGGTTCCCCTTCGCGGTCGCCCCGGGTGGTCAAGTCACCGAAGCGTAAGCACAACAGGGCGGACGCACAACGGGGCACGCCGTGTGGCGTGCCCCGTCGTGCGTCCGCACGTCGCGGCGACCGGTCGGCGAGGTGGGGACGCCGGCCGCCGCGCATGTCGTCGGTGGTGCGTGCGGCCTGTCCGGCCGCGAGATCTCGCTCCTGCGGTCAGATGCCCTGGGCCATCTCGGCCTGACGGCCCGACTGCTGGTTGTTGCGCGGCGGGAGGGCCGAGCCCCGGGCGTCGAGGTCGCCGAGCAGGTTCTGCAGGAAGCTCTTCAGACGCGTGCGGTAGTCCCGCTCGAACAGACGCAGCTCGTCGATCTTCCGCTCCAGCAGCGAGCGCTCCTGCTCGAGCTGGGACAGCGTGCGGTGCGAGGTCTCCTCGGCGTCCCGCACGATGCGGGCACCCTCGGTCTTGGCCTCGGCGATCAGACGGTCGCCCTCCTCCTGGCCCGAGCGCACGTAGTCGTCGTGCAGCTTCTGGGCGAGCTGGAGCATCCCGGTGGCGGACTCGGGCTCGGGGCCCGTCTTCGCGCCGGCCTGACCGGACGGCATGACCGGGGCGGCGACGGGAGCGGCCTGCGCCCGCCCTGCGGCCTCGCTGCGCGACAGCTCGGCGATCCGCCGCTCGGCGGCGGCGACCTTCTGCCGAAGACTCTCGTTCTCCTCCTGGACGTTGGTCAGGGTCCGGACGACCTCGTCGAGGAAGTCGTCGACCTCCTCGACGTCGTAGCCCTCGCGGAACTTCGTCGCGGAGAACTTCTTGTTGAGGATGTCCTCTGCAGTGAGCAGTGCCATCGTGTCACCTCGAAAGTTAGAACGTAGGAACGCAGGAATCGGACGTCGGCGCTGTCCAGCCACACGCCCTCCGCCGCCAACCACGGTAGCGGACGAGATGAGCGCCGGACACCGGGAGCACCCCCGGGCACGATTTCCTCACAGAGTGTGCCGCCTCACCCCAGCGCAGATCCATGCATCGGTAATTGGTTTTGCGCCGCTCGCGCAGGACCCGTCCGGCCCACCTGCCAGGAACCAGCACAGATCCCCCACTTCTTCGCCCTCAGATGCGCGCGGCGGCCTGGCCGACGATCGACGACAGGATCGAGGCCGCGAAGAACAGCACGATGAACGCGAGGTCGAGCTGCACCTGACCGAGCCGGAGCGGCGGGATCAGCCGGCGCAGGAACCGCAGGGGCGGGTCCGTGACCGTGTAGACGGCTTCGGCGACGACCAGCAGGACGCCGCGCGGACGCCAGTCCCGCGCGAAGAACTGCACCCAGTCGAAGACGAGCCGGCCGATGAGGAACAGGATGAACAGCCACAGCAGGAAACCGATGAACTGCAGGATCAGAGTCACAAGGCACAACCTAACGTGTTCTGCCGCGCGAGCACCGCAGGCGTGAGCAGACATGAGCGGAGGGCGTCCGCCGCAGCGACCGCCCTCCGCCCAGGTCTCGTCGTGATGTCCTGTCGTGTCTTGTCGACGTGGTGTGTCAGCTCTGGTTGTAGAACCCGCCGCGACCGTTCGGACGGTCCTGCGCGACCTGCTCCTCCGCGGCGATCTCCACGTGCTCGGGCGAGAGCAGGAAGACCTTGTTGGTCACCCGCTCGATCGAGCCGTGCAGGCCGAAGATGAGCCCCGCGGAGAAGTCGACCAGACGCTTGGCGTCCGCGTCGTCCATGTCGGAGAGGTTCATGATGACGGGCGTGCCGGCGCGGAAGGCCTCGCCGATGCTCCGTGCGTCGTTGTACGAGCGGGGGTGCACCGTGGTGATGCGGCGCAGGTCCGAGGAGGACAGGGCCTCGCGCGGGACACCGTCACGGTGCAACGGCGTGACCTGTGCGTGCCGGTGATCCTCCACGTTCTCCTCCAGGCCCTCGTCGTACTCGTCGAGGTACTCCGGCTCGCCCTGATCGTCGGCGAGGCCCAGATACAGCATGGTCTTGCGAAGTGCTCCGGCCATCGCTCTCTCTCCGTTCGTCGCCTGCTGTGCGTCCTTCTGTCAACGGCCCGTCCAACAGGTCTGGCCTTGACCCCTCGTCGGGGTTGCCTTGACAAAAGTAGCCCGGCGCAATCCGACCCGGAAGCGCGACACGCCGTGCCACGAACAACTTTGCCAAAGTTGTTCAGCAGACGCTCGCTAAAAACGACATCCGTGTGATTTCGCAGGTCACAAGCCTAACCCGGGCGTGTCGCACCGCTCCGCCGACTCGCCGAACGGCGTCAAATGAGGGCGATGATGCCTGCCTGGCGGCCCGTTGTGGTACCGGACACGCTCGCCCTGCGGTGCGAGAAGAGGGACTCGTCCTCGAGCGTGCAGCGGCCCGAGCGGCTCACGGCGACCCCGCGCTCCGCGAGCTGCGCGGCCACGCCGGCCGGCAGGTCGAGCCCGGGCGTGCCCGCGCGGGTCGTGGCGAACGTCTGCGGCACCGCGGCGGCCACCTCGTCCCGCATCGCGGCGGGCACCTCGTAGCAGCGTCCGCACACGGCGGGCCCGACGGCGGCGCGCACGCGCGCGGGGTCCGCACCGCGGTCGACCATGGCATCCAGCGCGCGGGGCACGACCCCGGACAGCACGCCCTTGCGGCCGGCGTGCGCGACCGCGACGACGCGGGCGACGGGGTCGGCGAGCAGGACGGGCACGCAGTCGGCGACCAGGACCCCGAGGCCGAGACCCCGCTCGGTGGTGACGAGCGCGTCCCCCTCCCCCGCCGTCGCGGGCGGCTCGGCCGCGGACCAGAGCTCCCGCTCCGCGGTGCCGAGCGGGAGCACGGTCGCGCCGTGCACCTGGGTCGCGTAGGCGACGGGCGCGCCGAGGTGCTGCGCCACGCGCGCCCGGTTGGCCGCGACCCGCGCCGGGTCGTCGGACACGTTGAGCCCGAGGTTGAGGCCCGCCTCACCGCCCGCCGGCGACCACGGGTCCGGCGAGACACCGCCGGGGGCTGAGGTGAAGAAGGCGTGCACCCCGTCGCCAAGGGCGACGGGGTGCACGCCGGGAAGGACCTGGATCTCGCTCACGGGTGCGAGCGTACCGGCCGTGCCGTCCGAGCGGACGGCGGGCGCACGCTGGTCACTTGAGGAAGTCGGGCACGTCCAGGTCCGCGTCCGTGCGTCGCGGGTGCTCGTCGTAGACCGGCGGCACCTCGACGCGCTCGGGCTGGTGCTCGCGCCCGACCTCCTGCCGGGCGAACGAGCCCTGCACGACGACGGCGGGCTCGTCGAGCGTGCGCGGCACGTCGTCCGAGGACTCGTCGTCGATCACGCGCGGCAGCGTCGAGACCGGCGAGGGCTGCTGCGTCGGCGGGACCGACGGCGGCATCCCGTTGCCCGCCGGCTGCTGCTCCGGTGCCCGGCGCGCGGCGTCGGCCATGTCCGGCAGCGGGACGGGGGCCGTCGCAGGGCTCCGGGTACCCGCGCCCGCGACCTGGCCGAGCGCGCGGTTGTCCTTGCGCTCCTTGGGCAGCCCGCCGTCGAAGCCTGCTGCGATGACGGTGACGCGCACCTCGTCGCCCAGCGCGTCGTCGATGACCGTACCGAAGATGATGTTGGCCTCCGGGTGCGCGGCCTCCTGCACGAGGCGCGCGGCCTCGTGCACCTCGAACAGGCCCAGGTCGCTGCCGCCCTGGATGGAGAGCAGCACGCCGTGGGCGCCGTCGATCGACGCCTCGAGGAGCGGCGACGAGATCGCCAGCTCGGCGGCCTGCACGGCTCGGTCCTCGCCCCGCGCCGAGCCGATGCCCATGAGCGCGGACCCCGCGCCCTGCATGACGGACTTGACGTCGGCGAAGTCGAGGTTGATGAGGCCCGGCGTGGTGATGAGGTCCGTGATGCCCTGGACACCGGAGTGCAGCACCTGGTCGGCCGAGTGGAACGCCGCGATCGCGGACACGTTCCGGTCGGACATCGACAGCAGCCGGTCGTTCGGGATCACGATCAGCGTGTCGACCTCGTCGCGGAGGTTCTCGATGCCGCTCTCGGCCTGGACCGCACGGCGGCGGCCCTCGAACGTGAACGGGCGCGTCACCACGCCGACGGTCAGCGCGCCGAGCGAGCGCGCGATCCGCGCCACGACCGGGGCGCCGCCCGTCCCGGTGCCGCCGCCCTCGCCCGCGGTGACGAAGACCATGTCGGCGCCGCGCAGCACGTCCTCGATCTCCTCCGCGTGGTCCTCCGCGGCCTTCTTGCCCACCTCCGGGTCGGCGCCTGCGCCGAGACCGCGCGTGAGCTCACGGCCGACGTCGAGCTTGACGTCGGCGTCGGACATGAGGAGAGCCTGGGCGTCGGTGTTGATCGCGATGAACTCGACGCCCTTGAGGCCGACCTCGATCATGCGGTTGACGGCGTTCACACCACCGCCGCCGATGCCGACCACCTTGATCACTGCCAGGTAGTTCTGCGGAGTTGCCACGTCGTCGCCTTTCGATTCGGGTCCCGAGTCCCGACTCTCGTCCCTCGCGAAGTCTCAGGTTGAGGTAGAGGGTTAGAGTTATGTCAGGTTGCTGCTGAGTTCGACGGTAGGTGCGCCGCCGAGGTGTGTCGAAGACATCGTCGCGCGTGTCGCGCACCGATGTACGCAGCAAATCACACGTGTGTGATTCCCGTGTGGCGAACGAGCCGTCAGTTCGTGACCGGCAGCGCGGGCGACGACACGTCGATCGTCCGCGCGGACGGCTCGGCCTCCAGGAGTGTCTCGGCCACGCGGATCTTGAGCTCGACCTCGTCGCCGCTCCCCCACCGGATCACGCGCCCGTCGGCCAGCGTGGTGCGCACGTCGTCCTGGGTCGCCGCGCTCACGGTGCTGATCTCGCCCGCGAGCCCTTCCGGCAGCGCGCCGAGCACCTGCAGGGCCGCGTCGAGCGCGCGGTGGCCGGCCGGGCCGTCGGACAGCGAGACGCGGATCGACGGCAGCCCGTCGGGCACCTCGCGCACCGTGGCGACCTGCACGCCCTCTGCGTCCATGAGGGCGTGCTCGCCGCCGCGCTGCGGCACGGCGGCAACGGGCTCGCGCGACGTGAGCACCACGTCCAGCCCGTCGGGCCACGCGCGGGCGATGTGCACGTCCTTGACGGCGTTCATCGCGAGGATCTGCTCGCGCAGCCCCACGGTGTCCAGCCGCGGCAGGGGCACGCCCGCGTGCGCGGTCACGGCGTCCCGCACCGCGCCGGCGTCGACGGTCGTGCCCTCGCCCGAGACGCGCACCTGGTCGGCGTCCAGCGCCAGCAGCGGCGAGAAGAACGCCCCCCAGACGAGCGCGGCGGCGGCGGCGAGGGAGAGGACCGTCCAGCCCAGCCGCCGCCAGAACCGGTGGCGCGCCATCGCGGTGCGCTCGGCGAGGCGGTCGGCCAGCCGGTCGGACACGACGTCGTCGCGCCCGACCGGGACGGCCGCGACCTGGGGCTGCTCGGCCGTGGCCGCCCGGCGCGGCGAGCGCGCCCGGGCAGGCTCGTCCCGGGCGCCGCCGGAGGCACGGCCCGTCGCCGGACGGAGGGCCTGGACCTCTGCGGCCTGCGGCTCGGGGCGCGGCCGTGCCGTGCCCGCGGCGCGAGGGCGCGCGGGCGGGCGCATCAGTCCTCGCCCAGCCCCGCGGCGACGGGGCCGTTCCTGCGGGCGTTCAGGCGGGCGAGGACGGCGGGGCCGAGCTGCGTCACGTCACCGGCACCGACCGTGAGCACCACGTCGCCCGGGCGGGCGAGGTCGGCGATCGCGTGGGCGGCGTCGAGCCGGTCCGGCACCGCGTAGGCGGAGCCGTGCCCCGACATGAGGTCGACGATCGTGTTCGGCGTGACCGCCGGGTCCGGCTCCTCGCGTGCGCCGTAGACGTCCGTCACCACGACCTCGTCGGCCGCGGCCAGCTCGGTGGCGAACGCCTCGGCGAAGATGCGGGTGCGCGAGTACAGGTGCGGCTGGAACAGCACGAGGACACGGCCGCCGTCGGCGATCTCGCGCGCGGCGGTGAGGACCGCGCGGATCTCCGTGGGGTGGTGGGCGTAGTCGTCCACCACGCGCACGCCGTCGGCGACGCCCTTCTCCTCGAACCGGCGGCCCGTGCCCGCGAACGCCTCGACACCCGCGACGGCCTCGCGCGGGTCCACGCCGAGCTTGACCGCTGCGATCACGGCGGCCGTGGCGTTGAGCACGTTGTGCCGACCCGGCACCGCGAGGCGCATCGGGATGCCCGGCACGTCGCCCGAGACGCCCGCGCCGTCGGCCACCTGCTCGTTGGTGCCGAGCACGTCGCCGCGGAGAACCGCCGTCGTGCCCTCAGGGGTGGTCGAGATGTCGGTGACGCGGACGCGCGCCGTGGCGTCCGTGCCGTAGGTGATGACGTGGCCGCCGGTCGCGCAGATGGTGGCGCCCACCGAGAGCGAGCCCTCGTCGTCGGCGCACGCGATGAGCCAGCCCTCGGGCACGAGCCGGCGCGCGAAGCGGATGAACGCACCGTTGAAGGCCTCGGGCGTGCCGTAGTGGTCGAGGTGGTCGGCCTCGACGTTGGTGATCACCGCGACGGTCGGCGTGTAGTTGAGGAACGAGCCGTCCGACTCGTCCGCCTCGGCCACGAGCACGTCCGAGGTGCCGAGGTGGCCGCCGGGGGTCGCGCCGTCGGCCGTGCGCACCGTGCTGCCGATCGCGTACGACGGGTCGAGGCCCACCTCGCGCAGGATCGTCGCGATCATGGCGGACGTCGTCGTCTTGCCGTGCGCACCCGCGACGGCGACGCCGCGCGAGCCCTCCATGAGAGCGGCCAGCGCCTGGGAGCGGTGCAGCACGGTGAGGCGGCGCGCGCGGGCAGCGGCCAGCTCCGGGTTGTCCTCGTGGACGGCGCTCGAGATCACCACGGTGTCGACGCCGGCGAGGTGAGCCGGGTCGTGCCCCACCCAGGCCTGGACGCCCTCGTCGCGCAGGGCGTCGAGCGTGGCCGACTCCGCGGCGTCGGAACCCTGCACCGGCACGCCGCGGCCGGCCAGCAGGCGGGCGACGACGGACATGCCCGCGCCGCCGATGCCGATCATGTGGACGCGTCCGAGCCGGGCGACGTGGTCCGTCGTCTGGTCCGTGACCGGGGTGCTCATGAGCTGACCTCCGTGGTGTCGGTACCTGCTGACCGTACGGCTTCCTCGACGAGGTCGACGACGCGGGCGGCGCCGTCGGTGGTGCCTGTCGACCGCGCGGCCTTCGCCATGACGGCGAGCCGCTCCCGGTCGGTGAGCAGCGCGGGCACGTGCCGCGCGACCCAGTCGGGCGTGAGCTCCGCGTCGTCGACCAGCAGGCCGCCGCCCGCCTCGACGAGCGGCTGGGCGTTGAGGCGCTGCTCGCCGTTGCCGATCGGCAGCGGCACGTAGACGGCCGGGACGCCGAGCGCGGCGTGCTCGGCCACCGAGCCCGCGCCGGACCGGCAGACGACGAGGTCGGCGACCGCGTACGCGAGCTCCATCTGCTCGAGGTACTCGCGGACCTGGTAGCGCTCGGGCCCGACGCCCGCCGCCGCGAGCGTCTGGTGCACCTCTTCGCTCTTGCCCCGGCCGGTGAGGTGCAGCACCTGCGCGCCGGTGGCGAGGATCTGCCCGGCGGCGCCGGACAGCGCGCGGTTGAGGCTCAGGGCGCCGGACGAGCCGCCGGTGACGACGAGCGTCGGCAGCGCCGGGTCGAGGCCGAGCTCGGCGGCGGCCCGCGCGCGCACGCCCGCGGCGTCGGCCTCGCGCTGCTGCACCAGGCCCGCGATCGCCTGGCGCAGCGGCAGCCCCGTGAGCACACCGCCGCGCAGCGGCGTGCCGGGGAAGGTGAGGCCCACACGGGCGGCCCACCGGGCGCCGAGCCGGTTCGCCAGGCCGGGCCGGGCGTTCTGCTCGTGGATCACGATCGGGAGGTCCTTGCGGCGGGCCGCGAGGTAGGCCGGGGTCGCGACGTAGCCGCCGAACCCGATCACGGCCTGCGCGCCGATCTCGTCGATGGCGTCCTCCGCGGCGCGCACCGCCGAGGCCAGCTTGCCGGGCAGGCGCAGCAGGTCGGTGCTGGGCCGGCGCGGCAGCGGCACGCGCGGGATCGGCCGCAGCTCGTAGCCGCGCGCAGGGACCAGGTCGGCCTCCAGCCCCGTCGTGGTGCCGAGCGCGAGCACGCGCGCACCGGGCTCGCGCCGCCGTACCTCGTCGGCCACCGCGAGCAGGGGGTTCACGTGTCCTGCGGTCCCGCCGCCTGCGAGCACCACCGACACCACTGCTGAGCTCATCATCACCTTCTCGTCGTCGCCCGGACGCGGTCCGGGCGGGTCGAAGCGGCTGCCGTGACCGATCGTCGCCACGAGTCAGACCGCCGTGCACATTTCTACCGTCTCCGGACCGCGCCGCCCAGCACGGCCAGTGACTTGCGGACGACGCTACCGCGTGCAGCGAGCGCCTTGGCAGCCCCCGGCTCGGTCCGCGCGAACGAGATCAGCATGCCGAGCGCGCCCATCGTCGTGATGAGCGCGGAACCTCCCGCCGAGACGAGCGGCAGCGGTACGCCGATCACGGGCAGCAGGCCGATCACCACGCCGATGTTGATGAACGCCTGGCCGACGATCCAGCACGCGACGGCCGCCGTCGTCACCTTGACGAACGGGTCGGGGTGACGGCGGATCACGCGGCTCGTGGCGAGGCCGAGCACCGCGAACAGCGCGAGCACGAGCACGGTGCCGAACAGGCCGAGCTCCTCGCCGATCACCGCGAAGATGAAGTCGTTGTGCGCCTCGGGCAGGTAGTTCCACTTCTCGCGGCTGCCGCCCAGCCCCACGCCCCACAGCCCGCCCGTGCCGAGCCCGAACAGGCCGTGCAGCGACTGGTAGCACTCGGAGGCCTCGTCACACTCGGCGCCGTACGTCGCGATGATGCGCTCCAGGCGGTCGCCGGAGTCCTGCTGGAGGATGAACACGTAGCCGACCACGAAGGCCGCGAGCGCGCTGCCGAGCCCCAGCAGGGACCACGGCACGCCCGCCACGAGGAAGGCCCCGGCGACCAGCAGCGCCATGACGAGGGCCGTGCCGAGGTCGCCGCCCCCGAGCACGAGGCCCAGCACCGCGACCGCGCCCGGCACGGCAGGCATGATCGCGTGCGACCAGCTGCCGAGCAGCGCCTGCTTGCGGCCGAGCACGGTGCCGAGCCACACCGCGAGCGCGAGCTTGGCCAGCTCGGACGGCTGGAAGGTGACCGGGCCGAGCACGAGCCAGTTCTGCTGGCCGTTGCGTACCGAGCCGAGGAAGATCACCGCGACCAGCAGCGCGAGCGCGACGAGGAGGGCGGGCAGGGCCAGCCGCTTGTACCAGCGCACGGGCAGGTGCGCGGCGATCAGGAGCACGGGCAGGCCCATGAGCGCGTACTGGGCCTGGACGAGGAACGCGGCGTACGGGGAGTCGCCCTCGGCGATGGAGGTCACCGTGGAGCTGGACAGCACCATGATGAGGCCGATGACGGTGAGCAGGCCGGTCGCCCCCACCAGGAGGTAGTAGCTGGTGACGTTGGAGTTCCACTGCCCCAGCCACGACTGCTCAGGCGCGCGGCGGCTCGTTCCCGTCGTGGCCATCGGTGGTCCCTCCTGTGAGCTCCCGCACCGCCCGGACGAACTCCTGCCCGCGGTGGGCGTACGAGACGAACTGGTCCTGCGACGCACCCGCCGGGGCCAGGAGCACGGTGTCGCCCGGCTGGGCGAGGTCCCGTGCCGCGGCGACCGCCCGGCGCATCACGGTCTCAGTGTCACCGGGATCGATCACGACGACAGGGACCTTCGGGGCGTGTCGGGCGAGCGTGTCGGCCAGCGGGCCCGGGTCGGCCCCGATCACGACGGCGGCACGCATCCGGTCGGCGCGCGAGGAGACGAGGTCGTCGAACGTCGCGCCCTTGGCCAGGCCGCCCGCGATCCAGACGACGGTGCCGTGCGCGAACCCGGCGAGCGACGCGGCCGCGGAGTGCGCGTTGGTGGCCTTGGAGTCGTTGACCCAGGAGACGCCGTCGGCCTCGCCGACGCGCTGGATGCGGTGCTCGCCGGGGCCGAAGGAACGCAGCCCGTCGCGCACCGCGGCGGCGGGGACGCCGTGCGCCCGCGCGAGGGCGGCGGCGGCGAGCGCGTCCGCGACGACGTGCGTCGGCACGACGCCTGCCTGGTCGCCGAGCTGCCGCAGGTCGGCGAGCGTGCCGAGCTCGGCGGCGCTCCTACGCCGGTCCGGGTCGTCGGCGGGGGCGTGGAACGCGCGGTCGACGAGCACGTCGTCGACCAGCCCGAGGTCGCCCGGGCTCGGGCTGCCGACGGCGAACCCGACGGCGCGCGCCCCCTCGACGACGTCGGCCGCGCGCACGAGCTCCTCGGTGCGCGGGTCGGCGACGTTGTACACGCAGGCGACCCGGACCTGCTCGTAGATGCGGCCCTTGTCGCGCGCGTAGGCGTCCATCGAGCCGTGCCAGTCGAGGTGGTCGGCGGCGACGTTGAGCACGGCGGCCGCCTCGAGCGACACGGTGTGCGTGAAGTGCAGCTGGAAGCTGGACAGCTCGACGGCGAGCACGTCGAGCGACGGGTCGAGCGCCGCCTCGACGAGCGGTCTGCCCACGTTGCCGACGGCGGCGGTGCGCAGGCCCGCGGCGCGCAGGATCGCCGCGAGCATCTCGACGGTGGTGGTCTTGCCGTTGGAGCCGGTGACGCCGAGCCACGGGGCCGGGGCGTCCGTGCCGAGGCGGTCGGCACGCAGGCGCCAGGCGACCTCGACCTCGCTCCACACGGGCACGCCCGCGGCGAGCGCCGCGGCGACCAACGGGTGGTGGGGCGCGAACCCCGGCGAGGCGACGAGCAGGTCGGCCTCGGCCAGCACCGCCGCGGCGGCGGCCGCGTCGAGGGCGCCGTGGTCGGCGTCGTCGGCCCGGTCGTCGACCGTGACCAGCGACGCCACGCGCGGCTCCAGCACGCCGCGCAGTGCGCGGCCCGTGACGCCGAGGCCCGCGAGGACGACCCGGGCCTGCGCGAGCGGGACGCGCGGCTCGACGGTGCCGTGCGTGTCGGCCTGCGGTCCGGCCTGCGCGTCGGGCTCCTGCGTCACGACGCGACCCACTCGGCGTAGAAGATGCCCATGCCGAGGCCCGCGAGCAGGCCGGCGATCAGCCAGAACCGGATGACGATCGTGACCTCGCCCCAGCCCGACAGCTCGAAGTGGTGCTGCAACGGCGCCATCTTGAACACGCGTTTGCCGGTCATCTTGAAGAAGCCGACCTGGATCACCACGGACGAGACGATGAGCACGAACATGCCGCCCAGCAGAACGGCGAGCAGCTCGGTGCGGCTGAGGATCGACAGGCCGGCCAGCGCGCCGCCGAGGGCGAGCGAGCCGGTGTCGCCCATGAAGATCTTGGCGGGGTTGGCGTTCCACCACAGGAAGCCGACGCACGCGCCCGTGACCGCGGCGGCCACGATGGCCAGGTCCTGCGGGTCGCGCACCTCGTAACAGCGGGGCCCGGCCGTGGCAAGGAACTGGCAGGACTGGTTGAGCTGCCAGATGCCGACCAGCACGTAGGCGCCGAACGTGATGATGGAGACGCCGGTGGCCAGGCCGTCGAGGCCGTCGGTCAGGTTGACCGCGTTGGACCACGCCGAGACGAGCAGGTTGGCCCAGATCACGAAGAGGATGAGGCCGACGGTGACGCCGGCGAAGGCCAGGTCGAACTCCGTGTCGCGCAGGAACGAGATCTTGGTCGACGCGGGCGTGCGCGAGTTCTCGTTGGGGAACTGCAGCGCCAGCACGGCGAACGAGATGCCGACGACACCCTGGCCGATGAGCTTGGCGCGGGGCGTCAGGCCCAGCGACCGCTGCTTGCGGATCTTGGTGAAGTCGTCGAGGAAGCCGACCAGGCCGAGGCCCGCCATGAGGTACAGCGCCAGCAGCGCCGACACGCTCGGCAGCCGCTGGGAGACCAGCATCGAGGCCGCGACGCCGATCAGGGTGGCCCCGATCATCACGACGCCGCCCATGGTCGGCGTGCCGCGCTTGGTGAAGTGGCCCGTGGGGCCGTCCTCGCGGACGAACTGGCCGTAGTTCTTGTGGATCAGGAACCGGATGAAGACCGGGGTGCCCAGCAGGGCGACGAGCAGCGCCACCGCGGCGCTGACCAGGATCGCGATCACTTGGTGTTGTCCTTAGCGGTCTCGGCCGACGAGGCGGCGGCCGACAGGTGGTCGCCGAGCTGCCAGAGCCCGGACCCGAGCGACGACTTCACGAGCACGACGTCGCCGGGCTCGAGCAGCTCGTCCAGCAGCTCCTTGGCGGACTCCAGGTCGGGGACGTAGATCGACTCCGACCCCCAGGAGCCCTCCTGCATGGCCCCCTCGTGGATGTGGTACGCCCCCTCGCCCACCACGACGAGCTGCTTGATGTTCAGCCTTACCACGAGGCGCCCGATCTCGTCGTGCGCGGCGCGCGCGCCTTCACCAAGCTCCCGCATCTCCCCCAGGACCGCCACGGACCGGCGGGTGCGGCCCGCGAGCACCGCGAGGGTGCGCAGGCCGGCCTTCATCGAGTCGGGGTTGGCGTTGTACGCGTCGTCGACGACGGTGACGCCGTCCGGCCGCTCGGTGACCGCCATGCGGTGCGGGCTGCGCGGCGTGGCGGCGGCGAGGCGCTCCGCGACGTCGCCGATCGCGACGCCGAGGCGCAGCGCGACGGTCGCGGCGGCGAGCGCGTTGGTCACGTGGTGCGGGCCCACGAGGCCCAGCGCGACGTGGGCGTGCTGCTCGCCGACGTCGCCGCCGCCCGCGACCCGCAGCGTGAAGCTCGCGCGGCCGGTCGGGTCGACCGCCACGTCCTCCGCCCGCACGTCGGCCGACGGGATGGTGCCGAACGTGCGCACGACCGTGCCGGGCGCCGCGCGGTCGACCATGGCGGCCACGCGCTGGTCGTCCGCGTTGAGCACCACGGTGCCGCCCTCGACGACGCCCTCGACCATCTCGCCCTTGGTCCTGGCGATGGCCTCGACGCCGCCGAACGGGCCGATGTGCGCGACGCCGACCCGGAGCACGACGCCGACGTCGGGCGGCGCGATACCGGTGAGGTAGGCGATGTTGCCGACGCCGTCCGCGCCCATCTCCAACACCAGGAAGCGCGTGGCCCGCGTGACCCGCAGGACGGTCAGCGGCAGGCCGATCTCGTTGTTCAGGGAGCCGGTGGGCACGATGACGGCGTCCTCGACGTCGCCCGCCTCGGGCCCGAGGAGCTGGCCCAGCAGGTCCTTGGTGGTCGTCTTGCCGACCGACCCCGTGACGCCCACGACGCGCAGCTCGGTGCCCGCCGCCTCACGGACGGTCGCCAGCACGTGCCGCGCGAGGTCGCCGAGCGCCGTCTGGGTGTCGTCGACGACGACGGTCGGCAGGCCCTCCAGCTCGCGCTCCGCGAGCACCAGCGCGGCGCCGCCGGCGACGGCCCGCGCCGCGAAGTCGTGGCCGTCCACACGCTCCCCCGGCAGGGCCACGAACAGGACACCGGGCCCGGCCTGGCGCGAGTCGATGATCACCGCCCCCGTGACCGTCACGTCCGGGTCGGCGTGCAGCCGCCCGCCGGTGGCTGCGGCGACCTGCGCCGCAGACAGCTCGATCATGCCTCTGTCGTCCTCTCCTGCCTGGGGTCCTGCTGGGGGTCCTGCTGAGTTTCCTGCTCAGGGTCCTGCTCGGGTCGTGCTCTCGTGGTGCCCGGTGCGGCGCCCGCGGTGCGGGCGTCAGGCGGGCCGGGCCGCCAGGGCGGCGCGCGCCTCGACGCGGTCGTCGAGCACGTGGCCCACGCCGGCGATCTCCTGGATCGTCTCGTGGCCGCGGCCGGCCACCAGCACGGTGTCGTCCGGGCGGGCCGCCAGGATCGCGGTGCGGATGGCGTCCGCGCGCGGGGCGACCTCGTGGACCTCCACCGTACGCGAGACGTCGCCGTCCGCCGTGGTGACGCCCGGCGCGCCCTGCGGGCTCGCGCCCGCGACCACCTCGGCGCGCACCTTCGCGGGATCCTCGTCGTGGGGGTCGTCGTCGGTCACGTAGACGACGTCGGCCCCGCGCACCGCCGCCGCGCCCATGAACGGGCGCTTGCCCGGGTCGCGGTCGCCGGTCGCGCCGAACACGACGACGAGGCGGCCCTCGGTCGTCGGGCGCAGGGCCGCCAGGGCGAGCTCGAGGGCCTCGGTGTTGTGCGCGAAGTCGACGACGACGCGCGGCTGCGTGGCCAGCACCTCCATGCGGCCGGGCACGGTGGCACTCAGGCCGTCGGCGGCGTCGAGCGCCTCGGCCACGTCGCGGACGTCGCAGCCGCCCTCGAGCACCATGGCGACGGCGAGCGCCGCGTTGGCCACGTTGTAGGCGCCGGGCAGCGACGTCGAGGTGCGCAGCGTGCGGCCGTCGCGGTGCGTGAGCGTGAAGGCGGACCCGGTGCCCGCCGGCTCGACGTCGGTGACGGTCCAGTCGGCGTCCTTGCCCGGGAGCGTGGTGAGGGTGGCCACGGGGATCTGTGCCTCCGCGGCCATGCGCTCGCCCCAGGTGTCGTCGACGGTGACGACGCCGCGGCGTGCGCGGGCGGGCGTGAACAGCTCGGCCTTGGTGGCGAAGTAGGTCTCGAAGTCGCCGTGGAAGTCCAGGTGGTCCTGCGTCAGGTTGGTGAACCCGGCGACGCCGAACACGATGCCGTCCACGCGGTGCTGCGCCAGGGCGTGCGAGGAGACCTCCATGGCCAGCGTGCGCACATGGTCCTCGCGCATGGCGGCCAGCAGGGCCTGCAGGTCGGCGGCCTCGGGCGTGGTCAGGGTGGAGGCGATGACGCGGTCGCCCGAGCGGGTCTCCACGGTGCCGATGAGCCCGCCGGTCCAGCCCATCGCCCGCAGCAGGTGGTCGAGCTGGTAGGTCGTGGTGGTCTTGCCGTTGGTGCCCGTGACACCGAACGTCATGAGCTCGTCCGCAGGGTTGCCGAGCACCCAGGCGGCGACCTGGCCCAGGACGGCGCGGGGGTCGTCAGCCACGAGCACCGGCACGCCGAGGCCCTCGGCGAACTCCAGGCCGCGCGCGTCCGTGAGGACGGCGGTGGCGCCCCGGCGGACGGCGTCCGCGGCGAACTGCGCGCCGTGCGCGCGGGCGCCGGGCAGGGCGACGAAGAGGTCCCCCGCCTGGACCACCCGGTTGTCGGAGGCCACGCACGTCACCGCGGCGTCAGTGGGCTGACCAGGGGCGATGGTGAGACCGAACGCCACGGCGAGGTCCGCGACCTGGCGCGCCGAGGGTGCGGCCGGGCGGATCCGGTCGAACGGGGATGTCACGGAGAAGAACCTACCGCCTTCCGGGGGTGGGTCTCGCCGCGGGGACGGACCTGGGCGGTGGTTGCGGGGTGGTCACGCTCGCACGAGCCCGCTACCGTCCTGCCCCCAGCGCGAGCACCTCGTCGAACGCCGCACGGCACTCCCGCGCAAGCTCCGCAGCGGTCCGGGCGCGCCGCCGGGCCGTCTCGTAGCAGGCCAGGGCGACCTGCGCCGCGAGAATGGCCGTGGCGTCCGGCGTGCCACGGTCGCGCAGCAGCTCGCCGAGGCTCGCGGCGATCTGCCGGCCCTTGAGCGCGTCGCGACCGCGCAGCTCGACGTGCCGCTCGAGCAGCGCCGCGCGCCGCTCGTAGGCATCGACGTCCTCGGCCGCGCGCTCGCACAGATCCAGCACGATCGGCGCGAGCTGCTCGACGGCGCCGCGCAGGTCGGAGGCCGGGACGACGCCGGCGTCCGCCCGTGCCCGCGCGACGGCGTCGAGCATGGCGCGCTCCTTGGCGAACACGACCTCCGTCTTGTCGCCGAAGTAGCGGAAGAACGTGGTGCGCCCCACCTCGGCGTGGCCGGCGATGTCGGTCACGGACACGTTCTCGAAGCCCCGCTCGGCGAACAGCTCGTCGGCGGCCTCGACGATGCGCTGCCGTGCGCGCCGCTGCTTGCGCGCCACGAGCGAGTCGGGCCGGGCATCAGGAGCCAAGGGTTCACTCGTCACGCACCACATCCTAGCCGTACTGGGCTCCGGCACCATGTGGTACCGAGAGTGTTACGGTACTCGGTACCACTGCCCGAGCCGCGCACAGCCGCGGCGTGAGTGAGAGGAACGGACCATGAGCAGCAGGCGATTCCCGATCGGCAAGGTCCTCATGTCCGCGTCGGCGCTGGGCACGGTCATCGGGCCCTTCGTCGCCGACTTCAACGAGACGCACATCTTCAACGAGAAGTGGATGCCGCACGCCAAGTTCCACACCGCGCAGACCATGAGCATGGGCGTCGCGCTCGGTCTCGCCACCCTCTACAGCCTCTGGCGGCCGCGGCCGTCCCGGACCGCGCTCGACAGCGCGGCGGTGACGGCGAGCGTCTACCACGTGAGCCAGCTGACGGCCGGGCTCTACCCCGGCACCGCGACGGTCGACCCTCCCGGCAAGGACAGCTGGCCCCAGCTCTGGACCACGCTGCCGACCCTCGGCCTGGTCGGCCTCGGCTACCTCCTGGAACGCCGCCGCGTGGAAAAGCCGTCAGCCTGACCCCCGGCGCCCGCCCACCGCGCTGAGATCTGGTGTTCGCGGTGAGATCTGGTCGTGCACGACCAGATCTCACCGTGAACACCAGATCTCACAGGCGCCGGGCAGCACCGGCCCCGGCCCCTACCGCCCCACCTCCTCCGGCAGCGGCGTGCCCGCCGTGTGCAGGTGGCACGCCACCAGCCGGCCGTCCTCACCCTGTGCGGTGCGGCCCAGCACCGGCAGCTCGGTGCGGCACACGTCCATCGCGTGCGGGCAGCGCGGCGCGAACGGGCACCCCGGCTCGCGCTGGGACAGATCCGGCGGCGCACCTGGGATACCGGACAGCTCACGCCGGGGCCCGTGCAGCGGAGGGAACGAGCCGAGCAGGCCCGCCGAGTACGGGTGCCGCGGGCGCGTGTAGACGTCGCGCGCCGCCGCCGTCTCGACGATCTCACCCGCGTACATGACGGCGATCCGGTCGGCCACCTCGACCAGCAGCGACACGTCGTGCGTGATGAAGACCACCGAGAACCCGAGCCGCTCGCGCAGCTCCATCACCTGCTCGAGGATCTGGCGCTGCATCACCACGTCCAGCGCGGTGGTGGGCTCGTCCATGACGAGCACCTGCGGCTCGAGCGCGAGCGCCATCGCGATCATCACGCGCTGCCGCATGCCGCCGGAGAGCTGGTGCGGGTAGGACCGCAGGCGGTCGGCCGAGATGCCGACGAGCCGCAGGAGCTCGGCGGCCCGCTCGCGGGCCTCCTCGCGCCGCATCCGGGGCCGGTGGGCCAGGATGCCGTCGACGATCTGCTTCTCGATGCGGAACACCGGGTTGAGCGAGCTCATCGCGCCCTGGAACACGATCGCGATGTCGCGCCAGCGCGCCGCGCGCAGCTGGGCGTCGGACAGCGCGAGCAGGTCGGCCCGCGTGCCCTCGCGGTTCGTGAGCCACACCTCGCCGCCCGTGATGAGGCCGGGCGGCGGCAGCAGGCGCGTGGCCGCGTAGGCGAGGGTCGACTTGCCGCAGCCCGACTCCCCCGCCAGCCCCAGCACCTCGCCGCGGCGCAGCGTCAGGGAGACGTCGCGCAGCACGTGCGTGGGGTCGTCGCCGAACCCGTAGTCGACGCTCAGGTTCCGGACCTCGAGGACCGGGTCCTCCGCCGTCGGCCCCGCGTCGCGGGCGACGCCCGGGTCCGTCTCCACACCTGCGCTCATGACCGCACCTCCCGGACCACCGGCGTGAACCCCACGCGCGGCCGGATGCCCCGGCGGCGCAGCGAGCGCGCGTGCAGGCCGGTGGACCGCAGGCGGGGGTTGACGATCTCGTCGATGCCGAAGTTGACCAGGGTCAGGGCCATGCCGAGCAGCGCGATGCACGCCCCGGCCGGCACGAACCACCACCAGGCGCCCCGCTGGAGCGCGAGGTTGTTCTGCGCCCAGAACAGGATGGTGCCCCAGTTCCACTCGCTGACCGGCGTGATGCCGATGAACGACAGGGTGACCTGGCTCAGCACCGCGAACGTGACGGTGCCGACGAAGCCGGAGGCGATGACGGCGGTCAGGTTGGGCAGCACCTCGGCCAGGACGAGACGCCAGGTGCGCTCGCCGTTGGCCCGGGCGGCCTCGACGAAGTCCCGCTTGCGCAGCGAGAGCGTCTGGGCGCGCAGGACGCGTGCGCCCCAGGCCCAGCCGGTGGCGCCGATGACGAGCGCGACGGTGAGTCCGCCCGCCGAGGGGAGCTGCGCGGCGATGAGGATGATCAGCGGCAGCTGCGGGATGACGAGGAACATGTTCGACAGGGCCGACAGCGACTCGTCGCCCACCCCGCCGACGAACCCGGCGGTCACGCCGACGAGCACGCCGACGACGGTGGCGCTCACCCCGGCGACGAGGCCGACGACGAGCACGCCGCGGGCGCCCACGATGATCTGCGACAGGATGTCGCGCCCCGTGTGGTCCGTGCCGAGCCAGTGCGCGGCCGACGGCGGGCTGAGCAGCGCGTCGCTGACCTGGTTGGGGTCGTACGGGCTGAGCCACGGGCCGAGCACCGCGAGCAGCGTGAAGAAGCCGAGGATGGCCAGGCCGGTGACGACCTTGCCGTTGCGCAGGAACAGCAGCTGGTTCCTCATCGGTCCTCCGTCCGGGTGCGCGGGTCGAGCAGGGCGTAGGCGAGGTCGGCCACCATGTTGGCCACCAGGACCGACAGGGTGATCACGAGGAAGCAGCCCTGCATGAGCGGGTAGTCGTGCGTGGAGACCGCCTGGTAGAGCGTGTACCCGATGCCCTGGTAGGAGAAGACCATCTCCATGATGAGCGTGCCGCCGACGACGAAGCCGAGCGAGAGCGCGAAGCTGGAGACCTGGGGCAGCACGGCGTTGCGGGCGGCGTAGCCGAGCATGACCTGCCGCTCGGCGAGCCCCTTGGCGTGCGCGACGGTGACGTAGTCCTCCGAGGAGACGGTCACCATCATGTTGCGCATACCGAGCACCCAGCCGGCCACCGAGGACAGCACCACGGTGAGCGCGGGCAGGAACCCGTAGTAGACGACCGACCCGATGAACTCGCCGGTGAACGCGGGCACGAGCCCGCGGTCGTAGCTGCCGCTGGACGGGAACCAGCCCAGGTTGACCGACAGCACGGCGATCGTGATGAGTCCGAGCCAGAAGTACGGCACGGCCTGGAAGAACGTCGCCACCGGCAGCAGCCCGTCGGCCCACGTGCCGCGGCGCCAGCCGAGGAACGTGCCGATGAGGGAGCCGACGACGAACGCGATGACGGTCGCGACGCCGACGAGCCCGACCGTCCACGGCAGCGACTGGTTGACGATCTCGGACACCGGCGTCGGGAAGTGCGTGAACGACAGGCCGAGGTCGCCGCGCAGCAGCAGGCCCCAGTAGTCGAGGTACTGCTGCCAGAGCGTGGCGTCCTGGTCGAGCCCGAACAGCACGCGCAGCGCGTGCTCCGCGTTGCTGTCGATGCGGCCCTGCATGCGGCCGAGCAGCGCCGTCACGGGGTCGCCCGGCAGCAGGCGCGGGATGAAGAAGTTGATGGTGATCGCGGCCCACGCGGTGAGCACGTAGAACGCGATCCTGCGCAGCAGGAAGCTCATGCGCTCGCCCCCTCGCCGGCAGGCACGGCCGGCCGGTCCTCCCGCGCGCTGTACCCCCAGCACGCGGCCGCCCGGCCCGGCGTGACCTCGATCAGCTCGGGCGTCTCGGTCCGGCACACGTCGGTCGCGTACGGGCAGCGCTGCGCGAACCGGCACCCGGGCGGCGGGTCCACGAGGCTCGGCGGCTCGCCGCCGGTGCTCCGGTCCCGCACCGCGGCCGCGCCGGCGCCCGCGAGGTCGTCCGGGTCGGGCGCCGAGGCCACGAGCAGCCGCGTGTACGGGTGCAGCGGCTGCTGGGTGACCGACTCGCTGTCGCCCGTCTCCATGACGCGTCCCGCGTACATGACCGTGGTCCGGTCGGCGAAGTACCGTGCCGAGGCGATGTCGTGCGTGATGTAGAGGATGGCGATCCCGAGCCGGTCGCGCAGGTCGGCGAGCAGGTTGAGGATGCCGAGACGGATGGACACGTCGAGCATCGAGATCGGCTCGTCGGCCAGCAGCACCTCGGGGTCGGCCGCGAGCGCCCGCGCGATGGCGATGCGCTGGCGCTGGCCGCCCGACAGCTCGTGGGGAAACTTGTCGACGTACCGTGCCGCCGGCGTGAGGTGCACGCGCTCGAGCAGCTCCGTGAGCGCGGCCTCGAGCTCGCCCCCGCGCAGCCTGCCGCCGGTCGACTGCTTCCGGTGCAGCCGCAGCGCCCGGGTCAGCGTGTAGCGCACGGGGTGCACGGGGTTCAGCGAGGCGAACGGGTCCTGGAAGATCATCTGCACGCGCCGCACGTACGCGCGGAAGGCCCGCCGCCCCTTGACACGAACAGGGGCGCCGTCGAGCAGCACCTGACCGTCCGTGATCGGGATCAGCCCGGCCAGCAGGCGGGCCACGGTGGACTTGCCGGACCCCGACTCGCCCACCACGGCCAGCACCTGGCCGCTGCGAAGCTCGAGGTCCACGCCGTCCACGGCGTGGATCGCCCGGGCGGGCGGGCGGCCGCCGACGCGGCGCCCGCCCGCCCGGAAATGCTTGGTGAGGCCGTGCGCGGCCAGCACCGGTTCGGTCGTGCTCATCAGCCGTCCGCGGGCTCGAGGTTCATGAGGATCTGGGCGGCCTGGACGCCCGTGGGCTGCGGCTGGTTGTAGGGGTCCTCCTCCGAGGGCCAGCCCACGTAGTTCTGCGACGAGTACTGGGCGGTGGCCGGTCGGGTCCAGATCGGGATGCCCGGCACCTCCTCGACGAACACCCGCTGGATCGTCTCCATCGCCTCGGCGCGCGCGGCGTCGTCGGGGGCGGCCGCGTAGTCGGCGAGCGCCTGCGTGGCCTCGTCGTTCTGGAACCGCCCGAAGTTCCAGGTGGCCGGCTCGCCGAGCTTCTTGTAGTGCGCGCCGTCCATGATGTCGGAGTACATGTCCCACGGCGTCGCGCCGCCGTCGGTCCAGTGCAGGGTGGCCTGGAAGTCGCCGCCCGGGATGATGTCGGCGAACCAGCCGTCCTGGTTGACGGGGTTGACGGTCGCGGTGGCGCCGAGCTCGGCGGCCGCGTTCTTGATGAGGTCGAGCGCGGTGAGGTAGTCGTTCCAGCCGGCCGGGTTGACGAGCTCGAACGTCACGTCCTCGCCGTCGGGGTCGACGAGCTGGTCGCCGTCCCAGGTGTAGCCGGCGTCCTCGAGCAGCGCGCGGGCGCCCTCGACGTCGACGGCGAGCTCCTGGCCCGCGTACTCGTCGGAGAGGAACTCCTCGCCGGCGGGCAGCGGCAGGCCGGTGACGCTGGTCAGCGGCGGGTTCACGCCGGAGGTGGCGACGTCGACGAGCTCCTGCCGGTCGATGACCATGGTGAGCGCCTGGCGGAACGCCTTGTCGTCGAACGGCTTGGTCTCGTTGTTGAGGAAGAGCACGTCGATGCCCAGGCCACCGGCGGCGTACTGGTGGTAGTGCTCGGGGTCCTGCGCGATGTAGACGTTCTCGAAGTCGGCGATGAACGTCCAGCCCCACTGGGCCTCGCCCGTGGTCAGGGCCGTGGTGAGCGCGTTGTTGTCGTTGTACGACGAGTACCGGATCTCCGGCACGGCGGGCGTGCCGCCCCAGTAGTCGTCGCGGGCCACGACGGTGGCGGCCTGCGGCGTCCACGACTCGAGCGTGTACGGGCCGGTACCGACGGGCTCCAGGTTGGTGTCGGTGGTCGGGTCCTCGATGTCGGCCCAGATGTGCTCCGGCACCATGACCAGGTCGTACAGCTTGGACTGGTTGACGAACTGCCCCGCGGTGAACGTGACGGTGACGGTCTCACCGTCGGTCTCGACCGTGTCGTAGGGCAGGGCCGCGGTGTTGAGCGCCTCGAACTCCTGGCGGAGCCGGATCGAGAACGCGATGTCGTCGGCGGTGAACTCCTCGCCGTCCGACCAGGTCACGCCGTCACGGGGCGTGATGACGGCCTCGGTGAAGTCGTCGTTCCACTCGACGCTCTGCGCCAGCCACGGCTCGGGCTCCTCCGACGGGCGTGCCTGGTTGCGCATCATCAGCGGCTCGTAGATCGTGAACGCGTAGCCCAGCGAGAGCGCGGACGAGCCGGTTGCGAACGGGCTGTGGTTCTCGGTCTGGACGCCGTTGGGCATGCCGACGGTCAGCGTCGCGCCCCCGCCCGCGTCGGTGGTGCCGCCTGAACCACCGCCGCTGCAGGCGGTGACCAGCAGCGCGACGGCCGCCGCTGCGGCTGCCGCCGCGACGTGCTTGCGAATCCTCACGGTGTGCCTCCTTGCACTCCTCCCGCGCGGTGGCGGGACGGGTCGGTCCTCGAGGGTCAGTGGTCTCCGGCGGCGAGGGGGTCCCCGGGCCGGACGGTCAGGTCGTTGGTCAGGCGCAGGTCCGCGACGGACCTGCCGGTCCGCAGCCGGTAGGTGCCCGGCGGCGTGGTCCAGGCCCGGCGCCGCGGGTCCCAGACCTGCAGCGCGCGGACGGAGACGGGGACGGGCACGGTCGCGCTGCTCATGGCGGGCACGTCGGCGACGACGAACCCGGCGAGCTGCCGCACGGGGCGCGCCGGGTCCCCGTCGGGCGCCTCGACGTACACCTGCACCACCTCGCGGCCCGCGCGGCGGCCCGTGTTCCGGACGGTCACGTAGACGGTCAGCGTCGCCGGCCCGTCGTGCGACTCGCCGCGGGCCAGCACCGCGTCCTCGTACTCCCAGGTGGTCCAGCCCAGCCCGTGCCCGAAGGGCCCGGCAGGCGCAGGCCCGCCGTCGGCGAGGCGGCGCTCCCAGGCGCGGTAGCCGACGTCGGCCCCCTCCGCGTAGTCGACGACGCCGTCCACGGGGCGCGCGTGCGGCACCGGGACGTCCTCGTACCGGGCGGGCAGCGTCCAGGGCAGGCGCCCGGACGGCTCGGTCACGCCGGTGAGCACGTCCGCGAGCGCCGTGCCGGCCTCCTGGCCGGGCAGCCACCCCCACAGCACGGTGGGTACGTCCTCCAGCCACGGCAGCAGCACGGGCGCGCCCGCGTTGACGACGACGACGGTGCGCGGGTTGACCAGCGCGACGCGCCGCACGAGCTCGTCCTGGTTGCCGGGCAGGTCCAGGTCGGGGCGGTCGTAGCCCTCGGACTCGACCTCCGCGGTGGTGCCGACGACCACGACGGCGACGTCGGCGGACGCGGCGGCCTCGACGGCGGCGCACAGCTCGTCCTCGGCCGAGGGGCCGGGCAGGCGGTGCACGAGCGCGGCGCGCACGAAGTGGCCGTAGCCGACGGCGTGCACGACCTGGAGCGTCGCGTCCAGCTCGGCGGTACCCGCTGCGGTGGCGACCCGCGCGATCGGGTGGTTGTGGCCCGAGGAGAGCACGACGTCCTCGGCGACGCGGGTGCTGCCGGAGGCGACCTCCGCGCCGTCCACGAGCACGCGGTGGACGCCGACGGTGCCGACGCCGAGCTCGTGGTCACCCTCCTCGTCGAGGCGCACGGTGGCACGGAGGCGGACGGCGTCGGCGTCGGGCCGGACGTCCTCGAGCCAGCCGGTCCACGCGGTGGCGGTGTGCTCCTCGAGCACGCTGCGGTCGGCGGCCAGGAGCGTCACGCGCAGGCCCGGCTCGCCCGTGACCGGGTCGGTGCAGCGTGCGACGTCGAGCTCGGGCGGGTTGCGCAGGGCGCGGGCTCCGGACACGAGCGTGACCTCCGAGCCGCGCGGCAGGGCGGCCCGCAGCTCGTCGGCCGGGTAGGTGAGGCGGTCGGGGTGCACGAACGAGCTGCCCCCGCCCTGGAAGAACGGCTCGACGGCGGCGGGCCCGAGCAGCGCGACGCGCAGCGGCCGGTCGCGGTCCTGCACGAGCGGGACCAGTCCGGCGTCGTCCTTGAGCACGACCACCGAGCGGGCAGCGAGCTCGCGCAGCAGGCCGGCGGAGGCGGCCTGGGCACCCTCGTGGCGGACGTCGAGCCGGAACGCGGTCAGCGGGCCGGGCTCGCCGGGAAGGGTGAGCCGGCCGGTGCGGCGCGCCAGGCGCAGGAGGCGCAGCACCTTGTCGTCGAGCTCGGCCTCGGCGACCTCGCCGGTGCGCACGGCCTCGAGCAGGCCGTCGCCCCACACGCCGTCCGGCCCGGGCATCTGCAGGTCCAGGCCGCCGCGGACCGCCGGGGCGACCGACCGGGTGGCGACCCAGTCGCTCACGAACAGGCCGTCGAACCCCCACTCCCCCTTGAGCAGGTCGGTGACCAGGGGGCGGTGCTCGAGCAGCGGCGCGGCGACGCCTCCGGTGTCGGCACCGTTGTAGGCGCCCATGACCGCCCACGGTCCGACCTCGCGCACGAGCGCCTCGAACGGTGCGAGGTACACCTCGCGGAGCGTGCGCTCGTCGACCCGGGCCAGGTAGCGGGTGCGTTCGGTCTCGGAGTCATTGGCCACGTAGTGCTTGACGCACATGCCGACGCCGCGCTCCTGCGCCGCGCCCACGAGCGCGACGGCGACCCGGGCCGTGAGGTGCGGGTCCTCGGAGTAGCACTCGAAGTGCCGGCCGCCCACGGGCGTGCGCTGCAGGTTGACCTGCGGGGCGAGCACCACGTCGACGCCGTGCCTGCGCGCCTCGGCGGCGAACAGCGTGCCCGCGCGCCGCGCGAGGTCCAGGTCCCAGGTGGCGGCGAGGGCCGACGGCGCCGGGAACATGGCCGACGTGCCGCCGTCCGGGCCGCGGACGCCGACCGGCCCGTCGGAGAGCACGACGCCGTCGAGGCCGAGCCGGGGCACCGCCGTCGTCGCCCACATGGAGGCGCCCACGACGAGCGACACCTTCTCCTCGACGGTGAGCTCGGCGAGCACGCCGAGCAGCTCCGGCTCGGTCGCGCTCCCCGCGGCGACGGTCTGCGATGACAACGGCTTCTCCGTTCGACGGTGGACGGCTGACCGCATTCAACCACACTT
Organism: Promicromonospora sp.; assembly: GCA_036010205.1. Taxonomy (GTDB): domain Bacteria; phylum Actinomycetota; class Actinomycetes; order Actinomycetales; family Cellulomonadaceae; genus Promicromonospora. Next base: position 13,485 of record DATGOB010000240.1, on the reverse strand, counting down.
ACTTACCGGTTAGTAAGCCCTCGATCTCGGGCTATCCTCAGAACATGGCCGAGACGACGGAGCAGGCACCGAAGACCACGCGGCCCAGCCGCGCCCGCCGCCGGGAGGAGATCCTGGCGGCCGCCACGCGGGTCTTCGGCTCGAAGGGCTACCACCAGGGCTCGCTCGGCGACGTCGCCGCGCAGGTCGGCATCACCCACGCCGGGGTGCTGCACCACTTCGGCAGCAAGGACAAGCTGCTGTGGGAGGTGCTCGAGTACCGCGACCGGGTCGACGTGCAGCACCTGGAGGGCAAGCACATCCCCGGCGGCATGGACCTGTTCCGCCACCTCGTGCTCACCGCGCGCCTCAACGCGGACCGGCGCGGCATCGTGCAGGCCTACGCCGTGCTCACCGGCGAGTCGGTCACCGACGGCCACCCCGCCTCGTCGTGGGTCGCCGAGCGCTTCTCCGTGCTGCGCGGCGAGATCTCCCAGGCGGTGCGCGACGTCGCCGCCGAGCGCGACGTGACGCTCCGCCCGGGCGAGGCCGAGCGCACGGCGGCGGCCGTCATCGCCGTCATGGACGGCCTGCAGCTGCAGTGGCTGCTCGACCCCGACGCCGTCGACCTCGCCGCGGCGACCGCGGCGGCCATCGAGTCGATCCTCACGGCCACCCTCGGCGGCCCGGTGGAGCTGGACTGACCTACCACTCGGTGTCGAAGGGGCGCGCCGGCTCCGTGCTCGGCGGCACGTCCATCTTCTGCAGCGTGAAGCCCATGATGTCGCTGAACACCGGTGCGGCGACGTCGCCACCGAAGATCGAGCTGCGCGGGCTCTTGAGGAACACAGCGACGGTGTACCGCGGGTCGTCGGCGGGCGCGACGCCGATGAACGACGCCATGTACGTCCAGCCGCCCCGGCCGGTCGGCATCTGAGCGGTACCGGTCTTGCCCGCCACCCGGTAGCCGGGCACCGCGGCGCTGACGCCGGTGCCGCCCTCCTCCGTGACGGCCTCCATCATGCGCAGCAGCGTGTCCGCGGTCTCCTCCGAGATCACCCGCTGCCCAGCCGGCCGATCGACGGGCGTCCACGTGCCTTCCGGGCTGGTCGAGCCCTTGAGCAGGGTCGGCGTCATCCGCACACCCCCGTTGGCGACGGTCGAGAACACGCTCGTCGCCTGCATCGCGTTGACCGACAGCCCCTGGCCGAACAGCACCGTGTAGCGCGTGCGGCCGTCCCAGTCGGCGACGTCGTCCGGCGGCATGAGACCGACCGACTCACCCGGCAGGCCCAGGCCCGTCGGCTGCCCGAAGCCGAACTTCTTCAGGTAGTCCTGGCGCTCCTGCAGCGAGATCTTCTCGCCGACCTGCACCGTCCCGGTGTTGGACGACTGCGCGAGCACGCCCGTGAGCGTGAGCCGCTGCGTCGGGTGGTGGTGCGAGTCGTGGAAGGTCTGGCCGTTCGGCGTCGTGAAGCTGTACGGCACGGTGAACTTGCTCTCGGGCGTCCAGTGGCCGCCCTCGAGCGCCGCCGCCATGGTGATCACCTTGCCGGTCGAGCCCGGGTCGAACACGTCCTTGACCGCCCGCGACCCCGCCGCGACGGCGGCCGTCGACCGGTCGTTCGGGTCGACGGCGCCCGAGTCCGCGAGCGCGACGACCTCCCCCGTGCGGGTGTCCTGCACGATCGCCACGCCGTACTCGGCGCCGGTCTTGCGCTTCGCCTCGTTGACCGCGTCCTCCGCCTTCCACTGGATGTCGTGGACGAGCGAGAGCTGCACGTCGTGGCCCGGCACCGCAGGGACCGACTTCTGGCCCGCCGCCGGGATGCGCAGGCCGTCGAGGCTGCGCTCGTACGTGTCCTGGCCCTCCGTGCCGGAGAGCAGGTCGTCGTACGCCGCCTCGAGGCCGCCCCGGCCCGACTGCTCCTCGTCGACGAAGCCGACCAGCGAGCCCGCGACCGAGCCCGACGGGTACGTGCGCCGCGACGTGAGGTCGGTGCGCACGTAGGCGCGGATCTTGAGCTCCGCGATGGCGCGCTGCACCTCCGGCACGACGTTCTTCGCGAGCACCTCGTACCGCGAGTCGCCGACGAGCTTGGCCGCGAGCTCGTTCTTCGGCACGTCAAGGACCGGCGCGAGCAGCTGGGCGATACCGAGGGCGCCGTCCTGCACCTCCTTGCCGTCCACGGTGGGGCGGCCCGCGCCACGGAAGTCCTTGATGGCCTTCGGGTCGGCGACCACGGTGTAGCGGTCCACCGATGTCGCCAGCACGACACCGTTCGCGTCCGTGATGTCGCCGCGGTGCGCCGGTGTCACCGCCGTCGCGGTCCGCTTCGCCTCGGCCTGGGCCGCCAGGCTCGGCCCCTCGATGATCTGCACGTGCACCAGCCGCACCAGGAACACGAGAACGACCACCGCCGCGACGCCGACCAGCCAGCGCTGCCGGATCTCGGGCCTGCCGGGTCGCGGCGGCAGCGGCCGCGCGACGCGGGAGCGCGCGGGACGGGCCGGCGGGGCCGGGGTGCGCGTGGTGGTGCTCCGGCGAGCCGGGGCGGCCGCTGCGCGGGGCCCGTTCTTCCGCGCGGCGGCCTGGGACGTGCGCGGCTGGGCCTTGCGGGGCTGGGTCTTGCGCTGCTCGGTCTTACGGGGCTCGGTCTTGCGGAGCTCGGTCTTGCGAGGCTCGGTCTTGCGAGGTTGCGCCTTGCGCGGCTGGGCCGCCCGGGACGGCGTGGAACGCGGGCCGGCAGCGCGCCCCGACGGGGTGCGCTGCCGGCCCGGGTCCGACGTCGGCCGGGTCACTCGTCCGACCCCTTCTCCGTACCCGTCACCACCTTGCCGGTACGGAGGCTCACCATGGTGGGGTTCTCCGCGGGAACCATGCCCAGGTCGCGGGCCTTGTCGGGCAGGTCGCGCTCGGCCGCCCGCAGGTCCTCCTGGAGGCCCTGCACGTCCTGGGCGGTCTGCGCCACCTCACCCTGCAGGTGCGCCATCTCGTAGGAGCCGCGCGCGAGCGTGGTGTTCAGCACGAGCACCGCGACGAGCGACAGGATCATCAGCGTGGCGCACAGCGCGAAGAACGGTACGCGGCTCTTCGAGTACAGCGGTGCGCGGACGATGTCGAGGCGACTCCCCCGGCGGGCGGCGCCCCCGGAGATCGCCGTCAGCGGGGCCCGGCGGGTGCGCGGCACCTCGGCGGGACGGGCGGCACGGGCCGTCGCGGCGTTCAGGGCACTCATCGGCGGTCCTCCTTCGCTGTGTCGTGCTGGGGGTGGTGCTGGTTCCTGCGTGCGCTGCTCCCTGCGGGGTCGAGCAGGTGCTCCGGCGTCGGGCGCAGGCGACGGGCCGCGCGCAGACGCACCGAGGCCGAGCGCGGGTTGCGCTCGAGCTCGACGGCGTCCGCCTCCTCGGCGCCCCGGGTGAGCGCCTCGAGGTACGGCCGGTGGGTCTCCGGCTCGACGGGCAGCCCCGCCGGCGCGGACGACGTCGTTCCCCGCGCGATCGCGCGCTTGACGATCCGGTCCTCCAGGGAGTGGTAGGACTCGACGACGATCCGGCCGTCCACCGCGAGCGCCTCGATCGCGGCGGGCACGGCCCGCTCGAGCACCTCGAGCTCACCGTTCACCTCGATGCGCAGCGCCTGGAAGGTGCGCTTGGCCGGGTGGCCGCCGGTCTTGCGGGTCGCGGCGGGGATGGTGGCGCGCAGCAGCTCGACGAGCTCGCCGCTGCGGTCCCAGGGACGCTCGGCCCGGCGCCGCACGACGGCCCGCGCGATCCTCCCCGCGAACCGCTCCTCGCCGTACTCCCGCAGGATCCGCGTCAGGTCGCGCTCGTCGTACGTGTTGAGCACGTCCGCCGCGGTGAGGCCCGTGGTGGGGTCCATCCGCATGTCGAGCGGCGCGTCCTGCGCGTACGCGAAGCCGCGGTCGGCCTCGTCGAGCTGGAGGGACGACACCCCGAGGTCCATGAGCACGCCCTGGACGGCGCCGCCCGCGTGCTCGTCGACCACCTCGCCGATCTCGTCGTACACCGCGTGCACGGGCGTGAAACGGTCGCCGAACCGGGACAGCCGCTCGCCCGCGAGCGCCAGCGCCTGCGGGTCGCGGTCGATGCCGATCACCCGCGCCGTCGGCACCTGCTCGAGCACGGCCTCCGTGTGGCCGCCCATGCCGAGCGTGCAGTCGACCAGCACCGAGCCCGGCGCGGCGAGCGCGGGCGCGAGCAGGTCGACGCAGCGCTGGAGCAGCACCGGGAGGTGGCGGTCGGCGGCGTCCCCCGTCGTGCCGGGCCGGTCCTGTGTCGCGTTCATCGGTGCCTCCTCTCGTGCGTCTCCTGCGTCCTGCCGTTCTGTGCTGCCGTCCTGTGCCCCCGTCCGGTCAGGTCTCCCTCCGCACGGTTCCGGCGGCGGGGAAGTGCGCCGGATCCTGCGGGAGGAGGCCTGACCGTACGGCCGTGGCCTAGAAGCTCAGCCCGGGGAAGATCTCCTCGGCCTGGTCGATGTAGTCGGGTTCGGTCTCCTCCTGATAGGTGGCCCAGGCCTGCGCGTCCCACACCTCCACGCGGGTGCCGACCCCGATCACGACCACCTCGCGATCCAGGCCTGCGTACTCGCGCAGGTGCGCCGGGATGGAGACCCTGCCCTGCTTGTCCGGTACCTCGTCGCTCGCTCCCGCCAGGAAGTTTCGCGTGTAGTCCCGTGCAGCCTTGCTCGTCACCGGCGCCTGCCGGATCTGCGCGTAGATCTGCTGGAACTCGTCCATCGGGAGAAGAAAGAGGCACCGTTCCTGCCCTTTGGTCATGACCAGACCGCTGGACAGACGACCCCGGAACTTGGCGGGAAGGATCAGGCGACCCTTCTCGTCCAGCTTCGGGGTGTACGTCCCGAGGAGCAGGCCCAGTCCGGCGAATCCTTCCGTCATCGCAGTCATGGGCCGACACCTCCTCTCGCTCCCGCATACTCCACGCTACTCCACTTTCCACCACCACACTCGGAAAAACCGTGGGGAGAACTCCCCAGCCCGCCTCAATGCGCAGGTCAAAGAGGTAAAGAGTGAGTGGAGTAATTTGCGGTCCGGCGCGGCGCGGAATGTCGGGTCGGTCCGAGCCTGAGGCGCATCGTCCCGCGCCTGGCCGAAGGTGGTGGCGGGGCCGTGAGGCCGGGGCAAAAAACGCCCCGGGAACTGTGAAGACCGCGTGACGCAGACAACAGAGTGCTTTACATCTCTACTACGCTGGACCAGCCGGGCGAGCCACAGCCGCCCGGGTCCAGCCCGCGCGCTCGCGCGCCAGAGAGCGGCCTGACAACCCGGCCGATGGAGGTCTCTTTTCGTGCACACGGAACCCGCCACGTCCGGCCTCGCGGAACCACAGTTCGGCGGGGCCGGCAGCCAGGCCGTCCCCGGACCGGGCGCGCTGGACGAGCTGGTGGACACCATGGCCCGCGTCCGCGCGGCGGTGGAGTCCGTCGTGACCGGCCGGCCCGGCCTCGCCGACATCACCCTCGCCGTCCTCCTCGCCGAGGGCCACCTGCTCGTCGAGGACGTTCCCGGCGTCGGCAAGACCACCCTCGCCAAGGCCGTCGCGCGCAGCATCGACTGCCACGTCGGGCGCATCCAGTTCACGCCCGACCTGCTGCCCAGCGACCTCACCGGCGTGAACATCTTCCGCACCGGCAGCCACGAGTTCGAGTTCCGGCCGGGCCCGGTGTTCAGCAACATCGTCATCGGCGACGAGATCAACCGCGCCTCGCCGAAGACCCAGTCGGCGCTGCTGGAGTGCATGGAGGAGGGCCAGACGACGGTCGACGGCACCACCCACCAGCTCCCCCGGCCGTTCCTCGTCGTCGCCACCCAGAACCCGGTCGAGATGGAGGGCACCTACCCGCTGCCCGAGGCGCAGCGCGACCGGTTCATGGCCCGTGTCACCGTGGGCTACCCGGACCTGTCGGCCGAGATGCTCATGCTCGACCGCCAGGAGGCGACGACGCCGCTTGCCCACCTCCAGGCCGTCACCGACGGGCCGTCGATGGTCCGCTTCGCGCAGCAGGTGCGCTCCCTGTACGCGTCGCCGTCGGTCAAGCGGTACGTCGTCGGGCTGGTCGCCGCCACGCGCGAGCACCCGAGCCTGCGCCTCGGCGCCTCCCCGCGCGCCTCGCTCCAGCTCCTGCGGGCGGCCAAGGCCATGGCGGCCATGGGCGGCCGCGACCACGTGCTGCCGGACGACGTCCAGCGACTCGCCCGGCCCGTGCTCGCGCACCGGCTCATCCTCACCACCGAGGCGCGCCTGAGCGGCGTGACGCCCGAGAGCCTGGTCGACGAGCTCGTCCAGCGCACACCGGTCCCGGCGCTCGAGCCGGCCGACCGGCGCCCGTTCTGAGCGGCCGGGCGACGGACGCATGTCATCCCCCGCGACCGCTCGCCGGCCCGCACGCTCGACCTGGCGCGAGACCGTCGCCCGCATCAGCAGGGTCCGTCTGACCTCGCGCGGCGTCGGGGCGACCGTCCTCGGCGTCGCGCTCGTGCCGCTCGGGCTCGTGCTCACGCTCCCGCACCTCGTCGGGCTGGGCGCCGCCGCGCTCCTCGCCGTCGGGGTCGCGTGGGTGGTCATCGGCACGCAGCGGCTCGAGTCCGGCCGCGGCGCGCTGCGCGTGACGCGCACCGTGTCCCCCAACCCCGTGGTCCGGGACCGGACGGCTGAGGTCGGCCTGCTCGTCGCTGCACGACAGACCAGCGGCGCCGCGTACGAGCGGCTGTCCCGGCTGCGTCTGTCCGAGCAGGCGGCGCACGAGCTGGCAGGCCACCAGGGCATCAGGGCGCGTGTCTCGGCGCGGGCCGACCGCATCGCCGTGCACTACTCGCTCACACCCACCCGCCGCGGCCGGTGGCCGCTCGGCCCCCTGCTCACCACGCGCACCGACGTCTTCGGCCTGGTCCGCGCCACCCAGCCGCTCGGCAGTGCGACGCACGTCCCCGTGTGGCCGCGCACGGTCGAGCTCGCCGTGCGCACGCGGTCGGTCGGCGACGTCGACCACTCGGCCACGGGCGCCCGCCTGCAGTCGACCGACGACTCCGTGCTGCGCGAGTACGTCGCGGGCGACGACCCGCGCCGCGTGCACTGGGCCAGCGCCGCCCGGCGCGGACAGCTCATGGTGCGCGCCGACGAGAGCGCGGGCGTGCGCCCCGTCACCGTGCTGCTCGACCGCTCCCTGCTGCCCCACTGGCAGGACGCGACCGGCCTGCGCCGCCCCGCCGCCGTCGACGACGGCGAGTGGGCCGTCGAGCTCGCCGCCTCCGTCGCGACGTCGTTCCTCGACGCCGGGCACCCGACCCGGCTCGTGACCACCACGGTGGCGCCGATGCTCGAGAGCGCGCGGTTCGTCGGCACGCGGGCCGGCCGGGCCGCGATCCTCGACGCCTGCGTCGACGTGCGCGGGCACCGCGGCAGCTCGGAGGGCCACCAGGCCACCGCACGGACCGCCCAGGCGCTCCGGCTCGCGCGCACGGCCGGTGAGATCGTCGTCGCCGTGCTCGGCCCGCACGACCCCGAGGCGCGGCGCAGCCTGGCCGCCCTCGGCGTCGAGGGCACGTGCTGGGCGCTCCTCGTCGAGCCACGGGGCGAGGGCTTCCGCCACGAGCTCGACGAGACGTCCACCGAGCTGCGCGCCTCCGGATGGCACGTCAGCACCACACCGTCCCGTACCGACCCGGAACGAGCCTGGGCCCTGCTCGCGGAGGGTGCCCTGTGATCCCCGCCCACCGCGGACCCCTGGTCCGCACCGTCGCCTCGTCCGTCCTCGTCGCGATCGCCGTTGTCACGTCGATGCACGCGCTCACGCTCGTCATCGACCCGGGCGCGTGGCTCACCGTCGGCACCGTCGGCGTCGTGCTCGTGTCCGCGACCAGCGCCGTCGTGCGGTACCTGCTCCTGCGGAACGCCGTCGACCGCGCGGCGGTCCGCCGCGCGGCAGGCCAGGGGCTGAGCGCCGACCGGGCCGCCGACCGCGCCTCGGGGAGCGCGGCCTTCGTCGCCACCGCCGCAGGCACGCTCGTCGCGTCCTGGTTCCTGCTCGCCCGCTACGGCGGCCCCGGGCAGCGCTTCGAGCCTTTCGTCGGCCCCGCGGCGCTCGACCGGGTGCTCGAGCGCTTCCGCCAGGCCACCGAGACCATGAGCACGCAGGTCGCCCCCGTCGGCCCCGACGAGGCGATCAGCATGGTCGCCGTGGGCGGCACGCTCCTGGTGCTCCTGGTCGTCGACTCCCTTGCCGGGGCCCGGATGCCCGGGTTCGCCGGCATCCCGCTCCTGCTGCTGTGGACGCCGCCGCTCACCCTGATCGGTGAGGTGCCGTGGTTCGTCTTCGCCGTCAGCGTCACGGCGATGCTCCTGCTGCTCACGGTCGACCCGGTCGGCGTGACGCCGGGCAGGGTCGCCGGGTCGGACTCCGCCGCCGTGCGCCGCGCCCAGCGGTTCCGGTCGTGGATCACGGCGGGGACGGCGGCCGCCGTCGCCGTCGCGTCGCTGGGCGTCGCGAACGGCACGGCCGCGCTGCCCGCCCTCGCGGGCACGTGGAACCAGCTCGTCTCGACGCCGTCCGACACCGTCGAGCTCTCCTCGGAGCTCGACATGCGCCAGCCGCTGAGCGCCCGCTCGAGCGACACCGTGCTGACGTACACGCTGCCGGACGACACGCCGCTGGGCCCGCTGCGCGTCATGACCCTCACGGCGTTCGACGGCGTCCAGACCCACCGCAACGTACCCTCCGGCGGGGTCGACTTCGACCGGTCGACGGTGCTGGCGCCGCCCGGCGAGGGCGGCACCGGCGACGTGCGCCCGGTCGACGTCCGCATCGGCCAGCTCACCGGCGCCGAGCTGCCGCTGCCGCTGGAGCCGCGCCAGGTCGACGTCGCGGGCGGCTGGGCCTACGACCCGCTGCGCGACGAGGTGCGCAGCCAGGCGGGTACGCAGCCGGGCTCCGAGTACCGCGTCGGCGTCGTCGACCGGCAGCTCACGCCCGCGCGGCTGCGCGCGGTGCCCCGGACGGGCGACCCGCGCTCGGCGGGATACACCGAGGTGCCGGACACCGAGCACCGCGACGACATCGCCGAGTACGCCCGCCGGGTCGCCGGGGACGCGCCGACCCGGTTCGACGCCGCCGTGGCGCTGCAGAACCACCTGCGCTCCGGCTCCGGCTTCGTGTACGACCCCGACGCCGACTACCGCGGCTCCTCCGACACCGTCTGGGACTTCCTGCAGGACAAGGAGGGCTACTGCACCCAGTACGCGCTCTCGATGATGGTCATGGCGCGCAGCCTGGGCATCCCCGCCCGCATCGGCGTCGGCTGGCTGCCCGGTCGGCCCGACGGGCAGGGCGGCTACCGGGTCACGGGCCAGGACTCGCACGCGTGGCCGGAGATCTACTTCCCGACCGTCGGCTGGGTGCGGTTCGAGCCCACCCCGCAGGTGCAGACCGGTCCCCTGCCCTCCTATGCCAACCCCGAGGCCGGCAGCCTGCCGAGCGCTGCGCCGACGACCTCCCGGGCGCCGGAGGTGCCGACCACCCAGCCGAGCAGCCAGCCCGAGCAGTCGGAGGCCACGGCGTCGTCGAACACCTCGGGCCAGCGGACCGTGTCGGACGCGACGCTGCCCGGCTGGGCGTGGGTGCTGGCCGCGGTCGTCGTGCTCGCGCTGCTGGGCGGCATCTTCTGGCTGCTCACCCGGCGCCGGGCCGCGCCGGAGGTGCTCGACCCGGAGCTCGCGTGGTCGCGCGTGCTGGCCGTGCTCGCGGAGCAGGGCGTGCGGCTCGGGCCGTCGGTCACGCTCCGGCAGGCACCGGCACAGATCGCGGAGGAGGTGCGCGCCCGCACCGGTGCCGCACTGCCGGACGACGTCGCCGAGCGGCTCGGCGCCCTGGCCACGGCCGCGGAGGCCGAACGGTACGCCCGCCGCTCGACACCGCCGACAGCCGCCGAGCTGGAGGACCTCACGGCCGCGCTCACGGCGTCGCTGGCCCAAGCCCTGACCCCGACTGCCACTCGCTGAGTGCGGGATCTTCGCCCTTTTCTGTGTGCCAGAAGGGCGAAGATCCCGCACTCAACAATTCGGGCGGGGACAGCAGGAGCCGGACCCCTCGGGGGTCCGGCTCCTGGTCGAGTCTTCTGCGAGTCCGAGATCCGGGCGGTGCGCTCGGTCAGCGGCCGCCCTCGTTGCGCCGGTTCTCCCAGCGCTCCTCCAGGCGGGCGAGGAAGCCCCCGCTGCCCTGGCGCTTGCGGGGCCGTGCAGCCCCGCCCTGCGGTGGCTGGACCGTGCCGTCGTCGCCCACGACGCCGACAGGTCCCTCCTGCTTCTTACGCGGTCCGAAGAACGCGAAGACCACGCCGGCGAACATCAGCACGAAACCGATGGCCCCGAGCCACGTCTGCGACGTCGCCGCACCCACGACCAGAAGGAGCAGACCGACGACCACGCCGGCCCCCGACAGCACGTAACGCAGAGCGTTACCGCGACCGGTGGACTGGAGCGTGTTCGCCAGGCGCGGGTCGTCTGACGTCAGAGCACGCTCCATCTGCTCCAGCACCCGCTGCTCGTACTCGGACAGAGGCATCGAGACCCCCGGATCTCGCAAAGGAACAGTGTCCCTTCCAGGATAGGACGACCCGGCCGCCGTTGGTAGTCGACATCCCGGGCATACCAGCGACTATAGGGGCAGATCAGTATCGATGCGTGCCGTTCTTGTGATGTACGCCCAGGTCGATCGCGGTTCTTCCAAACTTCTGACGCACGGCGTCGAGCGCGAGCTCCGCCTCGCGCTGCGCGCCGGACCGCGGGTCGACCGCCTCCTCGAGCGTGAGCTGCTGCACGGAACCGTCGCGCTGCACCAGATTCTCGCCCCGGACGCCCACGAGCCGGACCGGGAGACCGTTCAGGTCCACGTTCGCCACGAGGTCGCGCGCCACCAGATAGATCTCGCGCGCGACATCCGTGGGGCCGTCGAGCGTTCGCGATCGGCTGAACGTCGCGAAGTCGCTGGACCGCACCTTGACGGAGACCGTCCGGGCCAGCACACCCTGGTGGCGGAGGCGGGCGGCCACCCGGTCGGACAGCTCGAGCACCCGCCGACTCACCGCCTCGGTGTCGTGCTGGTCGGTGTCGAAGGTCGTCTCGGCGCCGATGCTGTGCTCGCGCTGCTCCGGCACCACCGGGCGCGGGTCGCGGCCCCACGCGAGGTCGTGCAGGTGGGCGCCCCCGACCCGGCCGACGGCAGCCTGCAGGCTCGGCAGGTCGGCGTGCGCGAGCTCGGCGACCGTGGTGATCCCCCACGCAGCGAGGGACTTCTCCGTCTTCTCCCCCACACCCCACAGCGCGCCTACCGGCAGCGTGTGCAGGAAGTCGACGGTCGCCGCCGCGGGCACGAGCATCATGCCGTCGGGCTTCGCGTGCGTGGAGGCCAGCTTGGCGACGAACTTGTTGCGCGCGACGCCCACCGAGGCCGTGACGCCGTGCTCGGCCTGGATACGGCGCCGCAGCTCGGCCCCGATGGCGGTCGGCGACCCCAGCCGGCGGCGGGCTCCGCTCACGTCCAGGAACGCCTCGTCCACGCTGATCTGCTCGACCAGCGGGGTCACCTCGTGCAGCAGCGCCATGACCGACCGCGACACCTCGCGGTAGAGCGTGTGATCCGGCGGGACGATCGTGGCCTGCGGGCAGAGCAGGCGCGCCCGGGTCATGGGCATCGCCGAGCGGACGCCGAACGCCCGCGCCTCGTAGGTCGCGGCCAGCACCACGCCACGCTCCTGCCCGCCGACGATCACCGGCTTGCCGCGCAGCTCGGGTCGGCGCACCAGCTCGCAGGACGCGAAGAACGCGTCCATGTCGAGATGCAGCACCGAGCAGCCGGTCTCGTCCGACCCCCAGTCCCGTCGCGCTGCCGCCGAGCGCGGCCCCTTGCTCACCGCGCCCCCTCGCCGCTCATCGTGCTTGCGCCCCGTTCCCCTGCCTGCACACCCGCCTGCGCGGTCACGACGCCTCGGGCACGAGGGTCAGCCGCTGCGTCGAGAACCCGGCGTCGGGATCCACGAGCATCGCCACCTCGTCCCGGAAGTCCTCCGCGCACGCGAGCAGCTCGTCCGCGCGGGCGGCGTCGACCTGCTCGGGCCTGCCGGCGTCGACCGCGGCGCGCAGCGGCGCCCCGGAGGCGAAGTACCCGGACCAGGCGGCCAGATCCGGCTCGGCGTGCGCGAGCATGTCCCAGACCGTTCGCGCTCCGGAGCGGGCCGACGGCTTGCCCCGCAGCGCGACGACGGCGGCCGCCGACCGGATGGCCGCGAGGTGCGCGTGCACGAACCGGTCCCCGGGGTCGGCCGAACGCGCCGCCTCGGCGAGCTCCGCGTCCGCCTTGCGCAGCAGGGCACTGACGCCCGGCGGGACCGCGCGCGGCACGAGCATCCGCGCCGCGACGACGTCACGCGCGCCCTGAGAGTGCATGGTGCCCATCTCGAACCTCCGATCGAACCCCTTGTGCGACACTATCGAACATACGTTCTACTCTGTCAAGCGCGCCCCGGACCCGGGAGAGACTGTCCCCATGGCCCGCCGCACCGCCCGACGCCGACCATCATCCTCCGCACCACTGACACTCCCCGCGGAGCTGCCCTCCGGCCCCGTGCCGATCGACACGGGGACCGCCGAGGTGGTCCGGGACCCCGACTTCCCACAACGAGTGACGCTGCACGTCAACGGCGTGCCGAGCTCCGGGCTCGACCTCGCCGACCCCGGTTTCCTCGACTTCGAGTACATGCAGCAGATGGCGGCCGTCCTCGCGCTCCTGCCGCCCGGACCGCTCCGTGTGCTGCACCTCGGCGCGGCGGGCAGCGCCCTCGCCCGGCACGTCGAGCACGAGCGGCCCGGCTCCCGCCAGCTCGGCGTCGACCTGGACGCCCGGCTCCTCGAGCTCGTGCGCGAGTGGTTCGACCTGCCCCGCTCGCCCCTGCTGCGCCTGCGCGCCGACGACGCCGCACGCGCGCTGGCCGGCGCCCGCGACGCGTCGTGGGACGTGGTGGTGCGCGACGTCTTCGCGAACGACAGCACGCCTCCGCACCTGGTCGGCACCGGCTTCGCCGAGCAGGCCCTCCGCGTGCTGCGCCCCGGCGGGGCCCTTCTCGTCAACTGCGCGGACCGGCCGCCGCTGTCCACCGCGCGACGCGAGGTCGCGACCCTCGCGCAGGTGTTCGGGCCGGACGCCGCGGCGCAGGGCCGGCTCGCCGTCGTGGCCGAGCCGGCGATCCTCAAGGGCCGGCGCTACGGCAACCTCGTGCTCGCCGCCGTCCGCCCGCTGCCGGACGACGAGGACGCCGACTCCCCCGCCCTGCTCCGCGACCCTGCTCTCGGCCGGGCGCTGCGCAGCCTCGCGGTCCCGGCGACGCTCCTGATCGACGAGGACGCCGCCGCTTTCGCGGGTACGGCCTCTCCGCTCCCCACCCCGCCCGAACCACACGTGGCGAGGTAGTCACTCGG